>NZ_JANSWL010000077.1:0-390316 GCF_028539135.1 Butyrivibrio sp. DSM 10294 | reverse complement strand
TCAGGCTTCTCCGGATCCTTCTTGGACATTTCCGCATATTTGTTATACGTATCGTCCTTGCTCATCTCATACTGAGGTTTTTCTTCAGGCTTCTCCGAATCCTTTATGGACTTCTCAGCATACTTATTTGAGGCCTGATCCTTCTTCATTTCATACTGAGGCTTTTCTTCAGGTTTCTCCGGATCCTTTCGGGACATCTCTGCGTACTTGTTGTAGGTGTCATCCTTACTCATCTCGTACTGAGGCTTCTCATCAGGCTTCTCCGGATCCTTTCGGGACATCTCTGCGTACTTGTTGTAGGTGTCGTCCTTACTCATCTCATACTGAGGCTTTGCATCAGGCTTCTCCGAATCCTTTATGGACTTCTCAGCGTGCTTAGTCTTAGCCTGATCCTTCCTCATCTCGTACTGAGGTTTCTCTACAGGCTTCTCCGAATCACGTCCGCTGGCAGTTGCATTTTTTACATTGGCCATGTCACTTGCCATCTCATACTGAGGCCTGTTAAGCGCACCTGAATCGCTTCTTGAAATACTTCCGTTTTGCCCCTTGCTATATATCTGGCCACTCTTATCTATAGGGCTCATCGCAGCGTTGACGTTGTCCTCCATATGTACCTGCATGCTGTACATTTCCTTGTTGACTTCACTTGCGTCAACTCGGATAAGCTCACCGCCATCGCCTTCCGAATAGGTACCTCCCATCTCATCGATGGGGCTCGGCTCGGCATATCGTAAATCTGAGCCGTCGTTCTTCATCTCATACTGAGGCTTTTCTTCAGGCTTTTCCGAATCTCTTCCGGTGGTCTGGGCATACTTGGTTTTGGCCTGATCCTTCTTCATCTCATACTGAGGCTTTTCTTCAGGCTTCTCTGAGTCTCTGCCACTGGTGGTAGCATTCTTCGCGTTGGCCATGTTGGCCTTCATCTCATACTGTGGTCTGTTAAGATCACCATTGTCGGATCTGACTATCTTGCCGTTATCGCCCTTGCTGTAGGTCTGGCCGTCCCTGTCTATAGGGCTCATCTGTGCATTGACGGTATCCTCCATATGTACCTGCATGCTGTACATTTCTTTGTTGACTTCGCTTCCGTCAACTCGGATAAGCTCACCGCCATCGCCTTCTGAATAGATACCGCCCATCTCGTCGATAGGGCTCGGCTCGGCATACCTTAGATCTGAGCCGTCATTCTTCATCTCATACTGAGGCTTTTCTTCAGGCTTTTCTGAATCTCTTCCGGTGGTCTGGGCATACTTGGTCTTCGCCTGATCTTTCTTCATTTCATATTGAGGCTTTTCTTTAGGCTTCTCTGAGTCTCGACCGTTGGTGGTGGCATTTTTCACTTTGGCCATGTTGGCCTTCATCTCATACTGAGGTCTGTTAAGATCACCTGAATCGGATCTTATAATTGTGCCGTTATCACCCTTGGTGTAGGTCTGACCGTCTCTGTCAATAGGACTCATCTGTGCATTGACGGTGTCCTCCATATGTACCTGCATGCTGTACATTTCCTTGTTGACTTCGCTTTCATCAACACGGATAAGCTCACCGCCATCGCCTTCCTGGTATATATCACCGATCTCATCGATAGGACTCTGCTCAGCATATTTAACATCTGCGCCGTTATCCCTCATATTGTACTGAGATCTGTTGAGATCTCCGCTATCGTTTCTTATCAAGGATCCGTTAGGCCCCTTTATATAGACATTTCCCGCAGCATCTATAGGACTTACAGTTGCATGCCTGGGCGTTTCCTGGTTGTCTTTAATACTGTAGGCCGGTTTGTTGACCTCGTTATTATCTATACGCTTCCATTGCTGAGTGTTGCCATCCCTTTCATAGATGCCCTTAGCCTTATCAATGGGGCTCTGAGGAGCATACTTGGCATTGTCCTTATTAATATGCATCTCATACTGAGATCTGTTAAAATCACTTTTATCAGATCTGGCCATGGCAGAGTCAGGGCCGGTTTTACCATATATGCTATTGGCAAGGTCCTGATCCGTAGTATCGACATTTTTAGCTTTTTCTTTATCGACCTTCATCTGATACTGAGGTCTGTTAAAATCACTTTTATCATTTCTGGCAAAGGAACCATTGGGACCTGTTCTTTGATAAATCTTATTTGCAGCGTCCTGATCCTTTGTATCGATATTTTTAGCTTTTTCTTTATCGACCTTCATCTGATACTGAGGTCTGTTAAAGACACCTTTATCCTTTCTTGCAATTTCCTTTTTATCGTTCTTGGTATAAGTTTTGTTTTCCTTGTCAATATTGGATCTTTCGGCATACTTATTTTTGAGAGCATCCTTCTTGTAACTATAGGCCTCCTTCTCGGATGAAGATTTGAAAGGATTGGTCACTACCATAAGCTCTCTATATGCTATAGTTGTAACCTCAGTCAGAATGCTGCTTCTTTCGGCATTGAGTTCACCGTATTCCTTGCTGATAACGGTACATCCCGTAAAGGTATAAAGTCTTGCAGGTAAAGCATCCGGAAGAGATGTGAAACCTTCCATTGCCTTATGTCTGTATACATGCAGAATAAGCGGTAGTACCAGCTCCGTGCCGTTGGCAAGAGGGTCTAACGCTCTTTCTGTTCCTACGTATCGTTCTATTTGGAAAGTAAAGGGTTTGGAGATAGGCTTGCGCTTTAGATGAATATAGTCATTGACGCCGCCTTCCTTGATATACTCGTATTCGTTTTCTTTCGTAAAAGCGCGAACACTTTTTAAGGGCAGGAAATATATGCCTTCAACCTCCAATACGAAGTTAAAAGCTGTTATGGGATTTCTTACTCCTTCATCTGTATTTCCTAACAAAAATGACTCAACGCTCATTGATCATCCTCTTTATCTGCTTGGTTTCATATCCAAAAGACTCTTTTCCTTTTTCTTGGAGGGTGAAAGGCTCTTGTTTATTCCGGATATCTCGCTGCACCAGCGTCGCCTTTCGGCGTGCTCAAGGTTCATAACCTCATCTTTTCCCCAGTGGAAATAATAGGAGATAAAAGACATTTCCTTGTACAGTTCATCCTTTGGATAGAGCTTTAACCCTCCTGAGTAAAATTTAGAGGCACCTCAAAGGTCTTGCCGCAGTCGGGACATACACATCTCATCACAGGCGGTTCCACATCATTTATCCTCTGATACATGTCCTGAAGATATGCGAGATCTGCGGTGAAAAGTTTCTCTATAGTGGTGGCCGTTATGCTGTCCAGGCCGTCGATTCCTGTGATAACCTTGCTAAGGATAACAATTGTAAGATATGAAGGATTGGCAAGGACTCTCGGGTCTCTTGTGGCGGAAATCTCATCCCCCGCTGTCGCAAGTCTCATTCTCCCCTTTCTGTGTAGTTCCCCCGCTGCATCCATATACCCCTTGGGAAGTGTAAATTCGTACGTAGTTTCCATAGCATCCTCCTTTTATGTGTAGTAACAATGATGTTTGTGTTGTTTCCTTTGTATGACACAGGGGAAAACTCCCCTGTGCCCTGAAAAAAAGCAACGTAATTTTAGTTAGGAATAATAAGTTCCTCGTAGCAGATCTCAACAGTCTCAATGGCAACATCACTGTTCTTGGCGTCAAGATCAGGTGCTGTATACTTGGTTACCCAGGCATTCTTAAGTGACCATTGTCTTGCGCCCTGTGAAGTTGTAACAAGGCTGTTGGGTGCGCCGGAATTGATATCGATCAGCTCGATGGTTACGTCCTGACGAGGAATCTGACCACGTGTCTCGCTGACACACTCCATGATCCATGTCTTGAACGCGCTTGAGATAATATATCCCATCTTAAGTGTTACATTTCCGTGCTTAACTAGTCCGGGAATCTTAACAGGTGCCAGTGAACCTGAATTACCCTGGCGGAACTCAATCACATCAACCGTAGCCTCTACTCCTGTGATCTCTGAAAATGCAGCTGAGCCTGCAATGGTATCAACGGTCACAAGGAAATTCATCTTAGTTAATGGGTATGAGCTCTTTCTATCGTTTTCATATGCTCCAGTAGCCATAAATCATGACTCCTTTCTTTCATTTTTTATTATTCACCACCGCCTGCTTCAGATGTGTGCTGTGTCACTCTGAAGATTACGAACTCTGCGGGACGTGAAGGTGCTATACCAATGTTACAGATAAGTCTTCCGTTCATAATGTCATCACGGGACATGGTGGACGGTCCGATCTCAACGAAGAATGCCTCTGAGGAAGATCCTCCAACCAGCATTCCGTTTCTCCAGAGTGTATCAAGGAATCCGGAGATAGTGAGATTGACTCTCTGCCAAAGAGTAGGATCGTTAGGCTCAAATACAACCCAGTTGGTGTTGGCCTTGATACTCTCTTCAACGAAGATGAACAGTCTGCGGACATTGACATACTTGAAGGCGCTGTTGGACGAAGCTGTTCTTGCGCCCCAAATACGGATACCCTGGCCGGGAAGCTGCCTGATAAGGTTGATTCCCTCAGGATTCAGGATGTCCTGTTCATCCTTGGTATAGTTAACTGAAAGACCGGAACAGAATACTACTTCGTTAGCAGGTGCTTTGTGAACACCTCTGTCGATATCTGTTCTTGAGTAAACACCCATTACAGCTCCTGACGGAGGAACGAAATCAGGCTTATTTGACGATCTGTCAAATACCTTGATCCATGGATGGTACATAGCACAGTAGGTTGAATCCACAATCTGTCTGAAGCCGATAAGGTCTGCAGTCTTAGTCATGTCTCTTGGCATATCAAGTACTGCAAAGCGGCTGTGAAGATTAGAACAGTGACCAACAAGTGCCACCTCAACCTCTGGAATTGTTACGCCGGGGATAGCCATCATGCTGACAACATTGTTCTCAACAAAGGCTGCAAGTCCGGTTCTCTTTCCGGGGCCTAAATCCTCACCTATGAATGTGCCTGCATCAACCTTGGATACAGAGCCGTCTGTACCACCGTCGAGAAGGAATACTCCATCCTGAACATCCTCTCCGAGGATTGCAGCTACAGGGTTGCCGGCTTCCTTAAGAGGAGCAACTTCAACCTTTACAATGTCGCTGCCAGCCAGTCTTGATCCGATGTATCTCGGAGACTGCATATTCACTGAGAGCTCGGGATAATTCTCAACGTCGTCGCCGTAGCGAACTGTCATGTCGATGTTTACAAGATAAAGAAGTGACTTGGGAATGATATCCGTATCAACGGCTGACTCGGGAATATCATCCTCGAAGGTTACTTCATTATCGAAAATCGTTTTGATTCTTGTATAGGTATCCTCAAATACAACAAGATCGCCTTCTCTGAAACCCTCAACACTCTTTGCGATAAAGCCTGTCTCGGTCTTTTCGATGAGCTGCAGTTTACGCTTGGTATTGGTTGCAAGCATAATCTGAATCTTGTTGCCCCATGTTCCGGGACTGGAAGCCTTGATGTCAAGGATTCCCTTCTTGGCGGATGCATATTTTGCATCTCTCGGAGCTACACGCATTACATAGCATCTTGTTCCGCCGTTGTCGAAGAACTGCTCTACGCTGTTAGCAAGAAAACGGTATTCTCCATAGCCAAACTCTGAAAGAAATCCGCCAAACTGCTGCTGGAAGCTCTTCATGCTGGTAACAAGAAGCGGTGCTCCTTCGATGGGACCTTTCTCAGCCAATCCGATAAAGCCTGCTGTACTTGTTCCTACGCCTTCGATACCCCTGGGAGAATTATCATATTCTTCAACGTATACGCCTGGTGATAAATACTCTGCCATATACTTTACCTCTCTTTTTAGATTTTCATTTTGCCGTGGCCTTTAGCTGTGCAGGATTCGTGATGGAAATCTGACCGGCATATGCACACATAAGCTTGCAGTCATTAGTCAGACATGGTTTGCCGCTCACAAGCACCTTTGGTTTGGTTGGTATCCAGCAGCCTGCCGGGACGGGCATACATGGCTGGGGGGTAAGGACGCCTAGCGCAGCTGCTGTAGCTGCGGCTACCTGGGGATTTGCAAGGGACGTGCACAATCCGAAGGGTCCTATATTAGCCCCGGGCTGACAATCCTGAATTGTGGCCGTGGGCTTACCACTTACCATTACCTTAACCTGAGATGTAACTCTTATTGGTGCGGGACCGGTTCCCATAGTGCACATGGCTGTTCCGCCTACTGTAACAAGCTCACTCATTCTTTCCTTCTTCCTCTTCCTTTCCACCTAAAGGATCTAATTTAAAAGCGCCCTTCATCAGGTCCGTTTCTCCGCGTTCAAGGTGAAAATCCAGGGGCCTGAAATATTCGCTGTCCCCTGCCCTGAAACGAATCAGATAAGGCAGATTGTCAGAATCATTTCTGACCTTGAGCGAAAATTCTCCCATTGGCCCTGCCCTTCCGTAAACAATACGGTAGATCATCTCGTTCACCTTGTGCCCCGCATCGACGGGAGCCCTTATAGCAACGCTTGTCTGAGTTTCAGTACTTAGAACTTCAAAAACCTCGTAGCGCTCTTTGGTTTCTGAAAGCAGTGCATATTTCATGCACTCAAGATTGATCCGGCCTCCTGCGTTTCTCGGAAGGAAGGAAAGGATATACTTTCCTCTCTTTTCAGTAAAAGCGCTGAAGCCACATATCGGACGCATAAGATTTATGGCCTCGATATGTTCCAGTTTCGGAAGGGTTCCGTAAATTTCAAGTACACTTCCGCCTGATCGATTTTTCTCTGACGGCATCAGGAAAACATCAATTACAGGCAGTCTCGGATCCAGAGTCCCATAGTTGATACTCACGTCCGTTTCATCGTATCCTTCAGCCTTAATGTGCATAAGAAAGTCTTCCTTGCCAAGACCTATGAATACCCAGTTGCCGTCTCCTTTAAACATTGGTTTAAAGGTCGTTTCACCACCGGTAAACCTGACGTTCGTATCATCCACGTCTCTCCCGGTCGTAGTGTCCACAAGGTGAAGCACCACCGAAAGAGTCGCTCTGATCACTGTTGTCAATCTCTTCTTTTACCCCCTTTCTTCGCCAGTTATAGACAATCCAAAGCTTGCATCGGTTACCCTAGGAGTATCAATGTACTCGCCGCTGGATAAGTATACGGGGGCCGCCCTGTAGAACAGGCTTATCTGATATGGTTTGTTGATAGCCTGCCAAACCCGCACCTTTTCCTCCAGACTTATCTTCGCCTGAGACAGTACTATCGGAGGTTCCTGCGTATCAAGCCAGGATTGCAGCTCATTGGGAAATACTGAATTGTTGTCATTAACAATTTGCGCTATTTTTCCAATGATTTTTTGTATATCCGGATCCTTTAAGCCCATCTGGCCGGATCCGTTTATAAAGACCATATAGTATAGTGAGTATGGTCTTGGCGGTTTCATGATCTGTGCCCGTCCTCTTTCTATGAATCTGGGCCCTGTGACCTCAACGTCCTCTCTTATGTCGTAGAGATACAGCCCCACAATATAGTCAACATCCTGAGAAAGGGGCGATGAGATCTCGATATTATTGGGAGATGGGATGGGCTCGGGGCACATCTTTTCTCTCAAGGTCTTGATAATATATGCACTAACATCTGAAATTATCGGATAATCAGCCATCTATACTGCCTTTCGTTAAAATGGTTCTCAGTTAATACTGTCTATCACCGCATCCACTGCTTGTTCTATATCAGCCTGCATTTTGGGAGTGATGCACAGTGCATAATTGGTTCCCTTCAGGTACTCTGCCGAGCATCCAAAATACGTCATCGCATCCTCTTCCGACAGATACATATCTCCCTGAACCACCGGTTTGGCGGCAAGGCTCTCCGGGGCTGAATCCGTGGTCTGTTTGTACATCAGTGCACTTCCTCTCTTGAATATGTAGATCAGAGAATTGGAAGTCATGGTTGCTGATGTCCTGGCATCGTCATAGAAATATCTGAAGGTTGTACAATAGGCTATAGTCTTTAATGAAACATATTCCGAAGCACCTCCGGAGGAATATTTCCTGTACATATACTTGTTGCCTTTTTTGTACATTCCCGCTGCCAACTGTTTGGACAGATCATTTCCTGCATTTATTCCGCTCTTGCCAAGCTTTGCAGCAACTGCTGCAGCTGAGGCCAGTTCTTTGTCATTCATTTCTTCCAGGTCTTCACCCAGAGCCTCTTCAAGTTCACTCTCCAGGTCATCAGCACTTATGGAAAGAGCTTCCTCGGATAATTCAGGTATGTCTGCATCCGTCACAAGATCCGATAAATCACCGGCTCCATCTGCGTCACCACTACCTGCTCCAGTTCCTGCTCCTGCTCCTGCTCCTGTGCCTGCTCCGGCTCCTGTGCCTGCTCCGGCTCCCGTACCTGCTCCTGCTCCGGCTCCTGTGCCTGCTCCGGTTCCGGCTCCTGTACCTGCTCCGGCTCCTGTGCCTGCTCCGGCTCCTGTGCCTGCTCCGGCTCCCGTACCTGTGCCTGCTCCTGTTCCTGTGCCTGCTCCTGCTCCTGTGCCTGCTCCGGCTCCTGTGCCTGCTCCGGCTCCCGTACCTGCTCCGGTTCCGGCTCCTGTGCCTGCTCCTGCTCCTGTGCCTGTGCCTGCTCCTGTTCCTGTGCCTGCTCCTGTGCCTGCTCCGGCTCCCGTACCTGTGCCGGCTCCGGTTCCTGTGCCTACTCCTGTTCCTGTGCCTGTGCCTGCTCCTGTTCCTGTGCCTGCTCCGGTTCCCGTGCCTGCTCCTGTGCCTGTTCCTGCTCCTGTACCTGCTCCTGTACCTGCTCCTGCTCCTGTGCCTGTGCCTGCTCCTGTTCCTGTACCTGCTCCGGTTCCTGCTCCGGTTCCGGCTCCTGCTCCTGCTCCTGTACCTGCTCCGGTTCCCGTGCCCGCGCCTGTTCCGGCTCCTGTACCTGCTCCTGCTCCGGTTCCCGTGCCTGCTCCTGTGCCTGTTCCTGCTCCTGTACCTGCTCCGGTTCCGGCTCCTGTACCTGCTCCGGTTCCTGCTCCGGCTCCCGTGCCTGCGCCTGTTCCGGCTCCTGTACCGGCTCCGGTTCCCATGCCTGCTCCTGTGCCTGTTCCTGCTCCTGCACCGGCTCCGGTTCCTGCTCCTGCACCCGCTCCTGCTCCGGTTCCTGTTCCGGTACCATCTCCCGTTCCTGTTCCGGTATCATCTCCGGTTCCTGTTCCGGTATCATCTCCGGTTCCACTTCCTGCTCCGGCTCTGCTTCCCTTTCCTGATCCGCTTCCACCGGTTATTCCGGCTTCTTCCTTGGCTTCGTTAAGCGCGCCGGTTATACTGTTTAAACTGTCCTTCGAAGCACCGCTGGCAGCCGCCTTGCTGGCCAAAGCCTCCAGCTGGTCCACAGCTCCGATTCCTGCCAGAGACTCCGCAACTCCCGTAAGATCGGCATCTGCATTGTCAGCAAGCATATCCATTGCTTTATCCAGCAGATTATCTGCCAAAGTTCCCAGGTCTCCGCCCTGATCCTGAATATCCTTGTCTACAGCTGCTATCTTGGCATCTAATGCCTTGGCGCCGGCCAGATCGTTCTTATCAAGGGCGCTGTCTCGTTTTTCTATCAGCTCCTCTTTCTTGTCCTTAAGCTTGTCCACATCGGATTTAAGGCTTTCGTCGGAGGACTTAACATTCGCAGCCTCCTCCTTGAGCCAGGCAATATGTGCCTCCACGGAGGAATGGGCATAGGGGCTGAAATCATCCTTTCTTATTCCGCCTACAATGCCTTCCGTCCAGGTAATTCTCTCATTTATAAAGCTCAGAGCATTGGGGGCCGTTTCCCTTTGCTTGAGGGCATCTATAAGATATTGAAGCATGGATCTGTCGCTCTCAAGTGCTGCCTTCTGATCGTCAAGGGAGCTTTTCTTGGCTCCTTCCGACATAAGCGAAGCATACTCGGAATTAACTCCCGCTGAGGAATTGGTCTGATATCTTGTAGAAGCCAGACCTATCAGTGTATTTTTCAGCAGTGAAAGCTCGCCATCCTTATCATCGACAATATTGTCTCTTATGCTTCTGGCATTCTTTAAAAGAGTGATGGGGCCTCCAATGGTAGCACCACTGGTCTGTTCGATTACCTGATTGCTGTAATCATAGATAACGTGATTAATGACATCATCGGAATCAACCAGTGCTTTGCCCTTATTGGCGGTGTAACTGTCTGAGCAGTTGCTGATTGCTGTCCCTATGGCATCCACCAGATTTGAATCCACGGCAAAGGGAAACTCAGACTCCTCATTTTCATCGTCACTCTTTTCTCGCCTCTTGGCTCTTTCCTTCTCATCCTCCTGAAGAACTGTCCACCAGCCCGGTGAAATTCCGGGTATACCAAGCCTTGCAAACCATGAACTCTGGAAGTCACTTATATTAAAAGTAGACAGATCCTGCCTTAAGGAATCCTCCAGCTTGACAACGTATGAAGGCTGGGAACTTCTATTTGGCTCACTATAGGAATTCTTGAAGCTTCCGTATGGAGTGTAGTAACTGCCTGTCGATAAGGTATACAGTGTTGCCAGAAGGTTATCGTCTATCTCAGACAGCCTCTCGAATACAATGGCACGTCTTGTGGCATCAACCTTCTCCATAAGTTCATATATGATTGCTGCCTCATCATCATTTCCCGCAGCCTTCATTGCTATATAGCTGTCATTAAGCTTGGCGAGCTGCTGATCGCACTTGTCAGTGGCAGCATCCCGTAAATTCAAGGTAAAGAAGGTACTAAGAAGCTGATAATAATACACGTCACTTCTGAGATTCCCTGTTTCCTTGGAATTTCTGTTTTTCAAAAAGTCTGCCTGGGATATATTCTGCTTGGATTCGGAATAGGTATACTGAGTCCAGATAGGTTCAAGCTCTGCCAGCTTGGACAGATCATAAGGGTCGGGTATATCAAAGGGATTGATAGCTGTTCGGGATTTGGCATCCTTCATGATTCCGTCAGATCCCACGTAGTAAGTTACATACAGAGGATTGATGGTCTCTATGTTAACCGGCCGTCCCTGGTTTGAAATTCCCCTTACACCATTCTCGATATCACCTATGTCAAACCACTGTCCGTCAGATAGCTCGGATTTGTAATAAATCTCATTCTGGCTGGACTCCGACGCAGACTTCTGGGCCTTCTCATAGAGCTGATCATTGAGCGCGTCCTTATGAATAATGTAGGTTCCGATAAACAGCACAGAGTTTTCAATAGTGTTCCCGGAGCTATAGGTCTGATAAGTAACTGCAGTGGATTGGTCAAAAATTGCAAGTGAAGTAACCCTCTGTCCGAAGAGTGCCACGATCATGGAGCCCACTAAAACAGCTGTCAGTAAAATGGCTATTAACTTTTTTAGCATTCTGCCAAATTTCATGCTTTACTTATTCCTCTCTTCTGACAATTCCATTGGCATCGTCAAGTCTTCCTCTGACAATGAGATTGCCATCTTCTCCGTAGAACTCAACTTTGAGCTCCGACAAGGACTGTGTTAGAACCGAAATGTACTTAAGTGGCTTGTCGATGTCTATCTGTACATCACCGCCAAGGGGCTTGCCGTCCTGCGTAAGTACCTTAAACTTCCTGATTTTCTCGTTTTTCATCTCAAATTTAAGTTCAACGATGCCGGTAGTTTCATTGGCATCCACGGTAAAGGTTCCGAGTTCCGGAATCTCTTCCTTCTTCACAACAAAGCCCTTGGTTATTTCAAGTCGCCCTGACTCTTCCGAAGGATCTATCTTGCAGTCATCCACAAACTTTCCGTTATCAAGAAGTCTTATCTTGGCTTCATCAACTCCGTCTGCGGTGATCATAAGATGTCTGAGTTTCTTATCAACGGGAGTTCTTCCTCCCACCTGAATGTTGTCCACCCAGAGTTCATAATGTGTAATGGATATTTCAAAGTCATCGGGAATCCTTAAGGACAGCTCGAATTCCTGTTCCTGAATAATTGGCCTTAAGGTGTAATAAGCGCCTTCAGACACTTCTTTTTCAACATAGCTCTCGCCCACAACTGCAGTCTGAAGGTCTGCATCCGTGCCCTTCATAAGGGCGCTTATCCCTCCGCAGGTAAGCCTGTCAAAGGAATAAAGTGTTGTGGCATACAGCTTCATGGCATCCAGCATGCTGTTTTGCATCTCTTCGTAGCTGTCAAGCTGAGACTGGTATTCCTCAAAAGTCAGCTGCCCCACCCGGTTCAGGTACTCAGCCTTTTTAAGGTCCTTGGAGGCATTGTCAACATCCTTTACGTATTGCTTGTATGCATTCTTGACGGATACATAGTTGTTATAGGTATCCGTAACAAGCTGATCCAGCTCATCCTTGGCTGCTTTCTTATCATTGCAGGCACTGTTGTAATCAAGGACGTTCTGGTACAGAGCATAGGGATCGTCATCGATGTATCTTGTGCCGTCCATGTTTCCCTTGAACCAGAGTCTGGGAATCTTAATAAATAGAAAGATTCTTTTCTTGCCCCCCCAGTAGCTGTCTATCTTTACCAAAAACTGTTTATATGAAGCTTTAAAAGCCTTTTTGTTAACTGCCTGTCCATTAAGTGCTGTCTGTACATAGCTTGAGATCATGAAATAATCTCCGCCGTATTTATTTCTCATAAGCCCGGCATTTGTATTAAGCTCTGCCCTGGCAGTAACTTCTTCTATACAGGCCTCATAGTAGCCCTCATCTCTATCCTCGGTGTACTTGATAATAGCGGGAAGCTGACTTCGTTCAATATCCGCATCCACAAAGGGCTTCTCAAAATCATAACCGGTGGTGACATCTACCCCTATCATCTTTGAAAGCTTCGTAAGATTTGAGGACAAGGTTGTTCTCTGGGATGAAATCTTGCTGGTAAGGGATTCGATGTTCTTTTCAATCTTTTCAACATCACTTTTGTTGGCCTGTCCCAGCTTTAACTTGGCCTGATTTTTCTTAAGCCCTGTCTGCGCCGTTTCAAGTCTTTTTTCATTGAAGGCGATGTTCTCCTGAAGGGCTACAATATCTACAAAAAGGTTGTTGACCTTTTCCGATACCTCGAAGTTTTTATCCTGAAGATTGTGCTGAGCCACTCTTATGTCATACTGCAGCTGCACCGGCTTGTATTGGAACTCAGAAGCCTGGGCAAAATTCGGTGTCTCGGGAAAGTGGAAGCTAAGAAGCGGTGACCATCTGAACTGCCTCATGCTCTGTTCCTTGATCTTCAGGGATTTAACAGCACTTTCATAGGCAGCCTGCTTGGATTCCACCTTCATCTCCGCATTTTCCACTGAGTCTGAATTTAGAATTGCCATCTTCCTTGCAGTATTAAGAGTCATCTTCTTTTTGGCCGCTTTAGCCTCAACTGCAGGCGAAAAGGATAATAATCCTGCGATCAGGGCTGCTATCAGAACCCTTGCTATATTCACTTTTGATTTTTTACATAGCATCGTCATCATTCGCATTGGACAAATAGTAGAACTCAAAATACTCTGATTTTTCTTTGCAAACAAAAGAATATGCGATCTCGCCTCTTAGGAAGGTGTAGATATAAACCGAATAATCTCTGTCAAAGCTGTTGACCTCTGCCACGTCGGAAAAGGTCTGCTCCAGATCCATTTTTACGGGACCCTGAAAAATATTTTTCTTCTTGCCAAGGAGATTGATGGCAACAGCTTCCGGAAGTACCACCTCGGAATTGCCCTGATAAATAGGTTCTCCCAACGCATCCTTAAGATCCGATATGCTCTCTATGGATTCGTTTCCTATGTTAAAAAAATTCTGAAGGACATATACGGAATCAACCTTGACCTCATCATCCAGAGCATCCTCATCTGCGACTCCCCTGTAGAGAGCATTGATCTCATCCATGACAACTACCGATTCATCGGAAGCTACATACAGGGTGCTGTGGCCCTTGTAGCATTCATTTACTTCTGTTGCATTTTTCCCAAGAAGCTCGCTGTAAACTATGTTGTCAGCCGAGAAGCTACCGCTGTAGATCTCATTTTCACCCACATCGTACAGGGTTCCGGTGCCATTCTTTTTTCCCTGGAAAAAATCTCCGTAATATTCTCTGGTCCCGTTTTCTCTGTACAGAGTGCCCTTACCTTCGTAGTAGCAGTCATGAAAATCGCCTATATAATGAAGGCTTCCTGTGGGATAATTCTCTGTTCCGTAGCCCTCGTAGTCATTCTGTTCAAAGGTTCCTATATAGACCGCATTTCCGGCCGGGTTGTAAAGAACTCCCTCGCCGTTGGCATAGCCGTTTTCCACATTTCCGTCATAGGCCAGATATCCGGATTTACCGGTTATTTTCACATGTCCCTTGGCGGTACGCAGTCTTAATGAATTGTATTTGTAGGTCTTAATTCCATCCTGTGAAAAGTTCTTAAAAAGCGTTGTTTCCGAAGATATATACCAGATACTCAGGACTCCTATCATGATAACTGCCGCATAGATGAGCCTTTTTGACAGCATCCATCTTCCGACATTGAAATAGTCTTCCTTGTTCCTCGGCTTGATTCCCAGGAGATTTACAAAGAAATCTCTGATCTTTATTACGATTCTGGTCTTAACATAGGCCCAGCTGGTGTATAGCCTTATCTTCGTAACAAGCCCCGTCAGTTTGGACTTGATACTCTGTATCAGGATGTTTAACAGTTCATTGCCACCCATTTAAACTCTCCCTTTAGTTGTTATGCAGGTACATGTATTCGTCACCGCTTACAACCTCGTTTAGATATCTGTCGCTTTCAAAGACATACCACTTAGCAAGAAGATCGTCGGGTGCTTCCTTAAGGATCTCCGAAAAGCTCGTTCTTGAAAGATAGAAATCCTTTTCATAATACTGGGCAAGTGCATCCTGGAACTTCTTGAGGGTCGCTATCTTCTGCTTCCTGATGGCAGCGGGATAAGCATCCAGTACCTCATAGAGTCTTACCTTTTCTCCATTCCAGCCGCCGGTCATAAATCCTATGAAACGAAGAGGTGATGTGACATTCTCTCTGTTCTTGACCTCCTCTGTGATTACAAGTCCCAGCTTTTTGTTCTTGATAAAGCCTGAAATCTTGGATACCACAGGCTTATTGTCAAAGTAGAGATAGGTTGAAGCCTCATCTTCATTTCCGAGAATTCCGAACTTACAATTGTCATAGAAAAGAACTACGGAAATATCCATATCCCTGTTTCCGCGGAACCTGATGTTATTATTGAGAAGCTGTACAAAGAAGTTCACGCAGCCCTTTTCTTTTTGAAGGAATAACAGAGCCATCTGGGACATGTCGGGAGTTTTGCCGATTATTATACTGTCGTGTTCCTTCTGGTAGTCGCCAATAAAAGCAAGAACTCTGTCAAGCTTGGAAGGATCCGGCTCGCTGAGATATTCACCGAGAGCCATCATTGCTACAGTTCCGTCGGTGACGATATTCTCACCCTTCTCTACTTCGATAATGGACTTCTTGGAAAGTGTTTTTTCAATGTTTTTGGGTGCAAATCTGTAGTAAGCTTCCAGGATTCTGAGCTTACTGTACTGAAGCTCCTCCACCCTCTTGTTTATCTCAAATATGGAGCTCCACATCTCCTTCAGGTCTCTGCTGATAACCTGCGGTCTGTCATGGATCACACGCCCCAGAGCTGTATCTGCCATAGCCTGCTCCAGCTGTCTTAAATCTCTGGTCTGTATAAATAGGATCAACATAACAAGAGCGCTTCCAAGGGCAAAAAACAGAGCAAATAGCAAAAGTGCGCCTCTGTTGTCAACCCATACATTGGAATCCTGAGTGCTGTCATTGATGATAGCAACCATAGCGTAATTGCTGCCTCCGACACCTTCGGAAATGGCTACGGCTCTGTAACTCTGTCCCTCCAGGATGATATCCTCCGCAGCATATTTGCTTCCTCTGTATATTGCATAATCAAGGTTGATGACGTTGTCTCCGTATACGCTGGTCAGGGTCTGAAGGTTTCTTCCGCTGGCGCTGGCAACAACCATATTGTCGGACAGTCTTGTTATCAGCACATCGTAAAAAATCTCGTTGTTTCCCTCTGTCCTTATAAAGCTGCTGATATGCTTTTTAAGGTTCTTATAAAACTCTGAGTTATAGAAATTCGGAACAAAGAAATTGGCTGTTTCATTGAGTCCTGCAGAATCAGACAAACTTATAAGTGATATGACAGCAAATCTTGAGTGCTCAGCCTGCCTTGCCTCCTGCCATTGCCTGTTCACAGTTACTATTCCGATTCCGGTGATAAGAGCCAGCACGGTTTCTATTACAACTGCCAGATAAAAAATCCTGTTTCTGTCGGTCAGAAGCTTGATAATAAGAATCAGAAGCACCAACCATATAAGAAGCAGTGCTATATACCAGATAACAGCTGTCCTGTACAGAGACAGAAGCTGCCCCATCGTCAGTCTCATGGTGGAGACTGCATGCTCAATATTTGAGTCAACAGCAAAGATACCCGTAGGTACGTCCTTATCAGTTCTTGTGTAGAGCTGACCGTACTCATACTGAGCCTGCACATAGAAGTTCTCATCGGGACATTTTTTGCTGCGAACACTGTCAACCTTGATGGACTCACCGGTCAGCTGATCCTCTGGCCTAAGGACCGATGGATTGATGCTGTATACCCTCACATAGGATCCATCTTCCCTTATCATTGATACGAACAAACCATTCTGTTCGGCAGAAAAACCCGATAATATTTCGTCCTGAGCTATCAAAAATCTGTCGGTGAGGCTCTGTACCCTGAACTTTCTGTCAAGACATACAATCCTGTAGATCGTACCTGTTTCAACGGTATTGTCCTGCTCGTTTTCCTTTTGGTAATAACTCTCAAGAACAAGGTAGATGTTTTCTCCCTTTACGGAAATGGCAGATATCCTGTCCTCTCCCACGGTTCTTGAGGAAAAGATTCTCGCCACATCCCCTTTCTGGGACATATCAAACAATAGTCCCTGGTCGATCATGTTCTGAGAATAGTAGATGTGATCATCAACAAAGGCGCTGTCGGAAAAAATGGTATAATCCATATCCACGCTCCTGTTCTCTACAACGGAGGTAAATATGAATATGGATGCGGTTATGCTTAGAATAAATAAGATTATTATCAGTCTGTTTCTGAGTCTCATCCGATTCCTTCCAATCCTTCACGTCTTTGATCAATGAACATAATGATCAATAAACTCCTTCTGCTTTATTGAAGGAGACTTTCGGTTCCGATTCGTTTAAAGGTGTTAAACAATAGTCTTATCCAGGAATTTCCTCCAAGGAAAAGTCTGGAAAGGAAAATGCTGAGTGCGATAATTGCCAGGATAATGCTGATCCAGAAAAGTATTCCGATAATGGTGTCGGAATTTCTTTTTACCCACAGCTTTATCAAAAACCAGGGCGTGATCTTCTTTTTGGTCACTGCAGCAATGGTTATATCTCTGTATAAATCCGTGAATCTGTCATAGCTGGAATTTGCAATCTTTTTTTCCAAAAGATAGTAGCTTGTGGCCTTCTGTCCCGCCTTGGGGCTAAGAAGTGTCAAAAGTATGGAAGCGCACTCCGAAGTGCAGTCCCTTTCGCCTATGCTCTCATCCAGTAGTGACAGGTCCATTTCATAACTCAGATAAACGGATCTGTCGGCGGCCAGGTTTATCTGTCCGCCTTTGATAAGCAAATATAAAATTGGATACGGGAGATCAGATGTGATACATGCGAGGATAGTATTTATGCATATCTCCTCACACTGTGCCAAAGAAAGTGATTTCCCCTCATAAAAATCCAGTAACGGTCTTTCCCGGTGATACGGAAAAATAAGTGCATGTCCGTCCCCCACTGAGAAGTCTTCTATCAGAGCTCCCTCTCCCTTTCTTGAGGAGAGTTTGAACAGCTCCAAGATCTTCCGCACGATATCGTGCTGATGGACAACAATTACCGTATAAAGTGTTCCCCCGGAAGAAGATAAATCCCTGCATATATAGCAGTCATTCACTTCTCCCACACTTTTAGTTGTCACCGGCAGAAGCCGCATTGTTCCTGATTCATAAATCATCAGAAAGCCCCCATCAGAGTTTGAGATCCGGTATTTTAACTATAGGTTCTTTTTCCTGCTCGGCTATGCTGCCTGCATCCTCTTCTGTAGCTGTTGATTTAACGATGGCATAGGCGTAGGTACATACCATGGGCATATCCGAACAATATATTCTGATTTCATATACACCCTCCTTGGCAGGAGCCGTATATACACCGTCCACGGAGACTTCTCCGCTTCCGGGAGCTGTAAGCTCATAAGTAATGCTGACGGGATCCATGTTGTTGAACTGTACTCCAAAGTAATAATTCTCTCTGGGTCTCATTACAACAGTAGGCGTCTTGGCTGTAATGGTCTTTCCGTAATAGTCCTCAGCATCAAGCTCTTTGCCGTTAGGGAACTTGATGGCAACCCACCTGTAGGTGAGAACCAAGAAGTCCACATCGTGAAGGAGTCTTGCTGCTACAACAAAGCTTCCCTTGTCATTAAGAACTCTGACTGCCGTCTCAGCGTCAACAAGCTGCTGCGCCTGTCTGCTGAAGAGTTCAGGATTTCCGTATACAGTGCTCTTAGCGCTGGCTCCCAGGGTCTGATCCTGAGAAAGATATTCATAACCGATGGAAACAAATACATTTCCATTTCCAAGTCCATGGGTTATTTCGCCTGAATATCTTATATCTCCTGCCTTGGCATCTCTTCCGAGAGGTATCTCCAGCACGCCGGTAGCGACATTTTTAAGTTCACTGGCGGCAGGAGCAGCAAGAGGTATCTGATATGATGCCGGGATATCTGCAGATCTCTTTTCTGCGATATCCACATCCTTTACAAAGAATTCCATGTACCTGTTTCTGATGGCATTCTGGGCAGGAACATCAATGTACTGATTGGTAACAGGCTCTCTTATGGCCTCTATAACATAGGCGCTGTCGGTTCTAAGAAGATCAACCTCCGCCAGTTTGATATTATCTCTGGTCATGGCCTGTCTCATTTCAAGACTCAGTCTTCCCAGTTCTCTTCCTATAAGTGCCTGGGGTGTCTCTTCCGAAAGCCTTATCTTCATGGCGAAGCTGTTCTCAACACTGATTGCCTTATCATTTTCAAAGGCTGAAGCACTGCCGCTTCGCAGGATTATGTTTGTCTCGATTCCTGTGTGTTTCTGGGCTGTCATCCAGAATTCTTTGGTGAAAACAGTTCCTTGCGCCAGATCCACTTCGTCCACTGAGATGTCTATCTGCTCAGTCCCCTCAGGAGATGTAAATGAAGGGATATCAAGTATTCCCTTATAGGATACTTTCACCTCCTGATTAGACAGCTTCTTTATCTTCAGAAGTGCTCTCACATTTTTACCCTTGCAGGCAATTGTGGGAATCACTATACTTCCTTCGTAGTTTGAAGTTCTGAACAGGGTCTCCGACTGCAGAAATTCGGTTTCAAATTCTATACCCTCGTTATAATCTTCTTTATCAACAAGGAACAGCTCAAAGCCCTCACTTATACGGTTGTACTCATACTCCTGATCGGACTCCTTATGGCTTACCGCATATACCGAATGAATATCCTTCTCCTTGTAGCGCACACAAAGGCAGGCTGTATCGGTATGGAGCTGCTCAAATCCTTCTATAGCCGACAGCTTCTTAACCAAAGAAGAATCAATTATTATCTCTCTTCCGGTTCCGTCTATAACGACACCGCTCTCCACAAGGATAGACAAGTCATCAAGATTGACAACGTTACAGCCGCAGATAATACCGGCCCCATACATAAGGCTGCTCATAAAGCGCTGCTTATTCATGTGGTAGCTCTGTTCTGCCTGGAAGTCTGCAGTTGTTAACATTTTTCCGGGATAATAACGATTTCGCTCGAAAGGATATAGCTGACTATTAGCCATGAAGATAGTCCCCCCCAATCAATTATTGTGAGAAATTAATCCGTTACAGTATGTCTTTGCAGACATATTTACGTAGTGAAAATCAATATGCGTACAGATGCACAAGCATACTTATATTATAAACCAAATATTGTAACAAATGTGCAGCAATACTCTGTTTATTGATAATTTAATTTCAGTTTATCAAATTTTTATAAATGTTTTCAAACCCGCTCAGGGACTGGGATTAATCGTTTAAACGTTCTTGTATTGACGGCTTAGTTTACAAAAATTTTATAAATATATCCAACCGGCAAATGAATTTGTATGCAAGCATCCATTCGCTTGCCGGTCTTGTGCAACAAAAAAACACATCCAAAATGGATGTGTTAGCTGAAATGATCAGTGCCGGCAGTGGGACTTGAACCCACACGTGGTTACCCACAACAGATTTTGAGTCTGCATCGTCTGCCATTCCGACATGCCGGCTGAATATGAAATTAAGAAAGGCTGTATCAACATACAGCCTATTCAGTTTATCACAGCGCCACTGTATATTCAAGTAAAAAATGGAAGTAATTGCCCTATTTATGCATTCTTGTACAAAAAATAGGCCAGCATATGAATCGTCTGCTTAAAGTCTCCGACATAAATCCTTTTAACAAGTTCTTCCTCGTCTATAAGCTCCACATTTAAAAACTCTGTATCATCAAGCTCCTGCCCGGTGACCTTGTGGCAGGTCTCGGCAGCATAAATATGGACATTGCTGTTAGACAGGGTTGCATTGGAGGGAGCTGTCATCAGATGCTTCCAGTTATCGGAAACGTATCCTGTCTCCTCCTTGAGTTCTCTTCTTGCTGTTTCAAATGCATCATCTTCTGTAGCAATGATGTTGTCAAAAGTAATATAAGGAACATCACTCTTATCCTTATACTCTATCGCACCTGCAGGAAACTCAGTGGTAACCTCATCGATACCATGCCTGTACTGGCGCACACAGATAAATCTTCCCTGTTCATCCCTGGCCACGATTATTGAAAAGCTGTGTTTGGAAAAATTGTAGACAGGTCCTATGATTTCTCCATTGGGAAGCTCATAATCACAGGCTCTGAAATCTATCCATTCATCCTGGGCAAGATGCTGTGCATTCTGAAGCTTCCATGTCAGATCCTTATTATCCAAAATACTGTTCCGTCCTTTTACTTTTTGATTCCCAAAATATCCTTAATAACTTCGGATGCGATCACCAGGCCTGCCACTGAAGGAACAAAGGATACACTTCCGGGAGGAAGCTTTTTTCTTCCTGTGGAACCTGACTGTTCATTGTCTGCAAGCGTTTCTTCTTTCTCACTGTCAAAGGAATAATCGGGCTTAAGAGCCTTTTCCCCGGAATAGACAACCTTTAGCTTTCTTACTCCTCTTTTCTTCAGTTCCCTTCGCATTACCTTGGCAAGGGGATCCATCTCGGTCTTGTAGATATCCGTAACTTCTATCTGGGTGGGATCAAGCTTGTTGCCTGTACCCATGGAACTAAGAACCGGAATTCCGGCCTCAGTGCATTTAACGATGATATCAATCTTGGCAGTGACAGTATCAATTGCGTCTATCACATAGTCATAGGCGGCAAAATCGAATTGATCAGCAGTCTCCGGAAGGTAAAAGCATTTGAAAACATTCACTTCGCACTCCGGATTGATATCCTTAATCCTATTTCTGCAGACATCCGCTTTGTCCATGCCTACAGTGCTGTGAAGGGCAATGATCTGCCTGTTTAAGTTAGAGAGGCAGACTGAATCGTTGTCCACAATATCAATATGTCCCACTCCTGCTCTGGCCAGGCCTTCGACAACAAATCCGCCGACTCCGCCCACGCCAAAAACAAGCACCTTGGAGTCCGAGAGCTTATTTATTCCCTCTTCACCAAGGAGCATTGCCGTTCTTGAAAACTGTTCATTCATAAAAGAACCCTCTCAAGGTCATTATTATAAAAAATCTCTCTGTCATTGAAATTACAGCCTGTGACCTCAAGATTCATTCCCTTGGCACCCATAACCCTTCTGCCGCTCAGAATAAGGTGCACCTTTTTATCCTCAGTCATATATTCCTCGGACACTTCATCCGCGGAATTGCTTTTTTCCAAGACAGTCTTAAAATCCCCCAAAAAAGCAGGGATTATAACCGTCCCAATTCCCTGGCCGTACTTAGGCCCATATACCCCAATAATCTCGTGAAGAAGAATCCTGCGCAGTTCTTCCATACACTTGCCCTCTCATCTTTTATTGTTGTATTGTTTCAACTATTGCGGGAAGGAGCTGTTTCTTACGGGATACAACTCCCGCAAGTCTGGCACTTCCACCGCTTACGGTTATTCCAAAGGCACTTCCGAGTGTATGCTCAGCCTTGTTGCCGGCATATACCACTTCAGAAGACTCCTCTATGATATTGGTCAGCATGAAGAAAAGCATATCCAATCCATCATCGGAAGCTACCTTGGAAAGCTCCGGCATTATCTTATCTTTGATCTCAACCAGCTCCTCGGCACTCATGGAATTGATCTGACCGATTCCTATGGTCATATCATCAACGGTAAACTTCTTGAAGTCCTGATGAAGGATTTCCTTGGCAGTCTTGCCACTAAGGTTGGAACCTGCGTGGAACATCTCTTTTGCAAAGGCTTCAAAATCTATCTCGGCTATGGCTGCAAGCTCTTCTCCCGCTTTCTTGTCAATCTTGGTACAGGTGGGAGATCTGAACATCAGCGTATCTGACAGGATAGCTGCCAGTAGCAGACCTGCTGTGGTCTTATCAATCTCTACGCCGTACTCCTTGTACATCAGATAAATAATGGTACAGGTTGATCCCAGAGGCTGATTCCTGAAGAAAACCGGGCCTGCGGTCTCGATGGTACGTAGTCTGTGATGATCGATGATCTCCAATATATCTGCGGAATCAGCTCCGTTAACCGCCTGGTTCTTCTCGTTATGATCCACAAGAATAAGCTGTTTCTTCTTGGCTCCCAGGAAGTTTCTTCGGCTGATCATTCCGATGTAATGATCGTTCTTATCAAGTACCGGGAAGTATCTGTGTCTCATGGATGCCATTACTTCCTGAATATCCTCTATGAAGTCATCCATATGGAAGCTCACCAGCTTATCCTTTTTCATAACATGCCGGATTGGCATACTCTGGTTAATGAGTCTTGCTACAATGAAGGTGTCATGTGGAGTCTTGATGATCTTGGCTCCGTGCTCCTGTGCCTGGATCTGAATGGTCTTGGCAACATTAGCGCCCTCGCAGACTATGATACAGCCGGCATTCATTTCGATAGCACACAGCTGCATGTCATATCTGTTTCCAAGTATGACAACATCGCCTTCTTCAATAACATTCTCCATCATATCAGGGTTAGCTGCCGCAATTACAACCTTACCCTTGGTAAGAACATCATCGATATCTCCCACGATAAGCTCACCGTCAAGGGTCTCAACAATGTTCCTGTAGCATGTTCCTGCTTCTGACAGGATCCTCGGATCGATAACATCCATGTAGGTCTCAACTATATCGTTGGTTGTAACGATACCTGAAAGATGATCTCCTTCCGTAACACACAAGGTCACAACATTGGCATCTCTCATTTTGGCCCAGGCGTTCTTAAGAGACAGATTGGCAGGAGAACCGTCAAGCATACGTATCTCCATATCTCTTACCTGAGTTCTTACGTCCTTGATATAAGCCGGCACCGGTACATCGAAATGAGACAATACAAACTGAGTCTCTTCGTTAAGGTGTCCTGCTCTGGCCGCAATATAATCTCCTCCTGTAATCTCACGCTTAAGCTTGGCGTAGGTAATGGCGGCGCAAATGGAATCCGTGTCGGGATTCTTGTGTCCCATTACCAGTACAGGTCTGTTGTTATCCATTTTATATCCCATTATATTTCCTCGTGAAACGTAAACTACTTTTTAATAAACCGTCTTATTTCATATTAACGCATCTGAACGCATTATTTCTACATTTTTTAAAAGATTTCGTAATATCTTAAGCGAACTGGCTGTTATAAAGCTCATAGTAAAAGCCCTTTTTCTCAAGAAGCTGCTCGTGGTTGCCCTGCTCAAGGATATGTCCGTCCTTCATTACCAGGATCACATCGGCCTCTCTTATGGTCGAAAGTCTGTGGGCAACAATGAAGCTGGTCCTTCCCTTCATCATCTTGTTGAAGGCCTTCTGAATCCTGATCTCAGTGCTGGTATCAATTGAAGAAGTTGCCTCATCGAGGATCAGCATAGGAGGAATATTCAGCATTACTCTGGTTATGCACAAAAGCTGCTTCTGTCCCTGTGACAGGTTCCCTCCGTTCTCAGTGATAACAGTATCATATCCTTCCGGAAGCCTTTTTATAAAACTGTGGGCGTGAGAAGCCTTGGCTGCTTCAATAATCTGCTCATCGGTAAAGCCTTCTCTTCCAAGAGTAATATTATCCCTGATAGTCCCGCTTCTAAGCCAGGTCTCCTGAAGCACCATTCCAAAGCTGTCGCGAAGATCCTTTCTCTTAAGGGTTCTGATATCATGACCGTCAATAGAGATGCTGCCGTTATCTACGTCATAGAATCTCATGAGAAGATTGATAAGTGTAGTCTTACCACTTCCGGTAGGACCAACAATAGCTACTCTCTGGCCCTTTTTCACATTAAGATCAAGATCTCCTATAAGTTCTTTGGACTTATCATAAGAGAACGCCACGTCAGAAAAAGTAACCTCTCCCTCAGGTAAGAAATTCATAGGCGCATTGGCATCATCAGACACCTCAGGTTTCTCCTCGATAATAGCAAATACTCTCTCAGCGCATGCCAGGGCATTCTGAAGCTCAGTTACCACGCCGGATATCTCATTGAAGGGCTTGGTGTACTGATTGGCGTAGCTAAGGAAAATTGTAAGTCCACCAACAGTCATGCCTCCCGCAATGCAAGCAAAAGCTCCGAACAGTGCGACCGCTGCATATACCAGATTGTTGACGCATCTGGTGCTGGGGTTGGTAAGGGATGAGATAAAGGTGGCCATTATACTGGTCTTCCTGAGTCTCTCATTGACCTCATCAAACACTTCCATGTTCTCATCTTCATGAGCAAAAGCCTTAACAACGGAGAGATTCCCTATCATCTCGTCCACAAATGCGGTCTGATCAGCACGGGACTGGCTCTGTTCTTTGAAAAGCTTAAAGGACTTATCCGCAATAAACTTGGCAATAAACAAAGACAGCGGAGTAAGAACAACTACAACAATAGCGATCCTGTAATTCAGATAGAACATGAATACAAGGGTTCCCACAATAGTCACAATTCCTGTAAACAGCTGTGTAAAGCCCATAAGAAGGCCATCCGCAAAAAGGTCAACATCAGAGATTATCCTGCTTACGATATCTCCTGTCTGCTTGGAATCAATGTATTCAAAGGGCAGGATCTGAAGCTTGTCAAAAGCTTCTTTTCTAACATCCCTTACAACCTGGAAAGTTATCTTATTATTTGTCTGGTTCATTATCCACTGACAAACAGCGATAATTGCGATGGCGATCACCATTCTTATCAGTATTGTAGTAATCTTACCAAAGTCAACGGCTCCGGCACCGACAATACAGTCTATTGCGTTACCTGCCAAAATAGGCACATAGAGAGAAAGGAGCGCTGTCACGATAGCAAGAACCATGGACAACAATATAAGCAGGCGGTATTTGCCGGCATATTTCAGTACTTTTTTAAGCGTTCCCTTTTTCATACCGCGCCCTCCTTCTTATACTGTGAATCGTAGATTTCCTTATATAGCTCGCAGCTTGCAAGAAGCTCCTCATGAGTTCCGATACCCGCAGCCTTACCGTTATCAAGAACTATTATCTTATCGCAGTTAAGTACAGAGGAGGTGCGCTGAGAAACAATAAAAGTTGTAGGCGCATTATCCATTTTTGCAATAGCTTCACGAAGATTCTTGTCAGTGAGATAATCAAGAGCCGATGCGCTGTCATCCAGAATCAGGATCTCAGGCTTTCTTACAAGAGCCCTTGCGATGGTAAGGCGCTGCTTCTGTCCGCCGGAGAAGTTCTTTCCTCCCTGCGCCACCATGTAATCAAGCTCTTTGTCCTTGCCCTTTACAATTTCTTCTGCCTGAGCAATTCTAAGTGCCTCATAGATTTCCTCGTCGGTGGCATCATTTTTTCCCCATCTGATATTGTCTCTTATACTGCCATGGAAAAGAACGGCCTTCTGAGGAACAATTCCAATACGCTCCCTAAGGGCCTCAAGACTGTATTCCTTGACATTTTTGCCATCAATAACAACGCTTCCCTTGGAAACGTCATAGAATCTGGGAATCAGATTGATAAAGGTGGACTTACCGCTACCGGTTCCTCCGATAACGCCTATCCTCTCGCCTCTCTTAACTGTAAGGGTGATATTTTCAAGGGAATCCTCGCTGTCTCCCTGATATCTCATACTGACATCATTAAATACTACGTGATCCTCGGTGGTATCAAAGCTTCTCTCGCTTCCGTCCACCATTGAAGACTTAAGTTCAAGAAGCTCCTGAACTCTGTTACCGGAGGCAATGGCCTTGGTCACGGTAAGTACAAGATTGGCAAACTTGATAAGCTCAACAAGAATCTGTGACATGTAATTATAGAGTGCCACGATCTGGCCCTGGGTAAGAGCTCCTGAGTTAACATAGATAGCGCCTCTGTAGATAAGATAAACAACCGCAAGATTAAGTATCGCATAGGTAACGGGATTCATAAGAGCCGTCACCCTTCCGACGAATTCCTGCAGATTTAAAAGAGCATTATTTTTGTCCCTGAAATTAGCCTTCTCCTTCTCTTCCATTCCGAAGGCTCTGATAACTCTGACGCCGGTGTGATTCTCTCTTGTGAGGCCAAGAAGCGCATCAAGGCCGCTCTGGATCTTACCGTATCTTGGGATACTCCAGGTCATGATAAATCCAACAACAGCAAAAAGAAGTATGATCGTTACCAGAAAAATCAAAGCCTGACGAACATCAATTGTAAATGCCATGGCCATTGCGCCGAATACCACAAAGGGAGATCTCAGAAGAAGTCTGATAGTAAGGTTGACTCCCTGCTGAACCTGGTTGACGTCACTGGTCATCCTTGTGATCATTGCAGAAGTTCCAACTCTGTCCATATCGGAAAAAGATAGCTTCTGGATATTCTCGAACAGTGCGCTCTTAACCTTGGCAGCAAAGCCTGAAGCTGCTTTCGCCGCAAAATACTGCGCTGTAATGGCACTTACAAATCCAACAAAACAAAGAAGCACCAGAACAAGACACATCCTGATGATATAGGACTTGTCTCCACCGGTGATTCCCTTATCGATGAGAGCCGCTATAACAAGCGGCACCATCAGTTCAAAGGAAGCCTCAAGAAGCTTGAACAGAGGTCCAAGCGTAGCTTCCTTTCTGTAATCTTTTAGATAAACCAATAGCTTTTTCATAAAATCCTCTTTTATTCAAAATCGGTGTATAGCAGATACTGCCTTCTCTTCTCTTTAAAGTCATCAAGTTCCTCCTTCCAGGAAGCCTTGATTTTTTCAGCACTTTTGCCGTCCTCTATCATGAGCCTGACATTATCCGTCCCCATAAGATAATCGATCCAGTAATGCCCGTCGTTATATTTTGGGCCCCAAAAGACTGCTTCACAGCTGCTTTCATTTATCGCATTATAAGCATCTATCAGGTAGCTTAAGTTTAATCCGTTATTCCGGATATCCGAAAGAGGTATTGTCCGCAGATCCCTGCCATAGCATGTTTTATCCTGGTACATGGGGCTCACGGCACCTTCCATAGACACAGGTATAAAATTATAATCGTATTCTTTCATATCAGCAAGGTATGGACTTCCATAAGTTTCAAAAGGGTACTCCGTCCCTCTTCCCACAGATACAACAGTATTCTCAAAGAGGCACGTGGAAGGATACAGGTACACCGCTCTCATATCCTTAAGATTTGGAGATGGCGGCTTGATCAGATAATGCATTGTGTTATGATCATAGCCAAGACAGGTGATCACCGTAAGATCACAGGAGTCCTTCCCTGCCTGTAGCCATCCTTCACCATTAATCATAAGTGCCAACTCCCCCAGCGTCATACCATGAGCAACCGGGATCGGAAGTCTTCCCACGTTGGAAATAAGCTCATTCTGAAGGATCGGTCCGTCAACCAAAAAGCCGTTGGGATTGGGCCTGTCAAGAATTATCACCGATTTGCCATGCTCTGAGCAGGCGTCCATAAGATCAAACATTGTGATGTAATATGTATAGAATCTGAGTCCCACATCCTGGATATCAACCACAAGTACATCAAATGTCTCTAACGCATCTTCAGAAACCGCCTTGCTGCGATTATCCTCATACAGAGAAAGAAGCGGAACTCCTGTAGCCGGGTCAATTGAATCATCCACGCCTTCTCCGGCGTCACTGGTACCTCTAAAGCCGTGCTCCGGGGATAAAACGCAGGCCACATCAACATTCTGCCGTATAAGAGCATCCAGGACATGTTCCCCATAGGTCACATCATTCCCCTTATCATCCTTGCCGAAGTGAATGAGATCAGCTCCTTCACCTAATGCATCGTAGTCGAAAGAACACTCATCTCCTACGATTCCTGACTGATTGGAAAAAAGAGCGACTCTCTTTCCCTCAAGCATTGGAATATACTGCTCAAAGCGCTCATCTCCAAGAATCAGCTGCGTTTCTATGTCATCGCTTTCGGTCTCTTCTGTAGTTCCAAGCCTGCTACTGTCAGTCTGAACATCTTCTATCTTTTCAAAAGCAGAACTTGAATACCCTTGCGATGATACAGGAGTTCCCCCGGATTCACCACAGGCTCCCAAGGTGCCTGCTGCAATTACCACCGCTAAGATCAAACTCAGTTTTCCGGAAGTTTTTCTTATCATAGGTTGATCCTTAGTCCCTTGGGATAATGGTTCTTTAACATTCCGCCTGCAGCCTTGGCCCAGCCTATACTATAGCCGTCCACCAGGATAAGACGCCAGCCTTTTTCCTTTTTATCAAGGCCCCTCAGGGTCTGTCCATTCAAATATGCATCTATTTCAGGAGCTTCTGCCTCAAAATCCACATAGGCCTGTACTTCATCTTTCCTAAGAGCAAGTGCCAGCGCATGGGAGGGCTCGAACCTATCTTTTTTCAAGGTTCCCAGGTGAAGTCCCGGGCGCATTACCTTAAGTCCATTTGGTGAAGGCATGTTTTCAGGAGCCAGATACATCTGATCTCCGAACATAAATATTGTTCCCTTAAGATCATCAGGGTTCACCAGAGTCTCTTTTGCGAACTCCTCAAATATTTTTTTCTCGGCCTTTGACGCTTCTTTTACCCTGCCTCCCGGAACGTATCTACTTAAATCTGAAGAAGTAAGCTCTCCGTCCCTCTTTAGAACGCACAGGAAATGCCCCTCGCCTTTTACCTTGTGGGGCCAGAGTCTTACGCTCTTTCCTATCTCATTGGCTTCAATATCGTCAGCATCAGTCCATTCAGGCCTTCCTGCCTCCATTCCGCCCACAAGCGGTACAGTCACCACATGGAAATCTGGGTGCTTTCTGATAAACTGAAGTATAGTGTTCTCATTTTCTTCTACAGAAAAAGTACAGGTGGAATAAACAAGAGTCCCGCCCGGAAGCAGCATTTTTTCGGCACAATCCAGAATTTCTGCCTGTCTCTCGGCACAGAGTTTGACATTTTCGAGACTCCACTCGGAAAAGGCCTCTTCATTTTTCCTGAACATTCCTTCTCCTGAACAGGGAGCATCCACAAGGATTTTTTCAAAGTATCCTTCAAAAACTTCTGACAGATGCTTAGGCGTCTCGTTGGTTACAAGCGCATTATTTATACCAAGACGCTCTATGTTAAGAGATAATATCTTAGCTCTATCTCTGTTGATCTCATTAGTTACAAGTATCCCCTCTCCCTTCATGGCAACGGCTATCTGAGTGGATTTGCCGCCGGGGGCAGCGCACAGGTCAAGAATCTTCTCTCCGGGCCTTGGAGCAAGGAAATGAACCGGTGCCATAGCGCTGGGTTCCTGAATGTAATATAATCCCGCTTCATGATAAGGGTGCTTGCCCGGAGTATCACTGGTCTCATAATAATATCCATTCTCTTCCCAGGGCACCTCTTCTTTGGCAGTAGGAAATTTGTTGAGAACAGACTTATCAGCCTTAAATGTATTGATCCTTAAGGCATGATACCTTGCGTCATCATCAAAACTGTCCAAAAACTGCTGGTATTCTTCCTGTGACAAAGAACTTTTCATTCTCTCTTTAAATATTTCCGGTAACATAAAACCTCACTAATAAACACGCCACCGCAAGAGCAGTGGCGCAGCATTTACTTGTATTTACTTCTCTTCGTGTTCCTTGATATACTTCTTGATTCCCTTGAAGGTCTCAGGGCTTATGATATGCTCAATCCTGCAGGCATCAGCCTCAGCTATTGTCTCATTGACCCCTGCTGTCATCATAAGGAACTTGGTCAGATTGGTGTGCTTGGCGTAAACAGCCTTGGCAACCTTAAGTCCCTCAGCTGTAAGATTGAGCTCACCGTCTGCTTCCATGGTAATAAGGCCATTCTCCTTGAGAATGCCCACAGCTCTTGATACACTGGGCCTTGAAAACTCAAGTTCATTGGCCACATCAATTGATCGTACCACACCCTTTTTCTTCTTCAAAAGGTATATGGTCTCGATATAATCTTCACCTGATTCGTGCATAGTACACCCCCGTGCATTAGTCTTAATATGTTAATTGTATTGTACGCAACCAAAATATGCAAGAGTTTAATCAGATAAAATATATCACTCTTCATATAAGTCATGATCACTTATAACTCAGATCATGGTTCATACCAGACGCATCTTACAGAATAAATTCTGTTGCTATAGTCTTTTAATGTAGTATACGTATCTTTAAGCGGATCCATACAGATATATTCCCCGTTTTCTGCGCCTATGATCAACACAAAATGATGATAACTAAAAAGGGATTTCCTATGGATCTTCACTATAGGATACCTCCCCTGGGAAAGGCATTCGTCTATATATTCTGAATCCAGGTCACTGTAAACTTCCGCATTAAAGCCGGGAAGCTTATCAAGAGCTCCCCACTGCATATTTCCGGCAGCATCAAACACTCCGTTTTCAGATAAAAGAGTAGCCACTCCTCCGGGAGATAATGCCCCACTGCTCTCGGAAATTGCGGAAGCTATACAGGTAGTTATACAGCCTGATGACTCCATTGTGTATTTGGATTCTCCCAGATGTATTGTCTTCCATCTGTCATCATCCTGGCGATAATGAACCATGTTTTCAGACACGGGATAATCCACTTCACATTTCACATTGAGACCGCCGCGATTCTTCACGATCTGTGACAAAAATACTAATGCCAGAATTGCTATAGTTATACCGCATGCGATGATTATTTTTTTATTGCTACGCATATACCCTCTGACTCCACTCCTCCCGGTAAAATCCCCTGAACTTTAAAAGAGGCCATCCTTACGGATAGCCTCTCCACTACATTTTCAATTTAATACGATGCAGCCTGATTACTTAGCATAATCTGTTGCTCTGCTCTCTCTGATGATATTAACCTTGATCTGTCCGGGATATTCCATCTCGTCCTCAATCTTCTTGGCAATATCACGAGCCATGAGCACCATGTCTTCATCAGATACCTGCTCAGGAACAACCATTACTCTGACTTCTCTGCCGGCCTGAATAGCAAATGAGTGATCAACACCCTTAAAGCTATTAGTGATATCCTCGAGTTCTTTAAGTCTGGATGTGTAGGTTTCAAGTGTTTCTCTTCTTGCGCCGGGTCTTGCTGAAGAAATTGTATCAGCAGCCTGTACCAGTACAGCAATAAGAGACTGGGGTTCAACATCACCGTGGTGAGCTTCTACCGCATTGATAACTGTCTGTGATTCCTTGTACTTCTTACATATCTCAACACCAAGCTGAATATGTGAGCCTTCAAGTTCATGATCTACAGCCTTACCAATATCATGTAAGAGACCTGCTCTCTTAGCAACTCTAACATCGAGTCCAAGCTCTGATGCCAGAAGTCCGCACAGCTGAGCAACCTCAACAGAATGCTTAAGGCAGTTCTGTCCATAACTGGTTCTGAATTTCATTCTACCGAGAATCTTAACTACTTCAGGATGGAGTCCGTGAACACCTGCCTCGATAGCAGCGTTCTCACCTTCCTCTTTGATCTTGGCAGCTACTTCTTTCTGTGCCTTCTCCACCATCTCTTCAATTCTTGCGGGATGGATACGTCCGTCCACGATAAGCTTCTCAAGAGCTATACGTGCTACTTCACGTCGGATAGGATCAAATCCGGATATAACCACAGCTTCCGGTGTGTCATCGATAATAAGATCAACACCGGTCATTGTCTCAAGGGTTCTGATGTTTCTTCCCTCTCTGCCAATGATTCGACCTTTCATCTCATCATTAGGCAGCTGAACTACAGATATTGTTGTCTCGGAAACGTGATCCGCTGCACAACGCTGAATTGCGTTAACAACGATTTCCTTGGCTCTCTTATCTGCTTCTTCCTTAGCCTCAGCTTCCATGTTCTTGATCATGACAGCTGATTCATGCTTCACATCATCTTCTACGATCTTTAAAAGATACTCTTTTGCCTGCTCGGAGGTTAAGCCAGAGATTTTCTCCAGTTCCTGTACTCTCTGTTCGTTAAGCTTCGCAACCTCTTCACTCTTCTTGTTGATTGCCTCTTCACGGGCATTCAAGCTCTGCTCTTTCCTCTCGATCGCTTCCGATCTCTTCTCGACGTTCTCCTCTTTCTGCTGAACTCTACGTTCGGAACGCTGAACCTCGTTACGACGATCCTTGACTTCTTTCTCAAGGTCGTTACGTGTTTTCATGGCTTCTTCTTTAGCTTCAAGAAGTTTCTCACGCTTCGTATCTTCCGCAGTTTTGAGGGCCTCGTCAATAATCTTTCTTGCCCTTTCCTCAGCACTTCCGATTTTGCCCTCTGTTACCTTTTTGTGGTAATTGGTGGCTAAAACCCAAGTTGCAAGAGCAGAAATGACAAGAGTTACTACTACTGCAATAACATAACCGATCATTACAGGAGCACCTCCTTATTCAATTTTCATTGTACAATATTTTGTATATCAAGCCTCAAAATGGCCTACCCATATACAATTTTACAACATATTAATATTACCTTTTCTATGTTGCAGTGTCAAGAAAGATATTGTTCCCTGACTTAGCGATATTCAATATCTGAAAAAATGTATCTCAGCGGTTGCACCGCATATTTCCGGCCTGTTTTGGGATTTGTCCCTCATTACGAGGAAATCCGTGAAGTCATTTTTGCGAAGCCACTCCTCAAACACTTCCCGATACTCATCCTCCAGGCAGTACATAACCTTTAACAGAATATCATCTCCGTATTGACTATCCTCCCAGTCATAAAGAGCTCTTGCTACCTCGGTCATCTTTTGCAGAAGCCCTGAAGCGATTCCTTCCCTTCTGTGTTCCTCATCGGTCCAAACGCTGAGCAGGCTGATGTCTCCGTTATCCTCGAGTTCAGCCACCAATGCTCCCACAGCCCCATCTTTGTCATCGGCTGCCAAAGCCAGATAGTTTTCCTCAAAATTTCTTTGCTGTTTAAGTTCTTCCACGACCATAGGAAGAATAAGAGGTTCATATTCTTCAAGATTTTTTTCGGTGATCTGACTGTAAATCACAGTATTCATCAGCTATTCCTCTCTGAACTGACTGCACTTTCAATCCATTGCATTGTTTGAGTCATCCTGGTAATAAAAAGGCATATTCCATCGATATCCCTTTTCCGATACCCTGCTTCCTTCAATGCAGACTTTATATACACTATCAGGCTATCCTGCACAAATGAATCTGCGATAATATGAGGTGATTTTTCTTCATTTCCTTTGGCATAAGCAGCCAGGATTTTCTTCATTAATTCACTCTTTTCACTCATTTTTGAAGAAATGAAAGCATCGATCTGCGATATTTTCTGTTCATCGCTGCTTTCTTTGGGATAATTCAAGCTGCTAAGCCCCGAGATAACCTTCTCAAGAATCACTGCCTGATATGCATAAGAGGGACGCTTCTCTAAGAAAAATGTTCCCATAAGCCTTTCTCCCTCTTCTTTCTTTTCTTCCAGCTTGCAAAGTTCTGAAAATGCGAAGTCCAGGTCCTTGTCTGTAAATTCTTCTTTATACAGGTTAAACATGCTGGCTTTTCCAAAGGCTGTGGCAGTAGTAAGCTCCCTTTCAAGCTTACTGAACATTTTGTTATCCTCGGAAGTCCTCTCATCTTCAGGTATATTATTTATCCTTACATATTCAGCACCCTCAGTAACAATCTGCGTCGGTGTCTTGCCCATCTTAAGATAGCCCATAAATATCTGCGGACTGATACTTACTGTATACTCGGTATTCTCTTTGGATATATAAACAATTTCATGATCCGCCTCATAATCTGCTAAAACTGTCCCTACTTCACCTTTATAATCATTAGCGATGTTATTGGTATAAGCATTATCCAGAAAACTTAGCGCCACCTCGCATAGACTTAAGTATTTCATAAATGATTCATTGAGGAGATGATCCTGCTTAAGCCTTTTGGCGTAATAATCATTAAGCATCTTCATATTGGAACTGATTTCTTTATGTTTTGCTCTGGCCTCATCGGAAACGCCTTTGCCGCTTTTCATTATTATATCTGCAATTCTGCTTCCGCTTGCAAGCATCTCACATATTGACTGATCGTAACTCTTTAAGCTGCCCTCCTGCTCTGTTATTCTGTTTCTTATCTCTTCAGCAAGTAAAACACCTGTATCCTTGTAAACATTTTGGAATTCCTGAACATCCTCCATTTCGAAATGCTCTGAGTAATTAGCCGTCAGTTCACCCTTATCCGCTTCTCGAAGATCTTCTCCTATAGCTCCCGGCGAGTAACCCTTACGTACCAGATCCGCGCCATCAACAGTATCATAATAGCGGTCGAGATCTTCCTTGGTAGTCATCTTCTGACCGAAATTCTCATAGGAAATATCAGTCTTTTGGAATTTATCAGCTATATCATTTGCGGCAATATTTTTTCCAAAGCCGTTAGCTCCCACAGCTATATTGAGCCCATTGGAGACAACACCTGTAAAGTCAATTATCTCTTTTTCTATATCGCCGGCAATAGGAAGGTTTGCAAGCTTTGCCATATCCGTCACATAAGTGGCGCAGTTTCTCTTATAATAACCGTAGCCTCCGTCTGCATAGGTCTCCGTTGCCTTAAGGATCCTGTTTATATCGCCGGTCTTTACCTTATACTTTCTGGCAATATCAAAATCATGATTGTAATCATTCCGAATCTGCCCCTGCATAAGAGCACCGGATGCCATCATCAGATGGTTAACTTTCGAAAGTCCTCCGCCCGGGTAAAAGCCCATTTTGAGGCAATATCTCTCCTTCCGCTTTGTAGCTTTGTTATACCGGCTATAGGACAGACCTATCATGGCATGGCCCATGCCTGCCCAGATATTAGCACCTCTTTTGCCTCTCATAGACTGCGCTGTCATTATGGTCACCTCCGGTGGGCTCTCCGGATTTCCCGCAGTCATTTTTTCCCAGATAAGAGGGAATCTTCTAAAATCAAAAAGAAGATTTTCTTCATCGTCACTGTCTGTAATGTGCTCATCCGCAAACCTCTCATCTTTGGTTCCGGGAACAAAACCATGTATCCGCTTCTTCTGGGCGCCGGCTGCTCTCTCCTTTTCCTTGAGCTGTTTGGGTGCCGCAATTGCCTTGCCGACAATAGACCCGACAAGGCCGACAGTTGCACCGATCATCCATCTTGCGCCGGCCATACCATAGTTCTTGAGTTTCCCCCAAAGGCCTATTCTGCTGTTTGGTCTTTCTACAGGAACAAAAGAACGTCCCTGAACTGCGCGCATGGAATTATCGATATTCTGTCTTTCAACCTGAGGCTTTATATTTTCAGCCTTATTCTTTTGAACAGCCTCTCCGCCTTCTTTATACTGCTTTAACTCTAAGACATCCTGAGCGAGAGCTTTTCGTACTTCATTACCTTCCCGGGTAAGTCTGCTCTTTCTCTCCTTTGTATATATATCCTTCTTTTTGAGATGATATTCGATAGCACCCTCAAGATCTGAATGTCTCGTAAAATAGTCACTGATCTTTGTTTCATCCATACGCTCCTTCTTAAGAAAAAGTGTATCGATGTATTTAGAGAATTCAGCAGGGACTTTTCGTTTAACATGGGAGAGCGGAATTTCCTTTTCCTCTTTCAGCGCAAGGAGTTTGTTATTACTTATTTCGGTCATGGCCCCATCTATATCTTCTTTTTCCAAAAGAGCATAATAAGGAGAGGACATGATTGCCAGTCGCTCAGAATAGTCCTTTTCTATTTCCTTATAGATTTTTATTCTGACCTTCATCTCCTCCAAAGTCTTCTTTGAAAAATCCAGGGGTGTATCGAATCGTTTTTCCAGACGAAGCACTTCTCCCAGAAGAAGATCTGCGTGTTTAGCCACCTGTAATTTGCTGTATAGCTTTAGAAAATGTTCTTTCTCGGTCTCTCCTTTTTCCTTTCTGTGGAGAAAATCATCTGTCCTTGCAAAGGTAAAATCCGACATATCCCAGGACATGATGTCAAAAAGGATGGTCTCTATCTGTCTTACCTTTAGCTGCAACCCGGTTTGACCCTCAGCGTCATTGTTGTCATCGGCCTTCATTCGGCAGAGCATCGTAGCCATAGCCTCATCCTTGAGGTTATTAGCTCTTGCATACCAAAGGATCGCATCCGTCAGGCAGTTATCGTAGCGTTCGTTCACTCCGTCGACAAGGCCCTCTGCTTCACTCTTTTGTTTAAGGAACTCTTTCTTTTTGTTCTTATATTTCTCTATGTCCTTAAGATATCCCCGGGTAAGCTTAACATCAGCAAGTTTCTGCTTAAAGCGTTCTCTGCGCTCTTTCGTTATTTCTCCCAGAGGTTTATCGCTAACAAGGTCGTGGGCCAGAGAGAGCTCATTATTGATCTCATCAGTGGTCAGATGTCGATTTCCTGTCATATAAGATAAATCGCGGGATACTGAAATATTGATCTGACTTGCATACTCATCGATATAGCTGATAAGTCTCTCACACAAAGCCTTTCTTTCAGGGCTGGAAGATGTTTTTCTCCGAAGCAGATAATCTGCGGCGCTCTGACGGATAGCAAGCAGGCTTTCTGTTCTTTCTTCCTCGCTTGTTGCCTGCTGATAAAGCAAAGCGCAGGCAATCACCTTCTGAAAGTTTGCCATTCGCTTATGGTCAGACACGACCTTTTTTATCTCAGTTTCAATCTTATTCAGATCGACCTGATCATTGTGCACCGCCTGCTCCTTGCGCTCAGGCACCGGATTGTGTTCTGAAATATTCTGCTGACGGCTGATTGCTGATGCATTTAAACTCCTATGAAGATTGTCTAATTGGCTATGTTCCAGCATTAATTATCTCCTGCACTTTTTCCTTTATATTCAATAACCAGCATAGTAAGATCATCAAATTGAGGAGCATCTTTTACAAAAGAATCTACGTCACTGCGTATATTCTGCAGTAACATTCTGTTATCGTCAGCACTGTGTTTTTGGATGATCTCAAACATTACGGGCTCTGTCAGCCTTTCATCCTGACTGTTTGTGGCTTCGGGAAGTCCGTCTGTATATACAAAAAATCTGTCTCCTTCGCTCAGATTACAATACTCATTCTCATACTTTAAACCGGGCACAGCGCCAAGAACCATACCGTGCACCGTTTTTATCAGTTCGCATTCGCCGTTTTTTCGCATCAGAACAGGGTTCTCATGCCCTGCGTTAACCGATATCATTTCTCCGGTAGTAATATCAAGAATAGCCAGCCAGACCGTAACAAACATCATCTCGCTGTTACCCTCGCACAGTGTTTTATTAACATCTTCAATTATTTCCGAAGGGCTACCGCCCATACGGGCTCTATGCTTTATAACGGTTTTGGATATCACCATGAAAAGTGCTGCAGGAACACCCTTTCCGGACACATCTGCTATAACAAGGCAAAGATGCGTCGGATCAATAAGAAATGCATCATAGAAATCTCCGCCAACTTCCTTGGCAGGGTCCATAGACGCATAGATATCAAATTCGCTATGGTCAGGAAACAGCGGAAAGTTGCCGGGAAGCATGCTGACCTGAATCCTGGCTGCCAGATCCATCTCAGCTGCGGCTTTCTCTTTCTCCGCAGTCATCATTCTTATGCGCCCCATAGTTTCTTTTATGTCCAGCTCCATATCAGCAAGTGAATGATATAGCGTTTCTATCTCATCATTTGTATGGATGTTAAGCCCTTCAAAAAACAGCTTGTCCTCATCCTCGACAGCTTTATCTCTTTTTGTATATTCCTCAGCTGCCATGGCAAGAGTATTAATGGGGATGATCATCTTTTTCCTCATGATACAGCTTACCCTATATGCCACAATGGCGATCAGGAGCATACAGATCAGGATGTAGACAATAGCTTCCACAATCAGGTCCTTGATGAAGTCTGTGACATTTATATCGCAGGTACAGTAGCCAAGAAATTCTCCATTTGCATCATATACTTTTAGATAATTAGTGGCTATCCATCCACTTACATCTCCGTATCCCACATAAATCTTATACTTTGATGATGCCACTTTATCCATCTGCTCCGGTGTATCTATGCCATTGTCTTCTTCAGAAAGCCACTGCCCCGGTATATACGCCTCTTCAATATCGGAGCCATCAATTACATAAACAGCCCGTTTCCTTTCCTGATCAAGAAAAATAAAGTCCAGGCTGGCTAGTTTATCCTTTTCCCTTATAAGAACAAGACTGTCATAGGCATTCCAGAAGTCCTCATCTATCAGTTCCAAAAAATAGTCAATATACTCTTCTGAAAACTGATCCTTTGCGATTTCTTCCGGAAGATCATTGTAGAGCTTTTTTGTTGAATTATAGGCTTTTTCAAGGTAAGACGTGCCAAGAAGAGAGACCGCATATTCCATAATGTTTGCTGTCTCTCTCTTGTACTCCTTCATCTTGACAATATAATTGTTTAAAAGTGTTACCGCCCCAATCAGCAGTATTAGTGCCGTTGAAATTAAAAGTATAGTATTGAAGGCGACAACCTGAAGTGAGCGCCTGTCTTTTTGCAATACTTCAGCTCTCCTTTTAGTTTACCTTCCTATTCCGTTAAGACTCCCAGGAACATCTTTCGGCTTTGCAGGATTTTCCCACCCCGGAATAGCAGAAGGCATCTCCGGAAACTGAGGAAGATCAGTTCCATCTCCGCCTTCGATATTTATGTTCCCAACTCCCCCAGTAATCTTTTCAAGGGCATTATCATCCATTTGTTTATTTTTTCCGTCCATAATATGTACCTCCTTCTGACTATTTATACGAATCAGATAAAAAAATGGCAAAAAATATTTTTACATGAATCCTACCACTTTTGCTGCCCACAGTGCGTTTGCAAAGCCAACTTTCTTTGTAAGCGCCTTCTGATTATTGGAAACTACATCCGTCATGACAGTATCATAATTAACGAATTTGAAATTAGGCTTCCTGTTATGCATTTCATTTTTGAAGTTCTTAAGTCTGATGGCCACACCCTCCATGACAACATCAAGAAGTTCATTTTTAGCGCGTATGAATTCTTCTGCATTCTCAGGAGAAAGATCAAAGGATTTGGGCTTACCACCTTCATCTATCGTTATGTCCTTTTTCTTTATGGCAAAGAAATTATCCAGTTTTTCACGAACTCTCTGACCTACGTTCTTTTCTGTAATAGCCATAATTTCCTTTAGATTAGCCTCTGTAAGAGTATTCGAAGGGTGATTTAGATCAAATTCTATGGCTGCTCGAATCTTGTTTCGTTTTACGCCGAAATCCCAAATTTTGGCAAAATCTTTGTAGAGCTCCTTTGCCATGCTTGTAAGTTTTTCCTTGGAGGCTTTCCTGCCTCCTATTCCATCCTGTTCATTTCTGATGGCATTTAGCTTCTCCTGCAGAGTTAGTGCAAGCGGGAACAGCTTATCTACAGCATTGAGGAAATCATTTAAATAATCTTCATCCATCGTTCTCATGGCGGTCTGAAGACCATTTAGCATGAATGACATACCTCCAAATGCATCAAATAGACCAGAATATGCCAATTCGATAAGCAGGTCGCTTGACAGCTTATTTGCAGCGTCAAGCTGCTCCTTGGTTCCTCTCTTTGATCGGTATTTGTTAAGATAATCGGTTACAAGGCTTCTGGCAGTGTCTCTAATATTTTCATAGTTTGTCCTCACATCCTCATCCTGTTCGTTATAGCGCTGCTTGAGGTCCAATACGCCTTTAAAGTAGAACTGGTCGAATTCAAGTCTCTTGTCAATTGTACGAATGCCAAGTTCCTGATCACCCTGCTTATACTGATCATCAAGAACCGCCTTAACAAATTCGTCCTCATCCAGGGGTTGGATTTCTTTCAGCGCATGTTCGAACGCGGCATCTGCCTCGTTATCGTCTTCTTGTCTGTGCTCTTCAGAAATCTTACTCTGAACAACATAAACAGGATCCTTAACGGTGTTATTTGCGAAAGCATTATCGAGCTTAGTAGCCAATTCGTGCATGTCATCAATTGCTTCATTAAGCTCGTTAATAGAATTCTGGAGACGTATCTGTCCCTGAGAGAAATTCTGCATTGCCGGCGGAACCTTCACTCCGATTTCCTGAACCTTCAGGATTGCTGCAGCAATACGGGCTCCTGTGTCATTCTCATTACCCTTTTGCAGTACAGTCTTAAAGATATCCCGAACCTGAGCCTTCTTTTCATTGGTATAAGCAGCATTTTCTGCTTCATCATTGCTCTCTGCCAGCATGTCATTAAAGGATTCAAAGAACAGATCAACAGATTCATCATTAATCTTGTTCATCTTCTCGGTGTCATATACAGTTCTTGTGACCGTCTTCGTTTTACCGTTCTTGGTTATTTCTTCTGTTACTTCCTTATATTTCTTGACAACAGACAATGAAGCCGCAAGAGTCATCTTGGCAATGTTGGCCTGCTGTCTCTCGGATAGTTGAACTGCATTGCCGTAGTCAATAAAGGTTGCATCTTCATCGTTTATCATTACATTTCCTGCGTGAAGATCTCCATGATAAAAGCCGGTCTTGCACACAGCCTGAGTTATCCAGACATTTACAAGGCCAAGAAGATGGTCACGTCTTTTAACTGCGTTGTCAATCTTATCAAGAAGTTCCTTTTTGATAGAAACGACTGTCTTCTCTGTTTCACTATTAAGGCGGATTGGCAAATCAGGCCTTCCTACATGTGCTTTTTCTCCGGCATCTTCCGAGAACTTTTTAAGGTCATTGATATAGGAATCAAGAGTATCACCTTCCACCTTTTTGATAACAAGAGCATTACTGGTGGCCGGGATTTCTTCAAAGACTGACATGGTCTTAACGTCTTTGAGTCTTTGTTCTTCAGGAAGCTTTTCCATTTCTTCCTTATAGGCCTTCTGACCTTTTCGGCAGTTTTCCGCCTCCACAGAAAGATCCAGCTCCTTGCGGTAGTTATTAAGCTGTCCTTCATAGGTAGCTTTCATGGCTTCATCCGTCATTGCTGCGCACTCCAGCATTATGGCTTCTTCACGTTTCATGCGGTTGGATGCTTCCGGACGAAGGAGCTTGATTACTACTTCTTCTCCTTCGGGCTTCATTCCGGGACCATATACTTTACACAGGAATGCCTGTCCCACAGAAGCTGCTCCAAGAGATTTTATCTTTTCTATCTTGGTAACGGTGCCGCCGCTACTTTCAACCATAGCAGCAAACCTTGTGCGGACAATTTCGTCCGGTATAGGCGGAAGATTTGTTTTCATATCCTTTAATGCTTCTGCAATTTCCGGTGGCAGTGACTGTGCCGGAATTCCCTGCATCAGCTTATGCATAAGAGGTCCGGCTCCGCGAAGAAGCCCTGCAAGGAAGTTGGACTGCATGCGCAGTTCTTTCTTTGCATTTCTGTATTCTTCGATAGCTTCACGCTCTTTTGCATTGAGTTTATCCGGATTCCCGAACATCCCGGCATACTCTGCCGGTTTCTCTGCCTTTAGCTTTGCAATTATAACTGTATCGGTCAGATCATCGACACTTACTTTTTTAGCGTTTCGAATAACAGATGCCAGCATTGCACGCTTATCCAGATTGGACACTTTGCCAAAATAATTCTTCAAGACATTACGGATAAGCTTACCCTGTCCTTTTTCTGACTTTGTGGCACCTGAAAGAATTTCCTTAAGGCTTTGCTGCGAAAGATCCTTTTCCTGTCCTTCCTGCTGCTCCGGGAAGATGACATTAGTCATCTTATTTACATTTTGCTGAAGTATAGCACCTGCCTTATCAGCTACTGCATCCATGGATTCCTTGAGACCTGCCAATTGCTGCCTCATATCAGCATTCATATTGTCGAAGATGTATGAAAGCCTTGCTTCATCAGTGGTTAAATTAGCTTCTCCAGCAAGGTCTCCGCCCTCATTAAAGCGCGAAAGCTGTGCTTCCACAAGATCTGTCAGGGAATTAATGGCATCCTTAACTACAGCTGCAAGTTTTACCCTTTCGCCGTTTAGTTCGCCATCCAGTTCTGATAGAGACATCTTTTCCATGATGCCTTCCACCAGACCTACTGTATTCTGCCCCTTTTTTTTGGCATTAACAAGAGCCAGCACTGCAGGGGCGTGCTTACGTATCATATCTGCCACAAAGCCCTCAGGTCTTGAGATACTGGCATCCATTTCCCAGGTCTCCTGAGAGAAAATAAAGTCTGCCACGAAGTCCTTTACCTTCTTCTCCTCAGCGGTCCATCCCTCTTCCATAGGTCTTTCAACCTGAACCTGTTCAGATTGCAAAACAACCATCTGATCAAGCTGATCTTTACTTCTGTTACGAGTAAGTTCCACCATTTCAGCAAGCTCAACGCCGTTGACGAACTCTCCCTTGTTTATTTCGTCTCGAACGCGCCGCGTAACTTCTTCCGGAGTTATCTCACCCTTAATAAGATGCAAGGTAAAATCTGCCAGTGCACTTTTCACAACATTGGAGAATTCATTTGGAACCATTCCGGTCTTGCCGCAGATGAACTCTATCATGGCCTGACGGACCCTTAAATGCTCACCACTGGTCATATCATTTGAGCGGTAATGAGCTATAAGGTCTGATACAGCCTTATCTCCATATATCTCCGGATTATTAAATATTTCCTGCTCAATCTGGTTGTTGATTGAGTCAAAGGTCTTGTTTCCTACAGGAATTTCCTTGTGATTGTCAATTACATAAAGTGTGTTGTCGCTCTTTTGCAGAACGCGGACCTTTGTACCAAGGATATCCAAATCTGCAGAGCATACCTGTCCCTTGGGGAATTCTTTGATACGTGTTCTAAACTCAAGAATCTTTTGTGCCCGGGCCTTTTTGGCCTTATCACTTAATCCGGAATTCTTTACATCATCTATAAAAATATGTCCGGGGCCAAGAATCTTTTTGCCATACTCGGCTTCTTTGGAAAGCTTGCCTGGACCGGGCGCATTCTTTTGCTTGCCAAAGTTATAGAGTTTTTCAAGTACATCCTCAGTCTGAACCTCATCACTCTTTTCGGGGCTCATGGCCTTCTTTTTGCGGTTTGTCTCAGTCATGCCAAAGAGCTGGCCAAGAGTAACGGGATTCCCCGCCAGTTTACTCTCTGTAGCAGAATTGTACGCGTACATTATAAGTCTCTGCTCACATATCAGAGAGCTCCAGATTTCATAGACAATCTGATATCTCTTCTGTCCTATTTCCGTATGAGGATTTTTACTGTTCAGGTAATGCTTACAGGATGTGATTGCAAGATGAATGGCAACATCAAATTCTTCTATGACTTTGCTTTCAGCCTCAAGGTTCTTATTTTTTTCCATAACATCTGCAATGGCGGTGAGATCCTGCTTTACGCTGTCCATCTCTGCTGAATCTTCTTTTTCATTGCTGTTAAGGAGCACGTGCGCCATATCCAGTATCTGCTTATGTTTTAATCCCGTTACCGTCTTAACGCCAAGCTTATTTATAGCTTCCTTTGTCTCATCCAGATACTGTTCAACTGTAGCTCCGTTTTCGTCATAGAGTCTGTTTTTTGCCTCGGATTCTGTATTTTCTCCTCGTAATATCTTGTCAATGAGATCCGCTTCTTTCTTTGCATCCTCCACACTGTGTTCCCGGAGGAATTCCTTGTTATCAGCAGACTTCCTGATCTTTGAAAGATCCGTGGGAACGCGGTCGCTCTTTTTGAAAAGATTTCGAATCTGCTCTTTTGTCAGCTTTTCATTTGCCTCGCGCTTTTTTAAACCATTATAAGACTCTTCAAAAAAACTGAAGCAGCTAGCGCGTACTTGTTTTTCTACAGCCTTTTTTCCTGGACTATTTTTTTCGTCAACCTTTTCCTTCGAGTAAAAATCGTAGTTATTATCCTTATTCAATAGATAAAACTGTGTGACATACTCCAGAACATAAACGGAAAAATTGGTGAGGACGTTCCATCTCTCATCAATAAGGGATCCTGTCGGTACAACCTCTTTGAATAAATCAGGTTCTACGCCCTTTAAATTGGAGAGTCCGGTTACGCGATTTGCAAGTTCTATGAATTTAACAGGATCTTTTTCAAAATAGTAGCCAAGGCCATGGGCTTTTATCTGCTCAGGTGAAGGTATCTCAGTGTTAAGGATTCTTGGAATAGCTTCCTTCATCAGTTCAACCTTATCCTGCCTCTTGTTTTCGTCCGCATAGCATTCAAGCCACTTTTTATTCCACTCCTGTTTCTTCTTTTCTTCCTCATTCAGAGGCTCATCATTATCCTTTTTCAGGACAAGATATAACAAGGAACCAACCTCACGTGACATGGCTCCATTATTATTCTGTTTATGAAACTTTTCCTTAAGTGCATTGTATTCAGGAAGATGTTCGGTCTTTAGCGCATTTTTAATAAGGAGATGCACCTTTGCAGCCTGAAGGGATATATTTTTTCCTTCTGCCTGCTGTTCCTCTATGATTTGCTCAGGTGTCTTGGTGCCTTTAATCTCGTCAAAGAAGATGTACGCTTTCTTTTCTTCCCATGATAAGTCTTTAATAGCTTCATATTGCTTAAGCTTTATGTAATTTTCCTCATACTGTTCAATAAGCTCGTCAACATCTTCCTGTAATTGCCTCATACTGTCATCATAATCCAACTGTGCACTATTCTTTTCATCTTGCGTGGCATTTGGATTATTCATGACATTCATGTATTTCGTATAATCATCCTTTGTATTAAGCTCCATGGAAGCGTTCATATGATGCTTCGGTCTTATTACACTGGTCTCGATCATTTTAAGATTCGTCAGCATATCCGTAAAAATATGAAATTCAGGATGTTCCTTTATATATGCGTTTTGGTAATCTTCCATGCCTTCATTGCCAAGTTCCGACCACCATCCGGCCAGTGCGTGAATCGCATAATAGAGATCGAAATCCTTGCGGCGAATGTCATCGATAAAATTAGGATTTTTCTTAAGCTCTTGTGGTGTGGGCATATTCACTCTTGCTAATGTATATTCAATTCGCTTTATGCAGCAATCCCATAGTTTTTTCTTTTTAGTTTCGAAAGAAGTAAGTACATCCTCTGAAGGCTCATTTCCGGCCTGCTTCTTAACGGCTTTTGCATCATAATAATCCTTGAAAAGCGCAAGATACTCCTTGTTCTGCTCATCTCTTATCCGGTCTTCTTCTGTTCTGGGTTTTCCTGTTTTATCGCGTCTTACTACACGGAGACCGTTAGTCACCTTTCTACTAACGTCACCATCACTCGCAACACCTTTTTCTTCCGCTTCTTTAACGATTTCATTTGCCTCTCCCAGTCCGTCAAGCATAGGAGGAAGCTTTTCTTTATGTTTTTCCTTATCATAGGACTGGTGCTTTTTTAATACATCCAGCATAAGATGATACTCGGCATCTTCTTCTGTAATATACGGATTTTGACTCTTAAGATTCTCGAAAAATGCATTGAAATTCCGCTGCTCCTTAAGGTCTTCTAGCCATTCCTTATCTACTTCGCTTATCCCATTATCTTCTTTTTCAACCGGTTTACTCTTTTTAGCTTCTTTAAAACTATTGGCAAGATGAGCCTCCATCATCTTTCTTACATTGGTATACTTTGCTGCTTCCAAAGGATTATTTTTGTAAGCATCTCTTGCTGCCAGGAAAACTGACTTTTCCTCCTGCATACGCATAAGAGTCTCCTGAACCCTTTGTTTTCTCTCGATACCGGCTCTAAACCAGGGATTCTTATTGTTCACATAATAGGTACAAACCTTTATGACATTATCGTACTGATGCTCAATAGCATGAAAAGACTGTTCATTAAAAGCTATCCTGGTCTGAAGATAATCCTCCAAAATACCAAGATGTTTCTTGACCGCCTGCATCTCCTTGGAGTCTCCGGAAAACTTGCCGTCATTTAGCTGCATAAATGATTTATAGCGGCTTCTTTGCATGATTATAAGAGCCCTTTGTTCAGGACTCATTTCAATTATTCCATTCTGCTCATTAGTGAGCATCTCATCTATAAAGCGAACACTTTCGGAGGTCTGTTCTACGTTATAGCCGCTTTTTTGTTTATAGTCTGCGTTCTGCTTGAGATCTAAATTTACGGCCCTGAAGGACTCGCTTTCCTGAGTGATAACATCTATCTTAAACTGTTCTTTTTGAGAAAGTTCCCGCCTAACCTGTAATTCATCGTTTGGCATAGTCATCCTCCTTTTAGATGTTCTTGTAGCTATCCTGCATATATTCTAAATATTCATCCATGTGTGCGCTCAGTATATATCCGCCTTTAGCTGCTTCCGGCAAGAGTTTGGCAGCATATTCCATGGTGTTTTCCCATGCTTCATTTTTCTTTTTGCTTGTATTAAAACTTGTAACTCCACTCGGGAAGCGCCCTGTCAGGATAATATCTGTCTGAATACTCTTTCCATATATTGCCTCAGCTTTTTTTACAGAGCTTAAAGCCAGGGAACGGGCTTCCGGTAAAGAGTCGGCGTAAAAATATATCGGCATGACACGATCGGAAAGGCTGCGTACAATAAGTCCGCCCCAGGCTTCATCTCCATCCATGATCACAAAACTAAGCTCAGGATCATACCCATCCGGTTCACCGGTCAGATCAAAAAAGCTTATATGCCCTTCGATATCAGAAAGCTGCCGGATGACCTCAGCTCTTGCATCAGCAGGAAATTCCGAAAGTGCCTTGGTTTCAGGTAATTTCCCCACATCAGTCTTAAAGCATTTATTCTGCATAAGTACGAATAGCGGCCCCTGCCAAATTCCGGTCAGATCTCTTTTGTGTGTAAAAAACCGCTCGGCAAAAAAGCTTTCTGCACCGCCTGAGAATACTTCTTTGTCATATTCGGGCGATATCAGCGCTGAAAGCTGTGGTATTTCCATTATCTCTGCCACCTCAAACATTTTTCTGAGCAGAGCACTTCCAATTCCGATACCCTGTCCGGAACCTTCAACAGCCAGCCAGTGAATTGTAATTTCCTTTTCAACGGCTGATGCGACTATAAGGCCCGCCTTCAGGGCAATCGAATCCTCCTCTTCTTCAATGCACCCACATGCAAACCCATTGGGGCAGTCCAAAATAGATAGCCACCCATAGGGATCCAGCTTGTCGAAAAGTTTCACATCATCTTTCGTTAATCTGAAAATATTCATACTCCATCCTTATTCAATGTTGAGAAGTGCGGCAAAACCGGTAGCATTAAATACATCCATAACATCTTTAGGTACATTTTTGATGACCATCCGGCCCTGTGCTTTTTCCATAGCCTGCTGAACTTTCAGAATAACCCTGAGTCCTGCACTTGTCAGGTACTCAAGTGAAGAAAAATCAAAGATCACTTCCCCCGCTGCGGCCAGATCGTTCATAAGCGCAGCATCAAGATCCGGAGAAGTCTGGGAGTCCAAAATTCCCTCCAATGCCACAGTTATTGTATTCCCTACTATGTCTTTTTTGATATTAAGCATCCTTTTCTCCTATTCTCTTTATAATTGTCAGTATATTTTTGCCTTCTTTGCTTTCGTAGCTGATGTCGTCCATCGCATTCTTTACCATGAATAGCCCAAGACCGCCTATACTTCGCTCGCTTGCAGGAAGGGTAATGTCCGGGTCATCTAAAAGCAGTGGATTAAAGGGTGTTCCCTCATCAGAAAATACAAGCTTAACCATCTCTGCGGATGAATCTGTATCCACCCAAACTGTGATCTCTCCGGGGGCGTCTGTGTATGCGTAATCACAGATGTTACCAAAGATCTCATCTACCACCATGTGTATTTTCAGATTATCGCTTCGGGTGCAATCCGGATTTTTTTCAAGCTCTTCTTTCACAAAATCCTGTACCGTCTGCATATATTTGCGACTTGCTTCAATTCGCATTTCTCTCATATTTTCATTCCACGTAGATCATTTCTCTTTTCGGCTACCGCTATACACAGGACGGCCGAATCCACGAGGAAAGATTTTCTCGGCCAGCAGGAAAGCTGCGTCATTATGTCTGTCAACCACAACCTGAGTTTGTTCGCTGTAGTAGGCACCGGCGTGCTGAATGGAATAAATCAGCATTCTCATAAGTATTTTCGGAGCTTCCTTCTGAGGCACGCTTATTGCTCGCATAACCTTTAGCGCAATGCTTCCTGACGGCATCGCATGGAACAATACTATGCCTTTTATGTCATCATCCTCCTCGTAGTAACAGGATATAGATTTATCAAAATAGTTCATGGGCAGGAAACCAAGATCATCACATGCTCCCCGTTGTCCAAGAAGCTCCAGTTTAGCGATTATACTTCTGTAATTGCGAAGAGTCATATCCTCAAGCAGATGCAACCCGGCGGGAGCCTCAAACTTTTTTTGAAATATCGGCATAGCCAAAAGTTCTGACAAGGCAACAGAAACGTCATCCCCCTCAGTCAGCATCATGTCAAAGCCGCACTCTGTCAGGATATCCTTCAAAAAACCACTCTCTTTAGTTGCAGGAATTATGGCAATTGACTTCTCAACTCCATCCGCTGCTACCATATCACCATATCGCTTAAGCAAAACACCGGCTTCATCGCTGCTTCCTACGTTAAACCAACGAATATAACTCTCCACATGTTCTTTTGCTTCTAAATTCTTAAGTTCCCAGATAATCCACCCAACAGGGTCATCCCGGTCTTCCTCAAGGAGTACCAACCCCCGGAAATAATTGCGCTCCAGATTTTCTGCAGCATCTTCTCCAAGATAAGCTGAATAATCTTCGATATTACTCTCATCCAATATGGTAGTGTACATAGTCGTCTCCATTATTTTTATCGACAATTAGCGCATAATATTACTTAATATCATTCTATCAAAAGCACTTGGGGTATATTCATTAATTTTTTATAAAACACGGGAGTATCCAGGCGAAGAAGAAGTCATTCACTTCACCAGCGATGATGATACCATAAAGGGAACCATCAGCTACTTTGCCCTGGGTGCAACCTTCTATGTATCAGAAACAGACGGCACTATCGTTGGTCCTGAGGAAGCCTACGACTTCACATTTAAATACTGATTATTCAACAGAATAGTTTATAGCCAAAAAGCCTGCCTTTGGAAAATTCATCCAAGGCAGGCATTTTTTACTTATGCTGAAAATGTATTTCTTTTTACTTTAGGCTTGTTATCTTAGTGCCAAGTAATTGTGCCCAATACCTCAAAGCCTTTTTTCTTACATTTGTAATAAACCGTGCCGCCAAGAAATCCGCTGGCTCCTATGATAAGTATTTTCATGCTTTACTCTCAACATATTCCTTTAATCTTGGAAGCTTCAGGCTTATCATTCCTCTGATTGAACCGTCAATGATGCCCTTATCCATCAGATGTTTTCTTGGTTCGCTCCATTCATTGTGATTTTTCTTTGTAAGTTCCAGAAGCTCTGTAGCTGACATCGAATCCTTTGTAACAATAAACCGAAGGAACCACTTATCTCTTTGAGTTAGTTCGCTCCATATTTTGTCATATACCTTCACTGCCAAAGCTTCATCCACCTGGGCTACAACAACCCCTGTTATTTTCTTTGCTTTCGCTTCCCACATAAACTTTCCAAAGGCCTGATATGCAAAAGCATATCCCTTGGTCATAACCGCCAGGTCATAGGCTACTTCATCTGAAAGTCCCAAGGTCTCCTTATAGTCTTCCTTGATTATCCCAATATTAAGAGGCGTCATCTCATATCTAGTGGCACGAAGGAAAAAGGTAAGGCCGTCAGTATTTTCAATACTCTCAATATCCTCATAGAGACCGGCAACAACAAGATAGATTGGATACTCTTTTCTTATCAGAATCTGGAATTCCTGAATAAACTCCACAAGATGCGGTGTTTTCCTGACTTCATCAATTACAATAAGAACTTTCTTTTTCCTGCGAGCCACCTCTTCCATAAGTTTATCCAAAGCCACATCAAGGCTGGCTGCCGGACTGATCTTGGAAGCACTTATGCCTATGCCGAAGGCAGAAAGATTAAGATGTGCATCCACAAAACTGGTCACAAAAGGAACATTGGTATAAAGATTCGCAACAAGATCATTGGTAATGTCTCCGCCGGGTTTTAGATCAACAACAATCCAGTCCTTGTCATCCCGTAGTTCCTTCTCGATTGTAGTAAGAGTAACAGTCTTGCCGGTTCCTCTGATTCCGGTTATCTTAAATGCCTGTTCCTCAACAATATCACTGTTAAGCGTATCAACAATCTCATCAATAAGCATGCTTCGACGTATATACTGAGTTGGAATTCGTCCAAAACTTATAGCATAAGGATTTCGTTCAGGCATAATATCCCTCCTGTAAAAATATAATTTACACCATGCCAATATAATATCATATAATTCTCTATAAAATAATATAATTCAATATAATTTAATATAAAACGCTATAATTTAATATAATCAAAAAAGTGGACTATAAAACACTATAATCCACTATAATCCGCTATATTTTCCTATAATTCCCTATAATTTCATATAATTCATTCATCCAGGGCTCTTCTTACAGAGTCCATTGAATATCCGCGTCTTAGCAAAAATGCTATGATTTTCTGCTTGTCCTTGAATTCCATATCCTTGTCATAGTGTTTCTTAACAAGGAGCTTCTTAATCTGCTCCTGTTCCACATCTACATCGGCTTCATCTTCATATATCTCCAGCATAAGCCTCTCAGTAAGTTCCTTGCTGATACCCTTGTCCATGAGATCATGCACTATCCTATTCTTGCTTCTCATCTCCATATGATAAACAATATAATCCCTGGCGAAACGCTCGTCATCCAGATACCTGTAGGACTTAACATACTCTATTGCTGCATCGATACACTCATCCGAATACATACCTTCAGCCAGCTTATCTCTCAGCTTCTTCTCGGTATAATCCTTCTTCTGCAAAAGATTCATAGCTCTCTTGGTTGCTCTCTTCGGAAGAAGCTCCTCTGTGATTGCCCGATAGGATTCATCATCCACCTCAGCATTCTGCTTGATTCCGTGATCTCTAAGCTCACCCTTATAGAGCACAAACGCAAACTCCCCATCAAGGTAGACTTTGCATCTCTTTTTATCAAGTTCAACTAAATCTGTGACTGTCATGTTTGTTCTTCTCCATAATGAAGTTTCGATAAAGTGTCTGTTCACTTTCAACTATTCTCGCCCTTTTCTCTGATTGCCTCTACTCGGTTACCATATGCCCTCGATGCACTAGCTTCTCCTAAGGTTTGTCATAAAGCAGATCAACATCTGCAATGGGTGATGGAGATCGGCAACCTGCGCAGGGCATCGGGGATTTTGAAGTGTGGTAGGCCATGGCGGTATTCAAAAATATGCCGATTGTGGTGTTGCAGAAATGAGACCTATGAATCAGGAGTGCATTATGCACGAGTGATTCATGCTCAGGGCTCATCGAAGCGTTTAACACCATGAGGCAGATTTTTGAATACCGCCATGGTCTACCACACTTAAAAATCCCCGATGTCCATCCACAGTCCCCAGCTCCTTCGTCCACGCAGATGTCTCGACGCCCTATATACAACAACCCCCGGGAGAATACTCCCCGAGGGTCATTAGAGTTGCCGAGTACTATTTACTTGGATTTCTTCTTGGGTGTCTCTTCCTCCACAGGTGCAGCCGCAACTGCTCCCTGTACCGGAAGTCCATAATGTTCTCTCACCCTTGCATCAATATCTGCCAGAATAGCGGGATTGTTCTCAAGATAGAGCTTCGCATTCTCACGTCCCTGTCCGATCTTCTCTCCATTGTACTGATACCATGCACCGCTCTTATTAACAATGTCGCAATTAGCGGCAAGATCAAGAATATCTCCTGTAGCAGAGATTCCCTTACCAAACATGATATCGAACTCAGCCTCCTTGAAAGGAGGAGCAATCTTGTTCTTAACAACCTTAACCCTTGTGCGGTTACCGATGTTCTCTCCGTTCTGCTTGATAGCCTCAATACGACGTACATCCATACGAACTGATGAATAGAACTTAAGGGCACGTCCACCGGTTGTGGTCTCGGGATTACCAAACATAACACCAACCTTCTCTCTGAGCTGGTTGATGAAAATTACTGTACAATTGGACTTGCTGATAACAGCTGTGAGCTTACGAAGAGCCTGAGACATAAGTCTTGCCTGAAGACCTACGTGGGAATCACCCATATCTCCGTCAATCTCAGCCTTGGGAACAAGAGCTGCAACAGAGTCAACTACTACGATATCAATAGCGCCTGAGCGAACCATAGTCTCGGTGATCTCGAGGGCCTGCTCGCCACTGTCAGGCTGTGAAATATAGAGGTTGTCTACATCTACACCGATGTTCTTGGCATATACTGGATCAAGAGCATGCTCTGCGTCAATGAATCCAGCAATTCCGCCCCTCTTCTGTACCTCTGCGATCATATGAAGAGTAACTGTGGTCTTACCACTACTCTCAGGTCCATATATCTCAACAATACGTCCCTTAGGGATACCGCCAAGTCCCAGTGCGATATCAAGGCTAAGAGATCCTGTGGGAATAGTCTCAATATTCATGGTGTCTGATGAATCACCAAGTTTCATCACAGCACCCTTTCCGAACTGCTTCTCAATCTGTCCAAGTGCTGCTTCCAATGCTTTTTGTTTTTCTTCTCTTTCCATACTTTTCTCCTTTTAAGAACGCCTGTTCGTTATATTTAAATAATAAAACAGATGTTCGGTCATGTCAACAATATTTTTTCAAATAAATTTCAATTTGAAAATGCCGGCAGAAACGCCGAAAAACTGCTGCGGTGCAGCAAATTAAGAAAAAAGCGACTAAAAATATACATGAGTCATTGTCCACCCCACGAACAATGACTCGTATACATTATCATATCTGATATATTTTTGCAACTGTATCAGTTGATCATTCCCATATCATACTGCCTGCAAAGATCATCATATTCCTGATTGATAAGCCTTACCATATCAGCATCACCGCAGATATTGTCGGGATGGAACATCTTCATCAGATCCTTGTATCTTTTCTTGAGAGTGAGAGGATTATTGGCACCTCTGAACAGAAGGTCCATAACATCATACTCGTTCTCACGCTGATAGGACTTCTCTTTCTCAAGTCTCCTGTACTCGGACTCAAGCCTCTTCTTGTCACTAGTCAGCTGTTCAAAACCATTATTCAAAATGGCAAGCCTCTGGTCAAACAATGCCTTGTCGTTGTTGAGCTTCTTGGTTGCAGTCTCAAGCTTGCGCTCCGCTGCATCCATCCTGTTCTTGAAAGCCATCTCATCAGCCTCAAGCCTTGCATAGCGCTCTGACAATGAGCTCTCCATATTCTCAAGGCGACAGCTCTCCTTAAAGAGCCAGAGCCTTAGCTCCGCCAGTTCATCCATGCTTCCGTTTAAAATTACTTCTTCAATCTTTCTCATATCTTCCATTTGGAACCCCCGCCTTCAGGATACAGCAGTGTTATTCCTCTTCCTTATTTTCCTCGGGAAAAGCAATATCTACCGCAGAATCATCATCCATAAGGTTTTCTTTCTTAGCTGTAAAACGATCCGCAATATCAGGAATAAGATCCAGAACCTTGGTAACCGCATCCTGATTCTTGATATTAACCAGCTTGGTAGAGCCGTTCTTAATAACCAGCACAGCACTTGGTGACATCTTGGCACCAAAGCCGCCGACTCCGCCATCCTTCTTCTCAGCAGCACTTGATCCCGCGCCTACACCAAAGGATACATCCACAAGAGGAAGTATTATAGTATCTCCAACCTGTGTTGCTTCTCCCACAACAGTCTTAGATGCCAATACGGAATTCATACCATGAAGTAATGACTCTACTACGCCGTTGAAATTATTTTCTCCCATTATAGCCTCCAAAAAACTTTCGTTAATCAGGTGTTAAATATCTTCTTAAAACGCCTGATGACTTTTTTGACATCCTTGTTAAAGTAGCATACAAGCACGCAGTACAAAACAACGAACAATGTGATATGCCCCTTAACATGGGCTCTTACCTTAACCACCTTGCGCTCAAAATCCGGTTCCAGGACTACTCTGTCAAGCGTTATGGGATATAATACTCCATAGGCTCCCATAAGCTCGGCTGTAGTGGCAGGATCCCCCAGCCCAAGTAAAATCTCCGCCTTATATTTATCCGGCAGGATCATCTTCAAAAGTCTGACTAATTTCCCCTTAACCAACTTATAAGCACGCTTGAAAATATCGCTTTCCAGGGTAGTTTTAATCATTTTTATCTTACCACAAACTCTAGATATTGTATATTGTATTTTTTCTAACACATTTTGTGGCGTTTTTAGAATATTTTCTATCTTGTCAAAAATATCCTGAATAATCTCTATAAGAGCTCTGTCCTTACCTTCATCTTCATCCGAAAATTCATCTGAATACTCATTCGAGTTTTCATCCGGCTGCGAATCTGTTCCTGTATCCGAATCGGCAGGTTCCGGCTCGTCATTATCCTGAGATTCCGTCTCTTCCTGCTGCGTATTGTCAGCATCTTCAGCGCTAACCGCAGCATCATTATCAGTCCCGTCTCCGGTGACGTCCGTATCATCGTTGCTGCTTTCAAGTTCCTGCATATCGCTCATCTCGATCACGCCGTCATCGGTACTTTCATCGGTCTTATCGGATTCCATGGTTTCACTATTATTATCGGCTTTTTCTTCCTTCTTCTTATCCTTTTTGGGAAAAACCTTAATTCCGAATACCTTTACAAAAAACTGCTTATCCTCAGGAAAATCAATTCCACCGCTGACAATATGAAGCAGCCAGGTAAACCTTGCGGAAAAATTAATTTTGCCCACATCAAAGCCCTTATCAAATTCTGTCTCAGGTATGTAAAGATCCGCCTTGTATCTCACCGGCACAAATAAAACCAGCAGGATAAGAACAAGCAATACCGCAAGTATCACCAAAAGCACGATCCCTATGACCTTTAAAACTCCCAAAACTCCCGCCAACATAATAGCTCCAACAAATTTAATCTATCAGTTAATCAGCCCACCGAATCCAGATATTCCAAGAGTCTTCCGTCCTTACCGGCCAGCGAAGCCTCCTGCGAGATACGAAGAACTATATCCATAGCCTCTTCATACCCTCCCGCAATACCATAAATATAAACGGGGTGCTGCCTGAAATATGGCTGTTTCAAAAAGGCGCAGTTGATAATGTCCAGCTGATCTATACCGTTAGTGGCCCTTGTAATACAAAAAATACCAAACTGGCCGCTACCGTGCCAGAGCTTCCACTTAACTACAGTATGCTTTTTAACTGAAGCTCCCCAATACAGCTTTTTATAGAATTCACAAAAGCCCTTCTTCGACATTATCCTCTCCGTAACAGTTTTATAGTTTATTGTACCATACTTTTATTTTCAAAAAATTTAGTCCACTCCGAAATATGCATCGAATATTCTCTTGGCAATAGGCACTGCATAACTTCCGCCGCTTCCCGCATTCTCCACAATTATGGTAACACAGATCTCGGGATCCTCTGCCGGAGCAAAGCCCGTGAACCAGGCGTGTGAATCGGAGGTCGAAGTATTAAACTCTGCAGAGCCGGTCTTACCTGCCGCGGTGTAAGACTGTCCTTTTAACTTGGTTCCGGTACCGCTTTCCACAACCTGAATCATCATCTGTGTCAGAGTTTCAGCCTCTTCCTCAGTCATGAGTTTCTTATACTTCTCTGGCGAATAGCTCTTAACAGTCTTGCCGTCGGCAGCCTTAATCTCCGTCACCAAATAGGGCTTCATCAGAACACCGTCATTGGCTATAGCACTTGTAATAAGGTTCATGTGAATAGGCGAAACTCCTGTTGTTCCCTGACCTATAGACAACTGCATAACGGAAGCCGAAGTTGTGTCCTTGTCATATATCGCCGTGCTTGTTGAATGTGACAAACTGACCGGTATATCCTGGTTGAACATCAGATCATCAAGGGTCTTGTTAAACGTACTCCTACTGATATTAAGCCCCATATTTGCATAGGAGGAATTACAGGACTTGGCAAAAGAGGTGTAAAAATCTACACTTCCATGGCTCTCACCGTGAAAACAGGAAATTGACTCATCTTCATGAGTAAACCTTCCGTTGCAGGAATACCTGTAGCTGTCTATCTCGTCAGGATGGTCTCTTAAGTAGGCAAGAGATGTCACAATCTTAAAGGTAGATCCCGGGGGGTATAGCCCCTGGGTTGCCCTGTTGACCAGCATTGCATTACCTGAAGTGTCGTTAATAAGCCTCTCCCACTCTTCCTGAATCTTGTTTGGGTCAAAATCAGGCTTGGAAACCATGGCCAGTATCTGTCCTGTCTTGGGGTCAGACACCACAATAGCTCCCTTCCTTGCGGCAAGTGCATTAAAAGCAACCTCCTGAAGCTTAACGTCCAGTGAAGTAATAACATTGTCACCCGGATATTTTTTGCCCTCAAGATCGTATTCCACCTTCTCTGAGAGATCTGCGCTGGTATTTATAAGATAATAGTTGGTCAGAGCTTCAAGTCCGGACTTACCGTTGGAGGCATAGCCCACAACATGGGCAAATTCTTCGTTGTAGGGATATACTCTTTTGTCCTTGCCGTCCTCTCCCGCTTCCGAATAGGCCAGCAGATCTCCGTCCCTGGAAACAATACTGCCCCTGGTGTTCTGATTAGCCAGGATCTGCTGTCTTGTATTGTAATTGTTGTTAAGAAGAACCTGCTTGTTTCTGTAGGAATAATTGCAGATGTAAATAAGCATGGTGCCAAATAGCAGTCCATAAAAAGCAGTAAGCACGATAATAGGATAAGACCTGATCTTTTTGGTCTTTTTCTTACCGGCTTTTTTGCCCGCACTCTCTTTAGCTGTACCCGCTTCTTCTTTTATCATATCTTCATTCATAAAATGATTGTCTTCTCCCGAAATTTATGTATCAGCCTTGTCTTCGGTCCTTTTCCTGGCAGCTTTTCTTCTCTGCATTTTCTCAATGGCCACATAGCGCTCATCGGTTCTGATCATGCAGATTCCTTCCACTATCATCATCATTATGATGGTAACAAAAACCGAAGTTCCACCATAGCTGACAAGCGGAAGCGTAACTCCCGTAAGGGGAATAAACTTACAGCCGCCGCCAATAGTCAGGAAGGTCTGAAAAATGTATGCTACACCGATGCCGCACACCACCAGCCTGTAATATTTGTCTCTAAGAAAATACCCTTCCTGCATTATAGCCACAAAGGAACTGACGCAGATAAGCGCCATAAGAACCGCAAAAATAATTCCCATCTCCTCCGCTATTGCTGAGAAAATAAAATCCTGCTCCACAAAAGGGATCGACTGAGGTGCGCCGCCATATAGTCCAAGTCCGAACCAGCTACCGCAGCTGATTCCAAAGAGCGACTGCGACAGCTGATATCCCGTTTTTTCAATATCCGCAAAGGGATCGATCCACGCCTGCACACGAACCTGAATATGTGAAAAGAGCTTGTAAGCGAAAGCGCTTGCCAGAGCTCCAAAGCCAAGTCCAATAGCAAGATATCCGATATTCTCCGTAGCAATATAGATCATTGCCAGATAGATAACAAAAAAGATAAGCGCACTTCCAAGGTCCTTGGAGAGCACCAGGATAATTACATGGGCAGCCGCGATTATTGAGTTAATGAAAAGCAGCCATATGTTATCGCTCTCATACAGCGCTCCCGCCATAAAAAACAGAAATACGATCTTGACCACTTCCGATGGCTGGAAGGTTATGCCTCCGAGCGTATACGTTATCTTAGATCCGTTGGTAACAGCTCCCAGAAGAAGCACAACACCTATAGCAACAACACCAATGGCCGCAAATACATAAGTGAATTTTTTTACAAAATTAAATCTGAATACAGCCTCAGGCACAAAGAAGCCGATAATAAAGGACGCGGTTATGATAAAAAACTGCTTCACCGCCTTATCATAAGACAGTCTTGTAAGTATTATCATTCCTATCATCAAGAGCATACAGGAATTGTTGATAATAAGCCGGTTAGCTTCCGGATATATCACGTAGAACAGCATCAGCACCGAAGCAAATACTATTATCTGAAAGGCAAAAAAGAAGAGATACCTGGCCTTGCCGGTTCTTGCGATTATCTGAACGAAACAGGCCAGCTGCAACGCAAACATAAATATTATCTGTCTGATATATATACCTTTTCTCTTTTTCTCCGTTCTGAACCTGAAGGCTATAAAAGCTTCCAGTGTATACAGAAAAAGGAATAAGGCAATAACATATTTGGATATCTCAGTTACATATAACTTCATTTAGAATTACTCTACTCCCCGTTTATAGTGTCCTGTGGTATAGCTGATCTTATCAAAGATATCTGCCTTTGCGGGCATATCTTTTGCAAATGCTTCATACACAGCTTCTGCAGTCTCAGCATCCTCCGTTGTAAAATCTATTCTCAGACGATTAAAAATCCCCAATTCCACAATATTCTCATACTTCTTGTGAAGCGCCGTCGGATGCGCATTCCAGATAACATTATAGCAATTGCGGCAGTTGGTGGTGATCACAAGCTCGTTATCCATTCTGTCGGTGATACCAATAGTCTCGGAATGGTGTTTGTGAAGCCCTCCGGAGCAATTATCCATGGTCTTCCTGACACAACCTGCACTGACCATCATGGGTACTTTGCCGTAAACGCAGTAAGAAACCGGAATCCTGGTGTTTTTCCTTATTTCCTTAACCAGCTCTTTGGTCTCATGAATGGTAAGTTCCAGAGGAATCGAAATCTCCGAAACATTGAAACCACCTTGGAAACCGCTGTTACACTCAAGAAGGAGCTTAACCGCCTCAGCATTCCAGTTGTACATTCCATAGTCAAGAATCACTTTGCCGGTAAAACCTCTCTGTTTGAAAAATCCCAGCTGTTCGAGATTCCTTATCAAAACTCCGTCAAAGCCATATTTCACAAAACTATCGGCAACAAGATCCAGATCCTGCGTGGCATCCAGGTCTTCATGCCTTGTAACAAAAGGAAGTGCGAGGATTACTTCAGTTTCAGCCACTGCCTCCTTTATCTTCCTAATAATATCGCCGGTTTCATCCATTGAAGAAAAGAATATGTTGCTATCAACATATATTCTTCCGGGAACCTTATAATCCGCTTTATCATAGATTTTGGCGATAGTCTTAAGCTGCTTCGCATTTGTAACAAGTACATCGAGAATCCCCGGCTGTACTTCAGTATCAGCGTAGATATCCTCAATTCTATCCCCGGTCTTAATGCCGGATTCTACTGCGGATGTTACACTTGAACTTGCCATGCCTTCTATAGCGGCCTGCATTTTCTCACACAGCTCTCTTCTAAGTTCATTAAGCTCACTTACAGGTACAAAAATCCCGGTTCCGCTTCCGCCGTCATCAATATTAACATTGATATTCTCTGCTTCAAAAGGAGTATTTCCAAGTCTTGAGAGCTGTTTGAGCACACTGTCCTTATCCATGGGGCGCTTGGACGCTGCTTCGACTTTTTTGCCACGTACAGTCTCATGCAGGATTTGGTCACCAACATAAGCGGACATAGAGATAACAGCTTCCTCTGCAAGAGTAAGCTGACAATCGATATCACATTTAATCTTAAGCTCATGATCCAAAAATCTGTCTTTGACCTCTGCCAGAACCTTGTCAGAGGTTCCGTTATAGGCAGGAGAATCTATAGTCACCATATCTTTGCCGTTATGCTTGTAGTAATAGCCCTGGCTTATTCCGGTTCTGAGATAAAGAGACTTAAGAATATCCATGTCTTCCCTGGAAATATCATGTTTTTTGTCCGGTTCCCTGTAATAAAGATCTATATATTTCCTGTAAAGGGAAGTTACTCCTGCAGAATACTCAGGCTTTTTCATTCTTCCTTCAATCTTGAAGGAATCTATACCTGCCTCTATAAGCTCAGGAATCATGTCAACGGTACACATATCCTTAAGACTTAAGGGATACTGCTCCTTGCCGGATCTGTCACCTGATAACCGGTAAGGGAGTCTGCAAGGCTGGGCACATCTTCCGCGATTACCACTCCTTCCGCCTACCATACTGCTGAATAGGCACACTCCTGAATAGCAATAGCACATAGCACCGTGGATAAAAGCCTCAACTTCAATATCCGCTTCGGTCCTGATCCGTTTCATCTCCTCAAGACTCAGTTCCCTCGCCGGAACGACTCTGCAGCAGCCAAGTTCCTTAAGGAGTTTGGCTCCATACACACCGGTAACTGTCTGCTGCGTGCTGGCATGAAGCTCAATACCGGGAAATTCCTGTCGTATGAACCTCATAACACCGTAGTCCTGAACAATGACACCGTCCAGCTTCTTCTCTGCGAAAGGGAGCATAAAACCATACAGTTCACCGAACTCCCTCTCTTTAACCAGGGTGTTAACGGTCATATAGATTTTTTTACCATTGATATGGGCATAACCAATGGCATCCAGAACCTGGTCCCTGTCAAAATTGTCTGCATAGGCCCTTGCTCCGAACTTGCTTCCGCCAAGATATACCGCATCCGCACCTGCGTTAAATGCCCCTACCATGGTCTCATAATTACCGGCAGGAGATAATAATTCCACTCTCTTCATAAATCACCACGTATTGCTTCAAAAAAAGAGGCTGAACATGCAGCCTCTTAATAATTATTTCTTAGTGCCCTTGGCCTGTGCCTCAAGCTGAATGATCTTCTTGGAGGACTCATCGAGCTTGGTCTGAAGGCTCTTGGCATTCTTTTCACTGTTCTCAAACTTCATCTGGGTTGCTATAAGTTCATGTTTGATATCATAGAGTTCCTTCTCCTTCTCGGAGAGCTGCTCTTCCATGATCTCTATCTGCTTCTTGGCCTTAAAGTAATCGTCTGCAATATTGAGCTGAAGAAGAACATTCTGAGTATCAATGGGCTGTCTCTTAAAACCATCGATCTTGTTGTATTCTGCGATCTTGTTATTGATATAGGATGCAACCTTCTGAAGGTATTCCTCGCTCTCATATCCGCTTAAAGTAAATACTTTGCCGCCGATGATTACTTCGGTATCTGTTTTAGAAGCCATAATATTCCCCCAATATAGTTTATTTATTTGATTATATATCTCCCTCAACGGGCATTTCAAGTCCTAAATGCCGATAGGCATCCATAGTAACCACGCGGCCCCTGGGGGTTCTGTTTATGAAACCGTTCTTGATAAGATAGGGTTCATAGACATCCTCAATGGTACCCGAGTCCTCTCCGATGGCTGCCGCCAAAGTATCAAGTCCAACCGGTCCTCCACCGAACTTACCTATCATTGTCATCAGAAGGTTCCTGTCAGTGTGATCAAGTCCCATCTTGTCGACATCCATAAGGTCAAGTGCCGTAACAGCAACATCTTCTGTTATTCTGCCGTCATATTTAACCTGGGCAAAATCCCTTACTCTCTTTAAGATCCTGTTGGCAAGCCTGGGCGTTCCACGGCTTCTCTTGGCCATTTCAACTGCGCCCTGTTCATCCACTTCCACATCAAGTACCTTGGCTGACTGAAGGATGATCTCACACAGTTCATCAGTATCATAGTACTCCATTCTGTGGATCATTCCGAACCTGTCGCGAAGAGGTGCAGACAGCATACCTGCTCTTGTCGTAGCACCTATCAATGTAAATCTTGGAAGATCAAGCCTGATAGATCTGGCAGTTGGTCCCTTGCCTATCATGATATCAATGGCAAAGTCCTCCATTGCGGGATACAGAACCTCTTCAACCTGTCTGTTCAGGCGATGTATCTCATCTACAAAAAGGACATCTCCCTCCTGAAGGTTATTGAGAATAGCCGCCATATCTCCCGGTTTCTCAATAGCCGGTCCGCTGGTTATCTTGATATTAACCCCCATCTCATTGGCAATTATACCTGCAAGAGTTGTCTTACCAAGTCCGGGCGGTCCGTAAAAAAGGAGGTGATCCAGACTGTCTCCTCTTTGCTTGGCTGCCTCGATATAGATCTTGAGACTCTCCTTGATCTTTTTCTGTCCTATATAATTTGAAAGGCTCTTGGGGCGAAGCGATCCCTCAATTCTGGAATCCTCAGCGTTTTCCTGAGTATCGACGCTACGAGCCGTTGTGTTTATCTTTCTTTTCTCCATACATTTACCACCACATCAGTATTTAGAACATCTCTTTCAGTGCAAGCTTAAGAAGCAGCTCTGTATCCTCCGCTGCCGAAGGATTGGCGGAAACTACCTTCCTCACCGCCTTCATGGCATCAGCAGAATTGTAGCCGAGAGCAACCAAAGCAGCAACAGCCTCTGACTTGGAAGAATCAGTATCACCAAGAGCGTTGTCCATGGAAATTCCGGCTCCGCCAAGCATCGTATCCTCAGTAGCCTTAATCTTGTCGCGAAGTTCAAGAGTAATACGCTCCGCAGTCTTCTTGCCGATTCCGGGAGCCTTGGAAAGGGACTTGCTGTCCCCTGCTATAATTGCAAATCTGAGATCATCGGGAGACATCACCGAGAGAATTGCCAGACCGCCTTTGGGTCCGATTCCGTTAACTGTGATGAGAAGTTTAAAAAGATTAAGCTCATCCTTTGACAGAAATCCGAATAAGGTAAAAGCATCTTCCTTAACATTTGTATATGTATAGAGCTTCACCGATTCTCCTATACCGGGCATTCTGTCCATAGTTGAGCCGGAGATATTTACATTGTAACCAATGCCGTTAACATCAACTACGGCATTCCCCTCCTCAATACTCTCCAAAATTCCATTTACATAAGCAATCAAATCATATTCCTCCCCTATAAAGCCTCTACTATTTTACCACAAAAAGAGGAGGTGGATATAAGAAATATCCACCTCCCGGACTACTTAGAAGTTATACGATTTCATCGGTAGATCCATCTTTCTTGACAACCTCCAGCTTGCATCCAAGTCCGAAAGCTGCTACGCTGCCGGCGATGAGTGCCCATGGAATTGTGGCAAAACCAATGATACCACCGATAATACCAACGTTGACAGGAACACTAAATACGATCTGATCATCCTTGCGGATCTGAATCCTGTCAACGTTTCCTTCCTTTACTCTCTTTTTGAGCTTTTCAACAGCGGCCTTTGCTTCCTCTCCGATGTCGATTGTATCGGGACACAGAAGCTTGATTGCCTCATCAACGTTGCCGTCTGTCTTAAGGAGAGCTTCCTTGGCTGTCTTGTACTCAACGCCTGTCTGCTCCATTACCTTTTCTACTGCTTCCAATGTGATATTCATACTCTTTTCTCCTTTCAATACCTTGATCTATATGATTCAGTTATCTAACTGATAATAAGATTATATGTGCACGCTATATGGATATATATACTTAGTATTGCATATTAAAGAGTCATAATTCTCATTTTAATACCAAAAAGAAATAAATAAGGCTACCTGCCGCCCGGCAGATAGCCTCTAAATACAATGTAAACTTATTAACCGATAGTGTGAATCCAGCCTTCGGGAGCCTCAACAGTACCCATCTGAATACCTGTCAGAGTATCGTAGAGCTTCTTGATAACAGGTCCCATGTCATCCATACCGCTGGCAAAAGCGATCTCCTTGCCATGATCGTTGATCTTGCCTACAGGACTGATAACAGCTGCTGTTCCGCAAAGTCCCATTTCAACGAAGTCAGGAACTTCTGAAAGTTTAACAGGTCTCTCCTCAACATTCAGCTTAAGGATATCTCTTGCAACCTGTACAATTGATCTTCTGGTTATAGAAGGAAGGATTGAATCTGTGTGAGACTGAGGAACTACCAGTCCGCCTTCCTTGGTAACGAAGATAATGTTAGCTCCGCCTGTCTCCTCGATGTAAGTTCTTGACTCAGCATCAAGATATACATTCTCGGCGAACCCTTCATCATGTGCGGTTACGATTGCATGAAGACTCATAGCGTAGTTAAGACCGGCCTTGATATTACCTGTTCCGTGCGGTGCTGCTCGGTCGAAATCACTTATCTTAACAACGATAGGCTTAGCACCACCCTTGAAGTAAGGTCCTACAGGTGTAACAAAGATTCTGAACTGATATTCATCCGCAGGCTTAACACCAATTACATTGCCGGTAGCAAACATAACCGGTCTGATGTACAGAGTTGCACCGGATCCGTAAGGAGGAACCCAGTCCTTGTTAGCTGCAACAACTTCCTCTACAGCCTTGATAAATCTATCCTCAGGGAAAGGAGGCATCTCAAGTCTCTTAGCTGAGTCAACCATTCTCTTGGCATTGAGGTCAGGTCTGAAGGTTACAATCTTGCCATCCTCTGTCTCATAAGCCTTAAGTCCCTCGAAGCACTCCTGTGCATAATGAAGAACACCGGCATCCTCGCTCAAAGTAACGGTGGAATCCTTGGTAATGACGCCATCATCCCACTTGCCGTCCTTATAATTTGAAACATATCTGTAGTCGGCAACCATGTAACTAAAACCAATATTTGCCCAGTCTAAATTCTTTTTACTCATAAACTCCTCACCCTTTCTATCTAACTTTAGCACGTCAAAGCACTAATAAATTACATTATAATCCTTTATTTCATGCAGTCAAGTCATATCCGAAAGATTACTTGCCTTCAGTTTTGTTCGTTTGGGATTTGCGTTTCTTTCCCTTCATTTTGAAGATTCTCTCAAAGGTGTCAGGCTCTTTGCCTGCGTTGTATTTGGAATTCTCCGAATCGCCAAGAGACTTGAACTCTCCGTTCTCAATATATGCCAGATCGTCATAGTCCGTAGTCTCCGTACTAAGGTTACGCTTAGTCAGATACATGTTGGTTATCCTTGCCACAAGAGCATAGAATACCGCAAAAACAGGTACTCCCACAAACAGTCCGATGATTCCCCACAGTCCTCCGAAGAGCGTGATGGCAAAGATGACCCAGAAACTTGACAGTCCCGTTGAATTGCCCAAAATAAGAGGGCCTAAAATATTGCCGTCAAACTGCTGAAGTACAATTACAAAGATGAGGAAAACCAGCGCCTTGATCGGATCTATCAAAACAAGAAGCAATGCTCCCGCAGCTCCGCCGATGTAAGGTCCAAAGAAAGGAATAATATTTGTGACACCTACAATAACGGAAATCAGCACCGGATAAGAAATCCCCAGTATCCTGCAACCAAAATAGCAGATAATTCCGATAATAAGAGAATCTATAAGCTTGCCTCCAACGAAACCAGCGAAGGTGTTGTTTACAAATCTAAAGCCTCCGATGAGCTCATTGGCATACTCTTCCTTCAAGAAGGCGTAGGCCATCTTTTTACCCATTGTGGCGAATCTCTCTTTAGCATTAAGAACATAGATTGCAACGATGAAGCCTACGATAATATCGATGAATACACCAAGCACTGAGAAAAAGCTCTTGGATGCCACCTTCACAATGGTATTCACATTTGGTAAAAGAGGCATAAGCTTCTTGGAAAGAAAGCTGCTTAAATTGGCGTAATATGCATCCAGCTGTGAATCAATGATCCTTTGAAGATCCGGATTGTTCTCAAGCAAAAGATTGGAATACTCATCAATATTCTTAATGTATACAGGGAGATTATATACAATCTCTCGAATACTGCTGATAAGCTGAGGAATGATGATCCTGAAAAGGCCATACACAATAAGAATAAAGATTCCCATAGTAAGAACAACGGAGATTGTCCTTATCTGCTTCCTTTTCTTTTTGTCCTCAGAGCCGTAAATCGATACCTTTATTCCCCTTTTTCTATAAATAGGAATCAGGATCTTCTCTTCTATTCCCTCCAAAAGAGGTATGAGAACATATGCCATTACAAGGCCGAAAATAATCCCTGACAGAGAATTGGCTATTTTTCCCAAGGACGTCATCATGTCCTTGTTTTCAAAAATAAAGGAATAGGCAAGCATTATACATACTGCCACACAAAAAACGGTCATTCCCCAGGTCACTTGATTTTTCTCAGGTTTAAGGCGCATAGCTCTTCTCCCTTTATAAGAATTTATTCTTGGATCATTCCCTCAAGTACATATGCAAGGCTGGCCAGATAGTCTTCATCAATGTCCTCGGCCTTTCCCGCATCGCATTTCTCCGCAAGAGCGGGATTAAGCGGAATCCTTCCCAGAATATCAAGTCCCTTTGAAGCAGCATAGCTCTCAATCTTGCTCTTTCCAAATACGTAGATTGGCTCATTGCAGTGAGGACAATTCATATAACTCATGTTCTCAACAATTCCGAGAACAGGAATATTCATTATATTTGCCATGTTAATGGCCTTCTCAACGATCATTTCAACAAGTTCCTGAGGTGTTGAAACCACGATGATACCGTCAACAGGAAGTGACTGGAACACGGTAAGCGGCACATCGCCGGTTCCCGGAGGCATATCCACGAACATGAAGTCCACATCGCCCCAATTAACATCTGACCAGAACTGCTTAACAATGCCTGCGATGACAGGGCCTCTCCATACAACGGGATCGGTCTCGTTGTCCATAAGCATATTAAGAGACATAACCTTCATGCCCTTCTCAGTGACAGCGGGAATAAGACCGGTTTCATCTGCGTAGTTGTGTTTGCCAATTCCAAACATCTTAGGAATAGAAGGACCTGTTATATCAGCGTCCATGATAGCTGTCTTGTAGCCTTTATTATTCATTGCAACAGCTGAAAGGCCGGTGACAAGACTCTTGCCGACACCACCTTTGCCACTTACAATACCTATTACCTTCTTAACATGAGAATGCTCAGAGAGTGCAACCTTGAAGTTGTCCTCCATCTGCTTCTTAAACTCTTCCGGTGACTTAGCCATTAAAAAAATCTCCAATCATATATTAATTATTTTGTATTTCTGTAGGTCTCTTCATCCTTGGAATCCGCAATGTATTCCTCGATGATAAAGCGGGGTCTTCCCTTGGTCTCAAGATATATCTTGCCTACATATTCTCCGATAACCCCCAGGGAAATCATGATCAGGCCTCCAATAGCCCAAACTGACAACACTGTGGTGGTCCAACCTGGTATAGTATGACCTGTAAAATGTCTCACAAGACTGTAAATCAGAACTGCAATGCTCACAAAGAAAATGAAGAATCCCAGACCTGTTATCATTTTAATAGGTTTGGTACTAAGACTGGTGATTCCCTCAACAGCAAAGCTCAGCATCTTCTTAAGCGGATATTTGCTGGTGCCTGCAAATCGCTCAGCCCTCTCGTAATAGACCTTCTCTGTCTTAAATCCGATCATGGGAACAATGCCGCGAAGGAACAGATTCACTTCTCTGAATTCAGAAAGCGCCTCCAGCGCACGTCTGCTCATCAGCCTGTAATCAGCGTGATTGTACACAGTTCCCGCGCCAAGGCTGTTCATTACATTGTAATATCCTTCTGCTGTCGCTCTTTTGAAAAAAGTATCCGTCTCTCTCTTGGAGCGCACGCCGTATACGATATCCGCACCTTCATGATATTTCTGTATCATCTCGTCGATCGCATTTATATCATCCTGAAGATCTGAGTCCATGGAAATCGCCATGTCGCATACATCCTTGGCAACCATGAGCCCTGCAAGAAGTGCATTCTGATGCCCCATGTTCTTGGACAATTTGATGCCTTGAAAAAGCTCATCAGACTTATGAAGTTTGTCTATTATCTCCCAGGTGGAATCTTTGGAACCGTCATTTACAAGAAGGACACGGCTGTCTTTTGAAATAAGTCCCCGTTCCATCAAGGATGACAGTTTTGCTTTTAATCTCTTTGAAGTCTCCGGCAGAACCTCCTGCTCGTTATAGCAGGGGATAACACAGAACAATCTATTATTCATACACTTTCTCCAGTTCCTAATATACCTATATTATAATAGTACAAAACTTCCATTTTTAAAAGGACATAGAAAAAGCCTTTAGATTCTCTTCATCCAGGCATCTGCCATATCAGTCCACTTGCCCACATCATCTCTGAGGCTAAAATCAATCCCCATCGCTGGCATCTCATTGCCGCCAAAGAACTGATCGATAAGCTCCTGCTTCCTTTGCTCTGACACGTTCACCCCTTTGCCATCCTTTACCGAAAAGGCTGCCCTCATAGTCTGTTCCATGCAGAACTCCCCGCCGGACCAGCCTCTGAAAAATGCATTGTTGGCAGCGCTAAGTCCATGGAAGCCCACTGGAAATACATAGTGAGCAAAAGGAACATTCTTTTTCCTAAGTGCCATAGCAAAGAGATAGCTGTTCTCAACAGGCACCAGATTGTCCTCCTGGGTCTGCCAGATAAAGCACGGAGGTGTATTCTCGCTGACATGATTCTCCAATGAGAAATAATCCAGCTCTTCCTGTGTAGGTTCATTACCAAGAAGCGCTCTCACCGAATCCTTATGAGTATATTCTCCTGTCGTGATCACGGGATAAGCCAGGATAACTCCGTCTGGTCTGTTTGACACAGCTGAGTATTCCGGGTTCTTATCCTCAATATCCTCATAATGAACAGCGAGGCTTCCACATACATGAGCACCTGCAGAAAAGCCCATTATAAACAGCTTCTTGCCGTCAATTCCATATTCCGAGCCATTTTTTCTGATATATCTCACAGCTCTTGAAACATCATTCATAGGCTGAGACTTAAGAGGCACTGACATGGTGATATCCGTTGTATAAGTAAGTACAAAGACGTTCATACCCCTGTCAAAAAACTCCATGGCAGGCAGTTCACCCTCATGAGGAGTGCACATGCAATACCCTCCTCCGGGCACCACCAGCAGACAGTCGCGCTTGACGTCATCATTATGAACAAATGCCATCAGATTAGGAGTAAATCCATAAGATGCTGCGTAAGTATATTCACCCTCACCCCAGATATCTTTACGAAATCTCTTGATCTTAGGCATTTCCATTCCCTGAAGATTGTAGTCTTCATCAGGATAATCAGGCTGCCATTTATCTGCCTTCTCTCCCGTTGCAGCCTCAATAACGCTGTAATAAGCCTCTTTGGCCTCGCATTTGCCGCTGAACAAAAGAGGATAGCTCTTCTCTCTTCTAAATCCGGTGAGCCAGCTGTTCTCATCAAGAAGGTTCCAGAAGGTAACACTGGTAATATTGGCCTTGCCTGATTTCCTTGCTTCAAGATAGATCTCGAAGAACGCCCTGTATCTCTCAGCCAGTGCGTGCATAGACTCTTCTCCCGGGTCTGCGTTGTGCATATCAAGCTCGGTGATATTGATCTTAAGTCCCAGAGCGCCGTACATCTCAAGAGCCTTTTTATAATTATCAAGATCCGGGTGATCCATCATCAGGTGAGACTGGAGTCCCATTCCGTCAACAAAGCCTTTTTCTTTAAGAGGTGTAAGAACTTTTTCAATGATGAAGTCTCTTTTCCAAGGCTCCGAAGTCTCGTAGTCATTGTAAAAAAGATCCACTCCGGGAGCTGCATATTTTCTGGCATATTCAAAGGCTTTGATAAAAAAGTCTTCGCCCACAGTCCTAAGCCACAGGGATTTCCTGAAATCGCCCTCATCCACAATCTCATTGAAAACATCCCAGGCATATACTATTCCGGGGTAATTATTCTGTACGAAATCAAGAACTCCGTGAATGTAGTTCTCAAGTCTTGAAAGGATAGTCTCCCGGTCTGCAAAAGGGAACATCTCATTGTAGTTCTCGCAGAAAAACCACTTCGGAGTCTGGTTGTGCCAGGCAAGAGTATGCCCTCTCATGGCGATATTATTTGTCTTGGCAAATTCCAGATAAGGTATTGCGTTCTCGAAAGTAAGCGCAGGAGCAAGATTGTATTTATCAGGCTCTGCCTTGTTCTTGTCAGTATCAAGAAAGAACATGGGCTTCATATCATTCTCGCAGGTAAAGCTGTTAAACTGCTCTGTCAAAAGCTTCATATGAGCCGGTGTGTGAAGGTTCCAGCGGGAAATCGCTGCGCCGATCTTAAAATAGGGTTCGTAGGCTGTTTTTAAATTCATAACTCTCTCCAAACTTATATAGTTTCTTGTTTTTGCTCTCCGAAATCTATGATAAATAAATACTCACGCCTACACTACGCATATTTTGTTGTTTTATTCTCAAATGTCGCTATAATGAACCGGTCTGACAAAATAAAAAATGCGATGAAGCCATCTGCTCCACCGCATTAGAATATGCTGATCAATTCTTGTTTATGTAATTGATAAGCCCTTCACTGTCGATGATCTTCTGCATGAACTCCGGAAAAGCCTGTCCCTTGAAACTCTTGCCTGTTGTCTCATCAGTGATGATTCCGGTATCAAAATCAATGCTTACTGTATCGCCGGCGCTGATAGCATCGGCAGCCTCCTCGCACTCAATAATGGGAAGCCCGATATTGATGGAATTTCTGTAAAAGATTCTTGCGAAACTCTTTGCGATTACGCAGCTGACTCCGGCGCACTTGATAGCAAGAGGTGCATGCTCTCTTGAGGAGCCGCAGCCGAAGTTCTTGTCTGCCACGATGATGTCTCCCTCTTTTACCTTGGAGGCGAATTCCTTGTCTATATCCTCCATGCAATGCTTGGCAAGCTCAGACCCTTCCGTGCTGTTAAGATATCTTGCAGGTATGATAACATCTGTATCTACATTGTCTCCATATTTAAAAACTGTTCCCTTGGCGGCTTTCATTTTTTATCTCCTTATTATTATGATGTAGGTGTCAAAAGTACCTTTTGACACCATATGATATACGAATTGCTACGCATATAGCATAATCACAATCCAAGCTCTGAAGGCTGTGAAACCTTACCTGTTACTGCGCTGGCAGCTGCAACCGCAGGGGATGCAAGGTAGATCTCCGAATCAATGGCCCCCATTCTTCCAACAAAGTTTCTGTTGGTGGTGGATACGCATCTCTCTCCTGATGCCAGAACGCCCATATAACCTCCAAGGCAAGGTCCGCATGTAGGAGTTGAAACTATGGCGCCGGCCTCAATGAAGATCTTAAGAAGCCCCTCTTCCATAGCATGTAAATAAATCTTCTGAGTTGCAGGGATGATGATACATCTGACTCCCTCAGCCACATGATGGTCTGTAAGAACCTCAGCTGCGATTCTCAGATCATCGATACGTCCATTGGTACAGGATCCGATCACAACCTGGTCAATCTTAATATCATCAATATTGTCAAAGGTATGCGTATTCTCGGGAAGATGAGGGAATGCGACCGTTGACTTAAGTGTACTAAGGTCAATGGTGTACTCTTCATCATATACCGCATCGGGATCTGCTTCATATACAGTGAATTCCCTATTAGGCGCATGTTCCTTCATATAAGCCTTAGCCACATCATCCACAGGGAAAATGCCGTTCTTGCCACCGGCCTCGATAGCCATGTTGGCAATGGTGAATCTGTCATCCATTGAAAGGTTCTTAATGCCCTCTCCAACGAATTCCATGGATTTATAAAGCGCTCCGTCAACACCGATCATTCCGATTATATGAAGGATAACATCTTTACCGCTGACCCATTTGGAGGGCTTACCTACAATGTTGAACCTGATGGCGGAAGGAACCTTGAACCAGGCCTTACCTGTTGCCATTCCGGCTGCCATATCAGTGGATCCGATACCGGTGGAGAAAGCACCAAGGGCGCCATAAGTACAGGTATGGGAATCTGCTCCGATTATCAGATCTCCTGCCACCGTAAGTCCCTGCTCAGGTAAAAGAGCGTGCTCGATACCCATCTGACCAACTTCGAAATAGTTGGTGATCTTGTTGCGCATAGCGAACTCTCTTACACACTTGCAGTTCTCAGCAGACTTAATATCCTTGTTAGGTACAAAGTGGTCAGGTACAAGGGCAATCTTGTCCTTGTCAAAAACCCCTTCTTTGTTGAACTTCTTCATCTCGTTAATTGCAACAGGACTGGTAATATCGTTGCCAAGCACCAGGTCCAAATTAGCTTCTATAAGCTGTCCTGCCTCGACCTTCTCAAGTCCTGCATGGGCTGCCAGTATCTTCTGGCTCATAGTCATTCCACTCATACCTTATCTCCTTAATTTATATCAAATATTTATCTGTAAATATAACATAGCAAAAAGAGATTTATAACATAACAAATTTAATCGTTTTTCTTGATGTTTTTTATTGCCGCTGCGATATATATTGCAAAAATTAAAATCCCAAAGAAGCTTATGCCCAATCCTGCCTTGAATCCTTCAGGTTCGTAATCAACTCTGATCTCATGGATTCCGCCGGACACAGGGATTGCCATAAGACCGTAATCCGCTGTTATTATAGGCGTCTCAACTCCGTCCACCTTACAGGAAAATCCCTCTGTACAGGGAACAGAGAAAAATACAAGAGTGTTGTCTTTTATCATTGAAGTCCTGGCAGTAAAGCCGTAGGTATCAGTCTCAAAGCTCTGACAGGAGGTTGCCGCTCTGTCACTGCATTCCTTAGCAAAACTGTTATAATCAAGTTCATCAGCCTTAAGATCCCCGGAAGTAAGCTCGGTCATAGCCAGCTTCCCGCTGTATTCATCAGCTACATCATCGGGAATGATAAGAACCCTCACCAGGTCATAATCATAATCCGCAGCCTTAAGTTTGTCCCACTCGGACTCCCTTATGTAATGTTCAAAGGTAAATCCCATGGGAATAAAGTTCAGGTTCTCAAAGATATCGAAACCATCCTGGTTATCAGCAAAATAGTAGCCGTCAGTACCCTCTCCGTTACTGTATACCCTGTTTTTGCTGATTATTGCATTCTCAAAATAGTATCTCGCTGACAAAAGAGCTCTGGCGCCGGCTCTCGTAACAGGAATATTTGTCTCAACAGTTCTTGTTATTCCGCAGCTCCCTTTAAGGAAATCAAATATCTCCGAAGGAACCGTACTGAGGAAACAGTGTATCGAGGGCACTCCCCAGACCATATCGTAGTTGGTTGAAGTACTGTCAACCTCTCCTCTGCAGAACTGACTTTGATCCACATCCACCTTGTTAAAGAGCATCTGCTCCTGCCATTTCTCTTTGCCGCGATCGCTTATGATGGAGCTTCCGTTCTTAATCGGTATAAAGGTTGAGAGAATGCAGCTGGCAATAACAACTCCGAGAATCACTTTATCCCTGAGTCTTATAAGAGGTCTCTTTATCTCAATTCCTTCGATGTTCTTGAGCTTCTTGTTGCGGGGAAGTGCAAATACCACTCCGATCAAAAGAAGACTCAGGATAGCGGAACCTATCATGTCTCTTACAAATATCTTGTTGTTATCGGACATGTTGAAAAATACCACCTTGCCGTCATCGTTCTTGGAAGGAAGAAGGTATATCACAACAAATATCAGGAACATAGCTACCGCTACCAGCGCGCCCTTCTTGAGCTGAGGAGACTTGCCCCTCTCAAGAACCTGCGCAGTCATAAGACACATCAGAAGAATCGGCATATAGTACCATCTAGCATAATATGCGCTGTTAAACATAGAGAAAGATGCATTGAATACAGGAATAAAAGCAAAGACCGCACAAAGGATCAGCATGCTCTTTTCCCAATGTCTCTTCTTGTTAAGAAGGAAAAATGCCACTACGCCCGATATTCCAAACAGAGGAATATACGCAGCAAGGGATGCATTCTTAACAGTTCCTGTGTAAAAAAGTGTGCCTTTGCCGATGATGTCAGGAAGCATGGAAACGCTCTTAATTATATCCCAGATAAGCTTCTCGCTGGGATAGATCAGCATGTCGTAGCCGGTGATGAAATTATCAAGTCTTGAATTGCCCTGAACACCTGCGAAGGCCTGTAACAGGAAAAATGCCGCGATCATAACGCCAAGGACGCCGCCGGAAAGAGCTCTTAAGAACATCCTTCTGATATTAACAAAACTATTGCCCCTGAGGTATCTGATGCAGAAATAGATCAGCAAAAACAGTACCTGTCCGAAGAAGAAATAATAGTTAACAACGGACATGTACATGGTCATTATTACAAAAAATATAAATTTCCTGCCGGAAAGTCTGAACCTGCAGTGTCCTCCCTTGTCATCCACAGCCATAAGCTCTTCAAAGGCCATAAGAAACAGCGGGAAAAATGCCACTGAATCAGTAAAGTGGTTGAATACTATATTGCAGGCATTAAAACCGGAGAATGCAAAAAGGTAGCCGCCAATCATGGCATTGGTATATTTTCTTACATATCGCCTGATGTAGAGGTATGCGCAGGTCGCTGCAGATGCATACTTCATAGCCATGAGAAAAGGCATCAGGTAAGGGATTGCTGTTTCGGGAAATAGCGTTGTGATCCAAAAGAACGGACTTCCCCAGAGATAAAAGGCGAAATCACCGAACATGGTACCGCCAAGGTCCACATTCCAGTTCCAGAAAAACTCACCGCTTCTAACCGCCCTGTGAGCAAGGATATAGAAAGGAACCTGCTGGATATTGTAATCACCGTAATAGAAAAAGGGTAATCCTCTGGAAATAAAGATAGGAAGTACAGCAAGAATGTACATCACATAAGAACTGGTAAACATGATCACAGGAACATACCATCTTTTCTCCGCGTTATCACTGCTTACCTTATAGTCCTTAAAACCAAAATCTGACATTTCATAATCTCCTCAAAAACAAATAGAGTGTCACTATACTATTGATATAATGACACTCTAATTAATTCTATTCTACTTAGAAGATATTTTCAAATACTTATCAGTTGTTGATAAGCTTATCTGACTCGTTGTTCCAGCTATAGAGCTTACGGATCTCAGCGCCAACCTGCTCAGCGGGATGCTCAGCAGCAAGCTTTCTCATAGCCTGGAAGTGTACCTGTCCGCCTGCCTCTGACATGTCGAGAAGGAACTCTTTTGCAAAGGTTCCATCCTGGATGTCGGAAAGGATCTTCTTCATTGTCTTCTTGGTCTCTTCTGTAACGAGCTTGGGTCCTGTGATGTAATCACCGTACTCAGCTGTGTTGGAGATTGAATATCTCATTCCTGCGAAACCTGACTGATAGATAAGGTCTACGATGAGCTTCATCTCATGTACGCACTCGAAGTATGCGTTTCTGGGATCGTAACCTGCCTCAACAAGAGTCTCGAAGCCTGCCTGCATAAGTGCGCAAACACCGCCGCAAAGAACAGCCTGCTCACCGAAGAGGTCAGTCTCTGTCTCTGTTCTGAAGGTTGTCTCAAGGATACCTGCTCTTGCTCCGCCGATACCTGCGCCATAAGCCAGGGCAAGATCAAGTGCCTTACCTGTAGCATCCTGCTCAACAGCTACAAGACAAGGAGTTCCCTTACCTGCCTGGTACTCGGAACGAACTGTGTGTCCGGGAGCCTTAGGAGCGATCATAGCTACGTCAACATCCTTGGGAGCCTTGATAAGTCCGAAGTGTACGTTGAAGCCGTGAGCGAACATAAGCATGTTGCCGGGCTGAAGGTTGGGCTCGATGTCCTCTTTGTACATCTTGGCCTGCTTCTCATCATTGATAAGGATCATGATGATATCTGCCATCTTGGCAGCCTCTTTTGTATTGTAAACCTTGAGTCCCTGAGCCTCAGCCTTAGCCTTGCTCTTGGAGCCCTCGTAAAGACCGATAACAACGTTGCAGCCTGAATCCTTCAGGTTAAGTGCATGAGCATGTCCCTGTGAACCATAACCGATAATAGCAATAGTCTTACCCTCTAAGAGTGATAAGTTACAATCTTCCTGGTAAAAAATACGTGCATCCTGTGACATTTTGTTTTCCTCCATATCTTTTTTCTTAATATTCCTATAGTCTTTGGCAAAAGCTATATATATCAATTTTGAACTAACAAAATTAACATCTAAGTTATTCGTCGAGGTAGATTACCTTGTCTGTACCTCTTCCGAGACCTGCAATACCGGTTCTGGCAAGTTCTAAGATCTCATAGCCCTCAAGAAGCTTAAGAAAAGCGTCTATCTTGGACTGGTTACCGGTGATCTCGATAATAAGTGAATCGGGGCTGACATCTACGATGTTGCCTCTGAAAATATTGGCAGTTGCAAGGATTGACTGTCTCTTGTCCGCCTCAGCCCTAACCTTGACCATCGCCAGCTCTCTGTAGACCGAATCCTCCGGAAGGAGCTCATGTATATCTCTTACATCCACAAGCTTGGCAACCTGTTTCTCAATCTGATCCAGGATAATGTCATCTCCCGAAGCCACAATTGTGATTCTGGTGAACCTAGGATCCGCCGTAACTCCCGCTGTAATGCTCTCGATGTTGTATCCTCGTCTGGAAAACAGACCTGAGATTCTGGAAAGAACACCGGAGGTATTATCAACCAGAAGCTGAAATACTTTTTTCTGCATTTTACTCTCCTCAAAATCTACTGAATCGCACTTGTTCGCTTGCGTCTTTAGCACTTTAAAGTGCTAATTTCTAGTTTTGTTAATTATCGTTATATTGATATATATTCGGTAGATTTTTAAATTATTTTGCACTGATTACTCTAAATTATAGCACTGTATACAATCATGTCAACAACTTTTTGTTTTGCACTTTAAACCATTGAAGTATAGCTTGCTACAGTCCTCCTTCATGCAACAGCTTCACATACTCCTCATAGCTGATCCTCACTCCGCCCATACTCTCCAAATGATCCGTATGGAACTGGCAGTCTATCATCACATAGCCATGCTCTGCCAGAATCCGTGCCAGCGAAATGAGGGCAATCTTGGAGCCGTTCTCCATATCTGAGAACATACTCTCTCCAAAAAAGCATTTTCCAAGACTTACACCATACAGTCCTCCCGCCAGTTCGCCGTCAATATAGGCTTCCACTGCCAGGGCCAGATTTCTATCCGCAAGCCTCTTATATGCTGCCTCCATGTCATCATTTATCCAGGTTCCTTCCTCAAATTCACGTTTAAGTCTGCATCTGTGCATGGTATCTGCGAAGTCCCTGTTTAACTTGACTGATAAACTATGCTTACGGGCAAACTTCCGCATGGAATGGGATACATGAATCTCGGTAGGTCTTATGATAAATCTCTCTTTGGGACACCACCACAAAATAGGTGACTTGTCATACCAGGGAAAAATGCCGTTACTGTAGGCCAGGATCAGTCTCTCCACCGACAGATCTCCGCCCACGGCAAGAAGCCCGTCGTCATCGGCAAGCTCAGGCATGGGAAAAAATATATCGTTGTCATCAAGTCTGTAAACAGCCATATCTAAACCTCTTTTAGAAGAAAGACCCGCCAGTCCTGAAACTGACGGGTCCTATAATCATTAAACCTAAATCAAAACGATCAGAAATCAACCTCTGTATCGTAGTAGCAGCACTTAAGGAGCTTCTCCATCTCTTCCTGGCTGGGCTGACGAGGATTGGATCCTGTGCAGGCGTCAAGAATAGCATTGGCTGCGATATCATGGAGTCTCTCAAGGAATACATCCTCAGCAACGAAGCCTGTCTCTGCAGGAAGTCCGTCTGCGCCGTACTTGTTGATGCTGTGAGGAATATTCAGGTCATCATTCATCTTGCGGAGATACTCGATAAGAAGCTTAACCTTCTCGTCATCGCTTGATCCGCCAAGATGCATGTAATCAGCGATTACACCGTAGCGCTTCTTGGCTGTCTCGTCCTTGGCATTGAAGGCGATAACCTTAGGAAGGTACATAGCGTTAGCTGCGCCGTGGATGATATGAGCACCCTTATCAGCAAAAGCAGCACCTGTCTTGTGAGCCATTGAATGAACAATTCCAAGGAGTGCGTTGGAGAAGGCCATTCCTGCAAGGCACTGTGCGTTGTGCATCAAGTCTCTTGACTCCAGGTCTCCCTTATAGGATTTAACCAGATTAGCCTGGATCATCTCGATCGCATGAATTGCAAGACCGTCAGTGTAATCACAGTTAGCTGTTGAAACATAAGCCTCAATGGCATGTGTGATGGCATCCATACCGGTATGAGCAACCAGCTTGACAGGCATTGTATGTGTGAGCTCAGGGTCTACGATAGCCACATCGGGAGTGATCTCGAAATCAGCTATAGGATATTTGATTCCCTTTGCATAGTCGGTGATGATTGAGAAAGCTGTAACCTCGGTAGCTGTTCCCGAAGTAGAAGGAATAGCGCAGAAATGAGCCTTGGTACGAAGCTTGGGAAGTCCGAATACCTTGCACATATCCTCAAATGTGGTCTCAGGATACTCGTACTTGATCCACATAGCCTTGGCTGCATCGATGGGTGATCCGCCGCCGATTGCAACGATCCAGTCAGGCTGGAACTTCTGCATTGCCTCTGCGCCCTTCATAACAGTCTCAACTGAAGGATCAGGCTCGATTCCCTCAAACAACTCAACTTCCATACCCGCTTCCTTAAGGTAGTCTTCTACCTTCTGAAGGAATCCACCTTTTTTCATGGAGCTTCCGCCAACACATACGATGGCTTTCTTTCCCTCAAGAGTCTTCAGGGCTTCAAGAGCTCCTTTTCCGTGATAAATATCCCTTGGTAGTGTAAAACGTGCCATAAAGAAAAACCTCCTTAAATATGATTTATTGAATAATTAGTAACCCAATATCAATTATACAGTCAGAAGGCTTTTTAATCTATTAAATCCTGAAAATATTCAGACAATAATTCGGATATTTACTGAAAAATCCGTAGCAGAAATCAGTTGAATAAGTAATGTCCGTCAACATAGACGTGTTCAATGTCACTGTCATCGCTGCTGTTATAGCGAATAGTCAAACTATCAATGTATAAAACACCGTTTTCAAGCTGTATTGGCTCCTTAACAAGCTCAGCAAGATTGTCGGAATCCGCATCTATCTTGCCAAGTTCCTCGAGCCGGGATATCTTATCGGACAGGTCTATATAACCAAAGCGAACCGGTTCATAGGCAGAAGATTCAAGCGGAATTTTGTTCGGAACGATATCTTCATACACCCTTGTGTGAATATTCGAAAAGTGTGCGTACCCTTCAGTATCATATATGTCTCTATAATATTTTGCACAAATATCAATATAACGCTGGTTTTCTGCTTCATAACCGGACTTATCTGCATAGTCCGATAATGCCTCCATTATCTTATCCGAATTATAGGTCCGATAATACTTATCAAGATACCTTTGACCTTCTACGCTGCAGTCATCTTTGATCGTATTGTATGAAGACTTGGCCCTGTTGGCAATTTCCTTGGTCACAGCCCCACCGGAATTTACCTGCGTCATAAACTGTTCCAGCACCTTTTTCTGAGATCTTGTAACCACAGAGTAAACATTAATCGCCGGTACAAGATAAAAGACCAAAACAAAGATAAGCACCACAGGAAACAGAACTCCTCCAAGCCCCTTTTTCCTACAAAAACATACTGCATAATAAATCTCATATAATACTTCGAACACGATAAGCATTATGCCCAGATACCTGCTCATGGTCATTCCGTACTGTGATACTCTCATACTGATGCACATGATCTGAACCACTATGAAAGGTATAAACAAAAATGGAAAGACCCTGAGAGCCGTATAAAATCTTCCTTCGGTAAAGCCCTGAGCCGCCGTCCAGATAAACAGTCCACAGCCAAAAAGAGCAGCCATAATGGAATATACCTGATTGGAGGGAAACGTCCATGTGACAATTATCTTAACTATATAAGCATAAACTATAACAAATGCCACCGCTAAAAGGGATGTGAGCACATATCCGAAAAAGACTTTAGAAAACTTGGACAGATCCTCCTCAAACCTGGAAAAGCCGATAATATAAGCGGGATACGCAATAGCCCCGGTGATCAGCCACCCCAGAAAACTCTCAACATAAATTCTAAAAAACAAAGCTTCAAACACCCAAATCATGCACAGCATTCCAAGCAGCATGACTCCATAAACAAGAGAAGTTTTCATTGCACCGAGAAATGCTTTTACCAGGTAATTCTCAAATTCTTCCCCTGACTTTTTGTACATAAAGAAAAAGGAACTGACACCGCATACAGCCAGATAGACATAGAATACACGCTCAAAGTAATCGGGAAAATACCCGAGAAGTGTCTTATCATAAGCAGATAAATATACCTCCATCCAACCGTAGATTCCGGAAATGGCAAGCCCGATCAGACTGACAATAATATAAACAAAAGACTTGTTGATCTCCTTAAGGGATGAGATCTTACCTATGCTCTTTTTATATGCAAAATTGCACTCGCATACCAAAAAAGCCGGTGTGATAACAAATAATAATATGGATAAAAACTTGGCAAAATTTGCTATGACATTACCAAAATAGATACTGAGACTAAAGAATTCATCAAGAATTCCATAAGACAATGCAGCAAGAAAAAAAACAACAAACAGAAACAGGATGCTCTTTGAGAACTTCCTTGGCGCTTCCTTTTACTTTATTTAACCACAACATACTTTTTTCAAATCCCCTTTATTACTGTTCTTTACATTTTGTGAGAGCCACCGTTCCGGTGCGGGCAATCTCAACAATACTTACACTCTTTAGCATCTCGATAAAAAGCTCAATGCGGTCGGAGGTATCGCAGATCTGGATGATCATCATGTTCTTGGACATGTCCACGATCTGAGCATGCATGATCTCGCAGTTCTCCATGATATCACGTCGGTTCTCCTTATTATACTTAACCTTCATAAGCATAAGCTCTCTGTTGATACTCATGCTCTCCTTGAAGGTCTTGACCTTGATGACATCAATCTTTTTGTTGAGCTGCTTCTCGATCTGCTCAATGGTCCTCTCATCACCGGAGGAAACAATCGTCATGCAGGATACGCTGTGATCCGCAGTCTCACCTACAACCAGTGAATCAATATTGAAATTTCTTCTGGAGAAAAGGCCTGCTACCTTGGAAAGTACACCGGCTCTGTTTTCTACAAGAACGGAATATATTCTCTTCATACTCATTCCTCTTTCGGATATGTCAGAATTTTACAAGTTCCAAAGGGTCTACTCTAACTTCCATAAGGCAGGACTCGTCATCCTTAAAGAACTCCTTAAGCTCTGCGTCTATATCACTGTTGCCGTTAACCTTCATATAGCCCATTCCATAGGCGGCAGCTATAAGTGACAGATCAGGATCGCCCTTGAGTTCTACCATGGAATAATTGTCGTCATATGCATAATGCTGATGCTCTCTTACCATTCCAAGGAAGCCGTTCTTCATAACGATTATCTTGATGTTGATACCATACTGTCTCATGGTGGCAAGCTCCATCATGGACATCTGGAAGGCTCCGTCTCCGGTAACCGCAACGACCTGTTTCTTCTTATCTGCCAGCTTGGCTCCCATGGCTGCGGGAATTGAATAGCCCATGGTTCCCATTCCGCCTGAGGTTAAGAATCTTCCGTTTCTCACAAGGTGGTAAGCACAGGACCACATCTGATTCTGGCCTACATCTGCAACATAGATGGCATCATCTTCCATAGCATTGGACAGTCTTGTGATAAAGTCCTTGGGTTCCACATAATCACCCTGTCTTGGAATCCTGCAGGAAGCCATTTCCTTCTTGTAGCCATTTAACAGTTCCAGCCAGTCGTCATGATCATCGGCGTGATCGTCCTGCTCAAGGAAATCCTGGAATATATGCTTGATATCTCCTACAAGAGGAATTGTGGGTCCTACATTTTTACCAATCTCGGCGGGATCCACATCTATGTGAACCATTACCTTGTTCTCTGTTATAAGATCAGGTCTGTTCACTGCCCTGTCCGCAACTCTGGCTCCAACCATAAGCAGAAGATCCGATTCATTCATTGCCCTGTTGGCATAGGGCTGACCGTTATTACCCACCATGCCGAAGTAAAGAGGATGCTCAGAGGGCATTACTCCGATTCCCATCATTGTGGATACTACGGGAACATGATTGAGTTCTGCAAATTTTCTGATCTCTTCTGTGGCCTGGCTTAAATGAACGCCGCCTCCTACGCAGATAATGGGGCGTTTGGCATTTTCAACTTCCTTGATAACCTTTTTGATCTGAACTATATTGCCCTTGACTGTGGGCTTGTAGCTACGCATGGAGATAGACTCGGGATAGCTGAATTTCTCAGTAAGCTCTGCGTTCTGCACATCGAAAGGAATATCAATAAGTACAGGCCCCTTTCTGCCGGTTCCTGCAATGTAAAAAGCCTCCTTGATGATTCTGGGAATATCATTGACATCCCTTATAAGATAGCTGTATTTAACAAAAGACTCTACAGCACCGGTAATATCAGCCTCCTGGAACACATCACTTCCAATCATGTCGCTGTTAACCTGTCCTGTTATTGCAACAAGAGGAATACTGTCCGCATAGGCTGTTGCAATGCCGGTTATAAGGTTTGTGGCACCGGGGCCTGAAGTTACGGCGCACACGCCCACCTTGCCACTGATTCGTGCAAAACCGCTGGCAAGATGCGCAGCGTTCTGCTCAGTCCTAACCAGAACCCTTTTGATATTGCTGTTTATCATCTGATTCCAGAAGGGATCAATGGCAACTCCCGAATATCCGAAAATTACTTCAGTTTTCTCTTTTTCAAGACATCTTACAATAGCCTCTGCACCTATCATAAAAATCCTCCGTATTGGCAAGCTCTATATTTTAGTCAATATTCAAAATACTTTTTATCACTCTTACGGCATCTGCAGCGTCGGATGAATAGCCGTCAGCGCCGATTTCCATTGCATAATCTCTGGTTACAACAGCACCACCTATTACTATTTTAGCATTAACTTTGTTCTCATGTGCATATTCCACCACATTTTTCATCTCCTTCATTGTGGTGGTCATAAGCGCTGACAGAGCGATAATGCTGGCGTCGTGCTCTTTTGCTGCCTTGACGATTTCTTCCTTTGGAACATCCTTGCCAAGATCAATTACGTTAAAGCCGTAGTTCTTAAGCATCAGAGCGACAAGGTTCTTACCAATATCATGAATGTCACCGTGTACCGTTGCTATTACAACCGTAGGGAGCTTGGGTGCTCCTTCGGAATCCTTCTGAAGAAGAGGTTCAAGATATCCTATGGACATCTTCATTGCTTCTGCGCCTGAGATCAGCTGTGGCAGGAAGTATTTGCCCTTATCAAATAGCTCTCCTACTTCGTTAATGGCCGGCATCAGCACGTCATTAAGGATTACCTTAGGCTCTATTCCGCTGTTAACAGCGTTCTCTGTATCTCTGACGATCGTTCTCTTATTACCGGTGAGAACATCTTTTTTAATAACTGCGAGAGCATCATTCTCAGTTGCAGCACCGGTTGCTTCTGATGATTTGGTACTGTCTGATGTAGAAGGGCTGGCTCCTGTCCAGGTACTGTCCTTGCCCGCCTTTACCTGAAGCTCCTTGAGAGCAGCTTCCTTCTGGGCATTTCTCTCTGCAACAAGCTGCATTCTCTCGATGTATCTGATGTCAGCTCCTTCTTTTCTCTTAAGAAGGTCGGAAGCAAAGGCTGCATTCACCAGCAGTTCCTGGGAAGGATTGGCTATGGCCATGGTAAGACCTCTGTCTATAGCCATGGTAAGGAACGCTGTATTAACACTCATTCTCTCCGGAAGTCCGAAGGATATGTTGGAGAGTCCGCAGATAGTGGCAAATCCGTTATCGTAACAATAATCTATGGTATCAAGTGTATTGATGGCTGCAGAAGGCTCCGCACCAACAGTGGCGACGAGACCGTCAACCACAATATCCTCTCTGCACATTCCAAGGTCGTAGGCCATCCCGGAGAGCTCTTCGATGTTACCTATTTTCTCAGCTGCGTCCTTTGGTAGTCCGTCGGGATTAAGTGGTAAAAGAATAAACATCGCGCCGTATTTTTGGGCAAGAGGAAGGAAGGTCTCAGCCTTACCCTTCTCCAGCGAAATGGAATTCATAAGTGCTCGTCCGGGATAAATACGAAGAGCGGCCTCCATAACCTCTGCTGAACTGGTATCTATACACAGGGGCAGATCAGTGATGGACATAACCTCTTCCATTACCTTGAGCATCATTTCCTTCTCATCAATTCCGCTCATGCCTACGTTAATATCAAGTATTGATGCTCCTTCACTCTCCTGACTGGCTGCAAAATCGCAGACCATGTCAAGATTGCCTTCACGAAGCTGGGCCTGAAGTTTCTTCTTGCCAGTGGGGTTGATTCTCTCTCCCACGATCATAAAAGGATCATTCATTCCAAAGGAAAGGCTTCTTCTCTCAGAAGATAAATATCTTCTCCCCACCATCCTTCTGGGAATAGGATTGCCCTCATTATCTCTTATTTCCGCAGGATCAAGAGCTCCGTACTCAGCCTTAAGCCCCTTGATGTATTCGGGAGTTGTACCGCAGCATCCACCTATTACAGATGCGCCTGCGTTAATAAGTCTTCTCATCTCTGCAGCGAAAGTATCAGCTTCCATGTCATATCCGGTGGTTCCGTCAGGATTAACGGAAGGAAGTCCGGCATTGGGCTTGGCTATTATTGGAACAGTGGTAACAGCAGCCATATTCCTGATGATCTCTTCCATCTTGTCAGGACCTGTTGAACAGTTAGCACCAATGGCGCACGCCCCCAGTGCCTCAAGTGTTATTGCACTTGCCGCCGCATCTGACCCATAGAGTGTTCTGCCATCACCTTCAAAGGTAAGAGTAACCATTACAGCAAGGTCAGATACCTCCTTGGCTGCGATCAGAGCCGCTCTGCACTCCTGAAGGCTCATCATTGTTTCAACCACAAGCAGGTCGCAGCCCGCTTTTTCAAGGATCTGAATCTGCTCCTTGTATACGGAAATAAGTTCTTCGAAATCAAGGTCGCCTATAGGCCTTAACTGTCTGCCTGTCATGGTAAGGTCTCCCGCAACAAGCGCTTTATCTCCTGCCGCTTCCTTGGCGAGGTTAACAAGCTCTGTGTTAATCTCTTCAATTTTGTCCCCAAGACCATAGTCCGCAAGCTTGATCCTATTTCCGGTAAATGTAGGGGCATAGAGAATATTCGTGCCGGCCTCAACATAAGCCTTCTGAAGATCACGCATCACATCTTTATGTTCAAGGATCCAGGCTTCAGGGCATACACCTGCAGGCATTCCCACCTTCATTAGGTTCGTCCCCGTAGCTCCGTCCAAAAATACTACTCTTTTATTACAATACTCAAGAAATTCCTGTCTGTTCATACCTATTTCCTCTGCAAAACATACTGCATTCTAATATATAAGAAAAAAAGATTAATTTACAGACTGTATAATTAACCTTTTTTCACATTAATTACGCTACGATATAATTTGGGAAGTCCATAGAAGATTATTATGGACAATATCATCAGTACCAGCGGCTTAACGATGCCCGGAACAGTAGGAAACACTCCCCGGTCCGTCCCAAGGTTAAGTATTGCCAGAATCAATACATGAAAATAATAAATATTGGAAGATGCATCTCTTCCCATCTCGCATAAGAATCCACCCTTTTCGGAAAGAGCTTCCGACAAAAGAAGTATTCCCATGACAATAAAAAACGATCCGAAATAGATATCCTTATTTCCGATAATAAAAGTCTCAAAACAGCTGCCCAAAATTCCTGTGGACAAAAAGCATATACCCGGAATCTTCCACAGATCAACTATCCTCTTATAGTCATCTTCGCTCTTGTCCTTCCTGAGTCGGTCTACAATATCTCCCCACAGCACTCCCAGAAGGACATAGGGAATACCTGTAAAAAGCCAGCTGCGAAGAACATACCAGGTTGTAAGGCTGATTCCAAAGACTCTCACAATCCTGAAATCCTGTATCCACGTAAATAAATGAAGTCCCAGAAGTAGTACCGCAATAACCGGCTTGTAACACTTCCTGATAACAGGCGCCGCTAATGCGATAAACACCAGTACATAAATGAATGCGAACAGATACCACATATGATCAAAAACATAGCTATCATCATAGAGCACTGTTCCTGAATTAAAAGAAAGGAAGCGTTTTAGTGAAGCTAGATTATATCTCTCAGCGTAAACCTCTGCCAGCTTAGCTCCTACAAGGACATGGTAGAAAACAGAATATAACTGATATACAGCATAAACAATCGCTGTAACTATCAGCGTCTTCTTAAGTGAACGAAAAGCTCTGCTTCTTACCTCTCCTGCTGTATAGGCTCCGGATAAAAGATACCTTCCGGACACAGCAAAGAAAAAGGGCACTGCAAATCTCGCAATAGCCATAACATACTGTCCGAAAGGATCGGGAAACCTTACATGGATCGTAATTACCGCAAGGCATGCTATTAATTTCATAGTATACAAAAACTTATTCTGATTCATTCTATAGCTTAATCATCTCCGATTGTTGAGAACTGCCCTGCCTCCTGAGTGGTAACGATAACATTGTCGCCCTCCGGGATCTCGCCGTGAAGAACCTGCAGCATTACCTGCACACGACTGTTGGCTCTTTCATAATACTGTCTTGCCAGGTCCTCATTCTCCTCGCTGAACTCGCCGTCATAGGCAAGATGATAATATTCATTGGCACTCTGCATATACTCTGCAGCCTCTTTGGAGATCTCGGAAATTGAATCAAATTCCTCAGGAACATCTGTGGCAGCCATGATCTTATATGCCTCGTTCATCTGATCCATAATTAAAAGAAGCTGAGCAGGTGCATCCTCAGCCTCCGGATCAATGGTATTAATCTCCGAATTATAATAGGAAAGCTTGTTATAGAATGTGGTCATGTCCTCTTTGTATGCGGTAAGTTCTTTGGAATCTTTCTTGCCGCAGCCAAACAGCATGCACATAAGAAGTACTGTTACAACCAGTACCGAATATCTCTTCACTGAATTAAACAACAATTTATTCACCTTACTCCTCAAATCAATCTGAATACTTCGACGCAGCCTTAAGTCTGGTCAGAGCTCTTGCAAGACCTGCCTGGGACTTCTTGAATTCCTTGATGGACTGCTTCTGCTGAAGATGCTCCATGGCAAACTCGTAGGCCTCCTGAGCTCTTCTCTTATCAATATCTTCAGGCTTCTCCACGGTGTTGACGATAATAGTACATTTGTTATCCGTGGTGCACTGAAGTGATCCAAGGCTCACTACACCATAGATCCACTCGCCGCCCTTTTTCTTGATCTTGATGACTCCATCGCTGATGGCAAGGATCATCTCCTCGTGATTGGCAAGAACCGCGAGTTCTCCGTCCTCACAGGGAACGATGATCTCCTCAGCTTCATCATCAAAGAATATTCCGTTAACCGATATAACCTTAAGCCCGAAGGTTGGGGCCTTAACATCACTCATAGATTACGCCTCGATCTGTTTGGCTTTCTCAATAACGTCATCAATGGTTCCAACGTTGAAGAATGCCGACTCGGGATACCTGTCCATCTCTCCTGCAATAATGGCCCTGAAGCCCTTGATGGTCTCGGAAAGAGGAACATATTTGCCCTTAAGTCCCGTGAACTGCTCTGCCACATGGAAGGGCTGTGATAAAAATCTCTGTATCTTTCTTGCTCTGTGAACTGTAAGCTTATCCTCGTCAGAGAGTTCTTCCATACCAAGGATTGCGATGATATCCTGAAGCTCCTTGTATTTCTGAAGAATCTCCTGAACCTTGGTGGCTGTCTCGTAATGCTCTTTGCCTACGATATCTGCTTCAAGGATACGGCTGGAGGACTCAAGAGGGTCAACCGCCGGGTAAATACCCTGTTCAACAATCTTTCTTGATAAAACAGTGGTTGCATCAAGATGAGCAAAAGTCGTAGCAGGCGCAGGGTCCGTAAGGTCGTCCGCAGGAACGTATACAGCCTGTACGGAAGTTACAGAACCAAATCTTGTAGAGGTGATCCTCTCCTGAAGCATACCAAGATCTGTTGCCAGTGTAGGCTGATAACCAACGGCGGAAGGCATTCTTCCAAGAAGAGCAGAAACCTCAGATCCTGCCTGAACAAATCTGAAAATATTGTCAATAAACAAAAGAACGTCCTGATGCTTAACATCTCTGAAATACTCAGCCATGGTAAGTCCGGTCTCGGCAACTCTCATACGTGCCCCGGGTGGCTCGTTCATCTGACCGAAAACAAGAGCAGTCTTGCTGATAACTCCTGACTCTGTCATCTCTGACCACAGATCGTTACCCTCTCTTGAACGCTCACCTACTCCGGTAAAAATAGAATATCCGCCGTGCTCTGTGGCAATATTCTGAATAAGCTCCTGAATAAGTACCGTCTTACCTACGCCTGCGCCGCCAAAAAGTCCTATCTTACCGCCCTTTGCATAGGGAGCAAGAAGATCGATAACTTTGATTCCGGTCTCCAGAACCTCAACTACAGGGCTCTGGTCAACCAGCCTCGGAGGCTCTCTGTGAATAGTCCACTTCTCCTGAGTCTTGCATTCACCCTTGGAATCAATAGTCTCTCCAAGTACGTTAAAAAGTCTTCCCAGTACTTCTTCGCCTACAGGAACAGTTATCGAACCACCTGTAGCAATGACTTCCATATCCTTGGAAAGTCCCTCACTGGGAGACAACATGATGCAGCGAACCACATCACTTCCTATATGCTGGGACACCTCCATAACACGCTTGTTGCCCTGAACATACACTTCCAGGGCATCACTTATGTATGGAAGATCACTGTCATCAAATTTTACGTCTACTACAGGTCCCATGACCTGAATGATTTTTCCGTTTTTCAAATATGTGCCCTCGTTTCATCAATGTATTTTGCGTCGCCTTCCCGCAGGATCTGATCATTCTTCACAGCCTTCTGCACCTTGGCACGTTTAAGCGCCTTGGCGCCACTGACAACCTCAGTAATCTCCTGGGTTATCATAGCCTGTCTCTGTCTGTTGTAGGTCCTCTGCAGGCCGGATATCATCTTATCTGCGTTCTTGTTGGCTGCGTCCATAGCCATCATTCGTGAACTCTGGACGCTGCAGAAAGACTCAACCAGCGCTCCGTAAATAAATCCCGTTACATAGTTGGGAACAATATTATCCAAAATAGCTGAAGGGCTTGGTTCCATCAGGAATTCATCAAGAATCGCGCCCGGTGCAAGGGGCTGTTTTCTGATATCCGTGATGATATCAAGAGGAAGAAGCTTCTCATATCTGGTCTCACATACCGTTCCATGAACGGTTGTATAGATGACATAGAATTCATCTATTTTTCTTGAATAATAGTAATCCAATATCTCAGCAGCAATCTTCCTGGCCCTGTGAAGAGTAGGATTCTGAGAGGTAAACATAAAGGATTCCTCTATGGGCATATCTCTTGAAATAAAGTGAAAACGGCCCACCTCTCCGATGACGAAGAGTTTCCAATTATCTCCGTCGTTCCTGATATGCTCTTCGGCAAGGTTTAATACATTGTGATTGTATGCTCCCGCCAGACCCTTGTCGTCTGTAAAGATGATGTAGCCCTTTCTCCTGTCCTTCTCCGGAATATCAAGCCTTGTCTCCAGAAAAATATTATCAACCCCATCGGGAAGATTGCTTACCACCCTCTTGATCATGGCTATGGTCGCGAAAAAGAAGGGTTCCGTATCAGTGAGCATCCTTCTAGCCTTCCGGAGCTTTGTTGAGGATATAAGGTACATCGCATTTGTAATTTTACGGGTATCGTTAACTGAATTAATACGATCCCTTATTTCCTTGATAGTTGCCATTACTCTGTCTCATCTTCCATAAACATATCAACAGCTTCAAGAATACGTCTCTTAAGCTGGTCAGACATCTGTCCGCTCTTCTCAAGCTCACTGCAAATATCGCCGTGCTCTGTGTTGAAGAAGTTAAGAAGTCTGTCCTTAAGATCTCTGACCTTAGGAACCGGCACACTGTCAAGTCTTCCGGAACCTACTGCCACAAGAATGATGACCTGCTCATGCATCGCAAGCGGATGCTCCAACGGCTGTTTCAAAAGCTCCATAAGAACATTGCCGTGTCTAAGCTGATTCTTGGTGGTCTCATCAAGATCTGAACTAAACTGTGTAAACACAGCCATTTCCCTGTACTGAGCAAGATCAACTCTGATGCTGCCGGCAGCCTTCTTCATTGCCTTGGTCTGAGCTGCACTTCCAACTCGGGATACGGATAATCCTACGTTAACCGCAGGTCTCATACCTTCAAAGAACAGATCACTCTCAAGGAAAATCTGTCCATCTGTAATAGAGATTACATTAGTGGGGATGTAGGAAGATACATCTCCCGCCTGAGTCTCAATTATAGGAAGGGCCGTGATGGAACCGCCTCCAAGTTCAGATGAGAGCTTGCTGGACCTCTCAAGAAGTCTTGAGTGCAGATAGAATACATCTCCCGGATAAGCTTCTCTCCCCGGAGGTCTCTCCAAAAGAAGCGAAATTGCTCTATAGGCAACCGCATGCTTGGAAAGATCGTCATATACTATCAGAACAGCCTTGCCCTGACTCATGAAATACTCTGCCATGGCTGTTCCCGAATAAGGCGCAATATACTGAAGAGGTGCAGTGTCTGCTGCAGTTGAGCTGACAATTATCGTATAATCCATTGCCCCTGTTTTCTTCAGTGTCTGAATAATCTTGGCTACTGTAGAAGCCTTCTGTCCAATGGCAACATAAATACAGATAACCTCCTTGCCTTTCTGGTTAATGATGGTATCCAGTGCTATAGAGGTCTTACCGGTCTGTCTGTCGCCAATAATAAGCTCTCTCTGTCCTCTTCCGATAGGGAACATGGTATCTATGGAAAGGATACCTGTCTGCAAAGGCTCATTAACAGACTGTCTCTCTATGATTCCCGGAGCCTTCTTCTCAACAGCGCTGTAGCCGGACTCCTTGATATCTCCAAGGCCGTCAAGAGGTGTGCCAAGGGCATCAACCACTCTTCCGATAAAAGCCTCACCCACGGGGATACCTGCTTCCTTGTAGGTTCTGACAGCTCTGGTGCCCTGTCTGATGCCTGTATCATTACCAAAAAGGATACAGCCGATATGGTCCTCTCTAATATCCTGAGCCATACCTCTGGTGCCATCTTCAAATTCGATGATCTCACCGTAAAAAGCATGCTCTATTCCCGTAATATTGGCGATTCCGTCACCGACCCATTCAACGAAGCCCACTTCTCTGTCGCCCACTGAAAGATCAAAATCATCAACCTTGCTCCTGAACAAGGACATGATTCTGGCCGGGTCTGAATCTCCGCTGCTACGGCGGACATTTATCAGTTCTGAGCGAAGCTGCTTGGCTCTTCCGGCATCGCTCCAGTCATATTCGTAATTACCGCATGAAACAATAAAGCCGCCACCGATGGAAGAATCTTCCTGAAACTCCAGCTCGATGTCACTACTGTCCACATCAAATTTGCCGCTGAGAACAGACTTGATCTTCTCAACCTGTTCAGGGCTGGGAGCAGTGGCAGCATATCTCAGTGTTGCCTTAAGATTCTTACTCATTTTTAGCCCCTGCTTCACTTATAAATTTGTCATAGAGTTCTCTGTCGTTCTCGGTGCTATGCTTGGTTGCAGCGATCTTGGATGCTGCTTCCACAACCATATCTGCCAGCTGAGCTGCATATACTTCCTTGACTCTCTCGTTCTCTACTTCTGCATTGTGCTTAGCCTCGGTAACAATCTGCTCGCCCTTCCTCCTGGCATCATTAACTATACGCTCATACTCGTCATAGCCCTGCTTCTTGATATCAGCAAGGATCTGTTCCTTCTCCTCATCGGCAAGCTCGATTCTCTGAAGATACTCAGCCTTGGTCTTCTTGGCTTCCTCGATCATCATATCCGCTTCCTTGGAGGCCTCTTCGATCTCAAGCTGTCTCTTCTCAAGAACCTCATCGACTCTTTTGAAGAGGAACTTCTTGATCAGAAAATAAAGTATGAGTAAATTGATTACTGTCCATAATACATTCCAAAGATTAACGCTTAACACGGCTTTCCCCTTTGTCTAATAGTTTTATCATCCAAGAAACAGAATGATCATGATAGCTACTACGAAACCATAAATAGCTGTAGCCTCTGCAAGAGCACAACCAAGAAGAAGCAGCTTCATGATCTTGCCGTCTGCTTCGGGCTGTCTTGCAACAGCATCAGTTGCCTTGGCAGTTGCTATACCGATACCAAGACCTGCTCCCAAACCTGTGAATGCAGCAATTGCTGCTCCGATCGCTGTTAAACTCATTTTTCATATCCCCTTTCTACACTTTATTCAAAATTATTCAACTGCTTCTTTTATATACAATGATGTCAGGAATACAAATACATATGCCTGGATAAGGCCATCAAAGATATCAAAATACAAACTGAAAGGAACGGGAAGTCCCACAGGAAGTATATGCTTAAGAAGCTCCATAATAACCGTGGCTCCCAAGATATTACCGAAAAGTCGCATACACAGAGACAACGGTCTGATAGCCAGCTCCAGCACATTCATAGGTGCTATGACAGCCATTGGCTGTGCAAAAGCCTTGGCCCATCCCTTGACGCCCTTGCTCCTGATTCCGGCGGCCTCAACCATTACAATACTCACAAGCGCCAGAGCAATTGTGACGTTAAGATCCATAGTCGGCGGTACAACACCGAACAGTCCCATCACATTGGAGCAGGCCAGGAACACCAGCACCGATACTATGTAGGTGGCGTAGTCCTTGCCCTCTTCACCCAGCATACCGACCGCAAGGCCTCGAATCCAGATAACAAAGCCCTCAACAGCTGCCTGTCGCTTGGAGATATTATGCACTTTCATATTATGGGTAAAAATCAGAATCAATATGAAGACAACTAAAATAAACACCCATGACAGTACAACGGACTTGTTAAAATCACAGTTACCGTTGCCAAAGGGCATGTGAATAAGGGTCTTGTCTTCAAGTAGCAGTTCCTTCAAAACTTCCTTAATATTCATACCTTTAATCCCCCAAAAAATCTACCTTTTTATTATAAAAAACAAAGGCTGAATGTGCAATGAAAACTTGCCTCATTCAGCCCTTAAATCATGCTTGGTACTGCTTACTTCTTGCTCTTTTTCTTACGTTTGCTTTTATCGTTTTTACTATGCTCGGTTTTTTCTTCTTTTATTTCTTGCGCGCTCTCAGAAGCTTCATCGCTGTGCTCCTTATTCAAGCCATCCTTCTCAAGCATTTCTTTATACTCCTTGAGCTCTTTCCTGAACAGATCATCCTGGGAATCGTCATAGAATAGCTGTTCCTTGCTCTCGATTTTCTCCGATACGTTACTCTTAAGTTCCTTAAGAGCCCCCGGAAGCTTTCTACCGTGCCTGTGGATATTGACGATGACAACTATGATAATTACCAATATCAAAAGGAGCACACCGATGATAATGGCAATTGTCAGGTAGTATACCCTGTTTGTATTGGGGACACCAACGGACAACACAAATTCATTACCCTCAATTTCGTAGGTATAATATCCTCCCATGGTACCGGTCTTTTCAATAGGAATTCTCTCATCTCCGTTGACCAGATACAAAAGATGTTGTTCCCCGAAGATTCCGGGCAAGCGCCTGGTCAACTCTCCCAATGCATTATTCAGCCTGAATCTGATCATATGAATATTGTTGCCATCCGTAGGTATCTTTACCTTTAGAGTTTCAAAATTATATTGAACATCTTCGGCGGTGTCTCCAGCCTTATAATTCAGAGTTCTCTCAACTTCCAGTTCATCCTCTTCTCTGAAGGCTCCGTCCACCAAAAGCTCAGACTGATGGAAATCATCATCCTCACTCTTTTCTGCAAGAGTGGTTCTGAATCTCTTATAATGTGCAGTAATTGTGGTGTCGCAGGTTATCCGCTCAACCCGATCTCTATCCCATTCGATATAGAAACCATCCTTTTCATCTACCGCAGGATATTCATCTTCATTAATGGAATCTCCATATTTTTTACTGATCTGGCCTATCTTTTCCTTACCACTGTCGAGATCATCGTCCTCAAGAATAAAGTTTACTGTGAGATTACTGAATTCATAAGGTAATTCCCGATATTGAATCATCGGCTCCGTGTCACTTGCCTCCCCGGTACCGGCTTCCTTTATCTCACTTTCCTTTTCTTCCGTCTCTTCCTCCAGCTCTTTGAATACCTTATTCTGAGATACGCTGTCATAGCTAACAGGTTCAGCCTTGAGCGCATAGCTCACCCTGTCTATACCTGAAAGATCATCACTGACAAAATAGTTATCCCTCACCTCACCGGATTCTTCGATATGACCTGCTACTGCACCGTACCAGTCTGTGGCTTCTCCGACAGTAACAATTGCCAGGCATTCCTTAATATGTTTGCCGTTTCCGGCAATTCCTCCAACGTAAGTATTGCCGTCCAGTTCTCCTTTAGCATAGGATCTGACAATATGTGCTATTGATGAACCGGCGACGCCACCTACATAGTTACCGGATGTAGATATAACCTTCGCATAACTTCCGCAGTTAAGTATCGTTCCCATCTCCTGCAGTCCGCATATACCTCCTGAATAATTCTTAAGCGCAATAATATCGCCATAGTTCCTGTTATCGCGAAGAACACATCTGGTAATATAGGAACTGTTAAGCAGGTTATCTTTATTTCCTGTCAGGTCACTTTCTCTGTCAAAATCATATTCAATTGCCATGGTACCTGCGATTCCCGAGGTATCCAGATCGCCTTTACATTCACCGTAATTGAAACAGGAATCTATTGTAGCATCTGTAGTATTGGCTGCTGCCTCATAGGATGCATCAGTTATCAGATTGGTATAATCCTTTTCAAGTACACCATCGATCGCGTCGGTATACAATTCAAGAATATTGTTAAACTGATCACTGATATCCAGAAGATCATCTATCAATACTCCGCCGGCATTGTTAACCTCCTGGTTAAGAATGCCGAAGTTATCGTTCATGCCCTGCATATTATCTGCAAGGCTGGCCGTATGAGCCTTGTACTCGGATGAAAACTGCGGAAAAGTAATGCTGTCTTTAGCTGCAATATTTCCGATAATATTCTTGGTCTGGCTTCCCGCTGTTCTGAAATTATCCGAAGCATCCTCAAGGTGATTCATCGCCTCCTGAGCATCAGATCTTACCGACTTGCCCATTTCCGGAAGGTGCTTTTCGTATATACCAAGAATAGTGGAAGTCTTGGATGCAACATCATCGGTATAGGTTCCTTTTGTTCCGGTAACGGGATTGACATAATTGGCCCTGGCATACTCATCGCAATTTGACGCAGCTATCGCAGTGGCAAGCGCATCCAGTTCGCTGTCGTCATCGTTATCTTTTATTGGAAAAGTCACACCTTCCTTGTGCTGCCAACTTCCCGGGGCATCTGCATTAAGACCACTTCCGATATTTCCCTCTCCCCAGGCTGAATAATCCGTCGCCGCATTTCCGGAAGAATCTACATATACAAGGTCTGATGTGGACTCTTTTTCCAATCTGTTATCCCTGATAGCAAGGTTATAATATGTCCTTTCGGATTGGTTATACAGTGCCTTGTACTGGGCCTTAGCGCTTTCCAGTACAAGCTTGGCCTCCCTATACTGTTTGAGTTCATCCTCGTCTTTGATGTATTCTTCAATATCAAGGTGTCCAACAGCATCCTTCACATCTTCAGCTGTAGACTTGATATTTCCAACGCCTGAATCTATGTTGTCAATGGGGCCTCCGTTTTGGGAACTCTCCTCAAGTATATAATCAATTCTGGAAAAAGCCTCTGTAGCTCCGCTTGCGACACCATTTGCAAAATCTATCGCGCCATCAGCCAGATACCTTGTATCGCTCACAGCTCCCGCTGTAAACCTCTGAATAACGGCAAGTCTGTTTGATACGATGTTTGATTCATTCTTGGCATCATTAAGAGTTACCGTCACGCTGTCATGAAGCTTGGACACTGCCTGTTCAAGCTGATAGGCAACATCAGAGCTAAGGTCAACAGTAAGATAAGGTTCTGCCTGACCTACAATTCCTCCCACGTCCTTACGTCCCTTAACGGTTCCGTTGTTGGAACATCTGATGACATATCCAGACTGCCTTCCGGCAATTCCGCCTATATTGTAACCAACATGATCATAACCGACATCTGCGTTGTTAATACAATGTGAGATAATACCGATGCTGAGTCCCGCAATACCTCCAATATCAGATACGGTCACATCCCCCTTGGCTTCCTCCTTGTCCTGTTTAAACCCGTCCTTGGCGAAATTAAGGACCTTGTTAAGTCCTTCGAGTGAATCTATGGTGATCTCCGTATCGGTGTTGGTGGTATTGACCAACGCTTCATTTCTGCAGTTTGACAGGTTACCGTAGTTTTCTCCGGTTATTCCTCCAATGAAATGCTTTCCGCTTATGAAGCCTTCCGAAATACCTGAGGAAATTGTACCGCTTAACTCATTGATTCCCGCAATACCTCCAATATAGTCATTTCCTCTGACAATCCCCTTGAAGGAGCAGGCATTTAATCTGCCACAGTTATCCCCTGCAATACCTCCGACTATTGTAGAATTTCCTTCCGGTTGAACAATACCTGTGATCTTAAGATTTTGGATAAGCGCTGTTTTCTGCACATAAACAAAAAATCCTGCGTAGGAAAGTCCTCTGTCTATGTTTACTTCAGACACGGTATGCCCCTGTCCGTCGAATATTCCGCCAAAGGAAGGTATGCCGTCAAAATCCTTGCCAAGAAGCGAAATATCCTTGGTGAGGATTACTTTTTTATTGACAGACCAGGTATCAAGACTGCAGCTTCTTGCAAGTTCCATAAGTTCATCTGCCGAACTTATACTTATCTCCTCCATCTCTCCGGGGATGGTATCATTAATCTGCTGCCGAATGTCCTCATCCACATCCACAGCATTTTCTTCAGCTCTCTCCTGTGTGCCTGTCGTATACGTTAATTCAGGTGCGTTCGTTTCTGCGTCGTTTTTATCATCAGCAAAAGAGACAAGAACCGATGAAGTGAAAAGAAACGTAACAAGGAGGGCTGCCAATAATCTCTTTTTCATATCACACTCCCTCCTCTCCGGTCATAGTAATCTGATCTACATTCTGCTCCGAATCCTCCAGTTGTTCAACATCACCGTTATCAATGAATGCGCTGACATTACCCTTTACCGTTGCATGGACCACACCGTTTACAGTTCCTTCTATTCTGCCGCGTACGAAGCCGTCTATCCTCATAACACCGGACAATTGCCTTGTCTGAATAGGCATGTTCATTACAAATGCAGTAAGCTCGATCACCTTATCACCCACAAGAAGTATCTGCGGAAGGACGAACATAGTTACAATAATCGATATGATGGTTCCTCTTCCCAGACACTTTCCGATGCCGTATATAGCACAGTCTGAGGTCATGCTACCTATAAGCGTTCCTGCTACGGCAAGCATAGTTCCTGATGTGATGATGGTCGGGAAGGACAAATTCATGGTTTCAATGATTGCCTCTCTCTTGCCTCTTGTGCTTCTAAGCTCTGTATACCTGCCGGCAATAACAATGGCGTAATCGATATTGGCACCCATCTGTATGGAGCTTACGATCAGATATCCAAGGAAAAACAGGTTGTCGTGCTGCAATGCAGGGAATGAGAAATTGATCCAGATACATCCCTGAATAACTGCGATAAGAAGTACAGGCATTCCCGCAGACTTAAATGTAAAAAGAAGTACCACAAGAACGGCAAGTATGGATATCACACCTGTGACCATATTATCTCTGGAAAAACATTTTTTAAGATCCAGCTGACTGACTGATTCACCAACGACGTATATCTTATCCTTGTCGTAATACTTTTCGGTGATATCATGCAATTCTTCAATGAAGGCAAAGGTCTCATCCGATTCCTGAGGAAGTGTAGAGTAAACAAGTATTCTGGAGTAGTCCTCACCCTGAAGCTGCGCTTTGGCAAAATTCATCATTCTGTTGGCGTCTTCCAGTTTGTCCATGAGAGAATCATCAAGAGTTACATACCCTTCACTTACCTCCTGATATATGAACAAGAACATATCGATAAGCGGAACTTTGTAATTGGCAAGTCCATTCACGACCTTGGCATAATCGGAATCATTCACCGCATATGCAGCATATACAAGCTCCGCCACTTCATAATCAACATCAAGAAGCTCAGAAAACTGCCTTGGCGATAACCTGTCAGTAAGTGTATACCCGCCCAGAGCCTGCGCATTTGCAAGACCGGTGACCTTGCTTACATGCTGGTTGTTTTCAAGCTCTTCAATAAGCCTTTTTTCTTTTTCATAATCACCTGAAGGAAATACAAGTGCCAGCATGTTATCGGAGGCAAAATTTTCCTTCTGGAGATTTTCTGCCTTCTGCACTTCATTGATAATAGGAGGGGTTATCCTGCTGTAGCCAAATACATAGGGAGTCCCGTTGGATATTCTCTGGGCGGCAATGATAATGACCACAAAAGCGGGGGCGATTATATATCTTGACGCATAGGCGAATTTTCCCACAAAAGGAATCTGGGGGATAAAATTTTTGTGCTTGGTTTTTTCCATAAGACCTGAAAAGAGCATGATAATGCCGGGCATCAGTAAAAATACCGACAAAAGACTCAAGATTATGGCCTTGATCAGAACAATACCAAGATCCTTGCCGATTCCAAACTGCATAAAGAGCATGGCTATAAGACCGCCCATAGTGGTGAGGGAACTCCCCGAAATCTCCGGGATTGCCTTGGACAAAGACACAATAGCCGCTTCACGGGCTTCCATCTTGGCCCTCTCTTCCTTGTATCTGTTAAGGAGAATAACAGCGTAGTCCACAGACAGTGCCAGCTGAAGAACTATAGTAACCGAATTCGATACAAAGGAAATGGTCCCCAGAAGGAAATTGGTTCCCATCTGCACAAGAGCCGCAGAGCCAAAGGTCAACAGAAGAATCGGAACCTCAGCATAGGCCTGCGATGTAAGAAGTAGTACCGCAATGACTATCACTACAACAATAACAGAGATAACATCCATCTCCTTGCCTATAAGTTCTGACTGTATATCTCCAAGTGTAGTGGACTCATAGGAATCATACTTATCAAAGTATGCCCGTACCTGCTCAAGGCACACCAGGCATTGTTCATCCTTTTCATCATAATCAAAGGTAATATTAAAAAGAGCGGAACCGTTAGCATAATGATCACTGCTGTCATCGGCTTCACAGGAAAAAACTCCGTCCATTGCCTCTATATCCTCTTTTATCATAAGCGCCTGATCATAGGATATATTGGCCACCATAACCTTGACGGTTCCGTAGGTTGTGAACTGCTCCTGCATAAGGTCAAGCCCCTGCCTGGTTTCACTGTCGGAGGGAAGATAATAAGCCAGGTCATTCTCGACGGATACCCAGCCCCGTGATATTACGGAGAAAATGCACAAAATAGCATAAATAAGAAAGAACAGATTCCTTTTATCAACAATAAATGCGCAGATTTTCAGCATGACGCTGCCACCTGCATTCCCCTGTTTTTTTTCCATGTATATGACTCCCCCATAGTTTTATACTATATATTATAACACAAATATATGCATGATTGTTTACATAAAGAATGGGCAGGCAATATTTTTTGCCTGCCCGAATTATTCTTATATTGCTACAATGGATTCATTTTCTATGTCGGCCTTGAAGGTAAGCTTGCCATAGGCCTTTCTGTCCTCTTCGATCTTAAGCCTGATTCCGGCTATGATGAAATAGGTTCCGGCATATACAACCTCTGTTACAAGAACCCTTGCGCCTCGGCCTTTGCCAATCTCATCTTCCAGAGCTGCTTTCTTTTCCTTCAGTTCTTTGATTTTGAGTTCCTTGGCACTGTATGCGGCGTTGATCTTGATCTTCCACTGCATTATCCGCTTATCACCAGCCCCCACTTCCTGAATTCTGATCCTCTCCGAATCCAGAGCACTGAGCTCATCCTCTTCCCTGCTAAGCTCCTTGGTAATTGCATTGTACCGGGTGAGGATCTGATTATTTACACCAATGTTGACTATTGTCTTGGCACCGCTCTTGTTTCCGAGATGTGCTACTTCCATACCGTACAGAGCATTGGCTGTACCGCCATATATGATACCGGCTCTTCCGTATGTCTTAAGAAGTCCCGATGCGAAGATCTCACAGTTGATAAAAAAGTTGGCGGTGATATTTCTTCCTTTGACAGTGGCGCCCTCAAAATACTTGGCAGAAACATTGCCCTTTGCATCGACGCCACCTCGAAGCGGGCAGGTGCAGCCTCCTATTATAATGACGTTTCCTCCGCTTATGATATCCGAGGACTCCATATGACCTCCCACAAGCACATCGCCGGTGGCTTCTATCTCACTTCCGGAATTAACATTGCCGGTCACATAAACGGTTCCATCATATTTAATCTTCTTGTCAGTTATGTTGACTTCAGGAAGGACTATGAGTTTCTGAATATGAACCTCGCCATCTTCCATCCTGATGGAACCGCTTAGTGTTGCCACATAGGTCACTCTGTCATTAAGAATCATAAAGCCGGTCCCCTTAAGGATGGGGATCTCTTTTCCCGGTTTGGCCACAAGCTCTTTTCCAAAAACGTCGTAGCCTTCTTCTCCCTTTGTTGCCTTATGATACCGGGCAACCTTATCACCCACTTTGATCTGTCTCAGCATCTCAATATTGGACAGGTCTGCGGTACCATCTTTTAAGATAGTAGGCTCCGCCATCTCAGAAGTATCAAAGAAATATTCATAATAGCCGTCCTCTCCGTTGACAGGCTGCTTTCCAACCGCCGCAACGAACTTATGGCCTATCTTCTTGTTTTTAACTACATCCGCAATGGCGTTGTAATCAATTCCAAAGGCAACTTTTGCCTTGGTCAAAAAGCCAAGAACTGCCTTCTCTGTATATGCGGCACCGTCTCGTCTTAGAGGCAATGTCATATAACAGATCATATTGTTGGACTCCACGGATATGATCTCATCTCTTCTGACAAGCATATCTTCAGCCATACGATCATCAACAGTCCTGCCTTCAAGCTTGGTAAAGATCTGTTCGCCTTCGCCCTTTTCGCCTGCTGCTTTTGCCTGGGCATTAAGGTATGCACCTTCATCAAGAAGTTTTTGTCTGATGCGGTACATATCTCTTGCGGTGTACATAAGGCTGGAATACTTGCTGATATCCAGGCCTTCCTCGATGCCCATTCGTATCTCAAACATCTGATCCGCATGATAATATGGATTACAGTATGGAGTGATATCTATCTGATGCTCAAGCCCCAGTCTCATTTCCTTCATTTGCTGCCAGCCATAGGCCGGATCTGCATATTTGGCCACTTGAATTCCCGCCTCAAGGCCAAAGCGTATCTCTCTTATGGCATCACCGCGCATATCGGAAGTGATGAAACGATCAATGGGAAGGATCTCCTTAAGCGATATTCTCACCTGTTCCAGCTGTTCCTCATCAAATCCCTGCTGGATATATGAAGAAATATCAATATTTTCAACAAATGCCTGATGCATCTGATTCAGGATGCTGGCATTGTACCTGTCTATGGTAGCCTGGTCAAAATTAAGGCCGTCCTCAGCTGCCTTTCTTATGGCACGCATCTTAAGATAAGGCATCTCAACTCTTGCAAAACCAGAAATGTCTATTCCTGCCTGCAGCGCCTTTCTTATCTCTCTCATCTGCTGAGAGTTAAAAGCCGGGTCAAGATAAAAGATGACAGGAACTCCCTCAGTCTTACTAAGGCCGAGCCTTATCTGCTTCATCTGATCGGCGAAGTATTCTTTTTTGGCATAGGTGGAAACATCGACTTCATCAAGAATTCCCTGCCTTATCTGGGACAGCTGCTGAGTATCAAAGCCCTGCTTGCGGTACTCAGACATATCAACCTTCTGGTGCATCTCAAGACGCATCTCCTCCATTGCTGTCCAGGGAATTTGGGGATTAAAATACTTAGTTACGTCAACCTTCTGAGTAATTCCTTTTCTGATCTCAGACAATTGGAGCGCATTAAACTTAAGGGCCTTAAGTTTTTCAACATCAGCCCCCACCTTCTTACATAGTTCCAGTTCCTTCTGATATGCCATGTCATCAAAGGAATCCAGTCCTGCGTTGGTGTTCAGTTCATCAATCATATCCATTTCAGGCAGCATATTCTCTCCTATGATAATGATCTGATGTTAATATTATAAACCTTTTTAAGTTTATCTACTATCAACATACAGTGTATATCCATCAGTATTTATTGAATTTTAAGAATTTACTATACACTTCTCCGTCAACGTTCTGAGTTATTTGACATTTTCACCAAAAATCCCCCCGCTATTTTCTACGTTTTTAAGCTATGAAAGCGCTTTCATTCTGTATCTCCCTATGCTATGATTCTATCGTGTTTTGGTTTGGGAGACTAAATGCAAGTGACAATTAGGAGGTATTGAAAAATGTTTCGTAAGTATGTAAAAAAGTTATTCGTAGCCATACTGACAGCATCTGTGGTAATAGCCGCAGCTAATGTGGCTACACCGGGGAAAACCGCTGAGGCGGGATCGAACATCATTGCAGATGGATGGTATTACATCAAAGATATCGGCAGTCAGAAATATCTTGATGTAGCAGGGGGAAACGATTCCAACGGCACAAATGTCCAGCAGTGGAAAGGCATCGGAGGCGATGCTCAGAAATGGTACGTAACCAATTTAGGCAGCAACTATATCACCATCAGAAGTGGTCTTAAGGGGGGCCGCATGCTGGATGTTAACGGTGGTAAGGCTGACAATGGCACAAATATTCAGATCTGGGTTGCCAACGGCAGAGATTCACAGACCTTTAAGGTTAAAAAAATCTCCAGCGGTGTGGTAGCACTTCAGACAAAATGCAGCAATAACAAGCAGGCTGTTGATGTTAACGGCTCATCTTCTTCAGACGGTGCCAATGTTATCACAATGAAATACACCGGAAAAGCCTGTCAGCAGTTCAAATTTGAAGCCTGCAATCAGGGTTCAAGCGGTTCAGGTTCAAGCGGCGGCTCAGGCTCAGGCAGTGGCTCAGGTTCAGGCAGTGGTTCAGGAAGTGGTTCCGGATCAGGTTCAACAACACCTTCCGGCAACACCATCACAGTTAAAAATGGTGGAACAACTCTTGAGTCAGCAATCAGCAAGGCTTCAGCAGGAACAACCATTATTATCGATGGTACTGTAAAGAGCGGCGCTGTTAAGCTTAAGAGCGGAGTACATATTTCAGGTAAGAACAATGCAACCATCGACTTCTCTTCTACAAGCGGCAATTCAGGAAGAGGAATCACAATCTCCGGAAGCGGCAGTAAGCTCGAGAACTTCACAGTTAAGAATGCAGCTGACAACGGTATTTTCATCGATGGCAGCAACAACACTCTTACAAATGTAACCTGCTGCTACAACAAGGATGCAGGCTTCCAGGTAAGTAACGGCGGTGCCAACAACAAGTTCTACAGCTGCCATTCACACCACAACGCAGATCCTAAGGGTGAGAACGCAGACGGATTTGCTGTTAAGCTTCATTCAGGTGTAGGCAACTACTTCGAGAACTGTGTAGCCGAATACAACAGTGATGACGGATGGGACTGCTATGCAGCTCACGGTGCAGTTACACTTAAGAACTGCAAGGCTAACTACAACGGCTATTGCAATGGTATTTACGGTGATGGCAACGGATTCAAAATGGGTGGTGTAGACAACAAGACATCAGGCGTTGCAGCTCACCTTGATCCTCTTAACCACTATCTTGAGGGATGTCAGGCAATCGGCAACTATGCCAGCGGATTCGACAGAAACAACCAGAACGGTGTTGTAACCATGAAGAACTGCCTTGCAGACGGCAACAAGAAATACAACTACAACTGGCCTAAGGAAGGAACTCCTTCAGCTCTTGGCAAGAAGGTCACCTTCGGAACAGCAATCATTCAGGATTGCACATCCAAAAACGGTAAGAACAACATCAAAGGCGCTACATTAAAGGGAACTTGCGTTGGTTTCTGATAATATAGACATATATTAAACGCAATTCTCCCACACTGGATACAAATAAACGAAATAGTTTGAATAAATGCAGGAAAAATGCACTTTCCTGCATTTATTTTTTATTCCGAATGTAATATAATGATTTAGCCTCAAACTACTAAAGAATGCATTAACAGTGCAGTTTGAGACCAAATAACCAAGGAGCGTATGAAAAAAATGCAGAATAACTATGATCCTGTGACAGGACAACCAATTCAGCCTACGTACAACAACCAGCAACCATACGGCAGTAATAATTATCAACAGCCTTATAATAACAGTAACATGTATCAGCAAAACGGGTTAAGCAACACCAATCAGTATCCTCCAAATCCCGGACAGATGCAGCCCTACATGTACCAACAACAGATGGTTAGTTCACCTACTCAAAAGGCCCCATCTATAATGCTCAAGATCGCTTTATTCGGTGGAACACTTGTAGCCGCAATTTTGCTGGTTTTCGGTGGGCTCTTCATATATGACGCAGTAACAAGAAAAAGTCCGGCTCCCGAGGTTTCCGTTACCGAGGATTATATTCCCGATACTTCCGATATAGAAATTGACGAACCAGAATCGAACACAGTTACAGATACCGGGATTACATCGGCGCCTACGTACAGCGAATCAGACAGTATTTATTCCTTTAGTCTGTTTGATGTGAACTATACACTTCCACTTGATTTCAGTACTCTTCTCGACAACGGATGGCATTTCTGCAATGAAGAAGACAAAGATAAGCAGATTCAGCCGGACGATTCAGAATATGTTGATCTGTACTGCCCCGGTGATAACCTGCAGCATTTCGAATTCAGAGTTGCCAATTTCACCTCCGCTCCGTTAAACGTTCGTGATTGCAAGGCAACACACATTTCCGTAGCAACACTGTCACTTGAGAAACTTGGAACTGATTTAAGATTCTTTGGCGGCAAGCTATCAACCAGAAACTCCTCTCGCGATGAAGTATTGGCCGCTATAGGAGAGCCCAAGTTCACCAATGAGTCCGATTCTTCCTCGTCCTACACTTTTGTATTCGAGAACAACATGGATTGCCGTATCGTTGTAAGCTACAGTGATTCTCAGCATACCAAATGGATACAGATCGTTCATCATGTAAATGAATAAATAAGTGCGTCGTTGGCGCACCTAAAAAAAGAGGGTTGCCACTAAAGTGGCAACCCTCTTTTGGGTTTAATCTAAATCAGAAATTATTTATTTCTGTTGTCGTTGTAAACCTTCTTAGCCTCTTCAAGACCAGCCTTAAGTCCTGCAAGTCCTGCCTTAGCTACCTCTGCAGATGTCTCTGCAAGCTCCTTAGCGATTACCTGAGCCTTCTCAGCAGCCTCTTTAAGTTTCTCCTTGGTCTCCTCGTCTACGAAAGACTTGTTTTCATTGCTAGAAGACTTAGCAGCCTTGTCAGCGATTGCAGCCTGAGCAGCAGCAAGTCTAGCTACAGGTACGCGGAAAGGTGAGCATGATACATAGTCAAGTCCGATCTTGTGACAGAACTCAACTGATGAAGGATCTCCACCGTGCTCGCCGCAGATACCAACATGAAGTGAAGGATTTACGGGCTTACCAAGCTTAAGTGACATCTCCATAAGCTTACCAACACCAGTCTGGTCAAGCTTAGCGAAAGGATCGTTCTCGAAGATCTTGGTGTCATAGTAAGCATTAAGGAACTTACCAGCATCATCACGAGAGAATCCGAATGTCATCTGTGTAAGGTCGTTAGTACCGAAGCAGAAGAAATCAGCTTCCTTAGCGATCTCATCAGCTGTAAGAGCAGCTCTGGGGATCTCGATCATTGTACCAACTTCGTACTCAAGCTTAGCGCCTGCAGCTGCGATCTCAGCATCAGCTGTATCAACAACTACCTTCTTAACGTACTTAAGCTCCTTAACTTCGCATACAAGAGGAATCATGATCTCAGGCTTAACATTCCACTGAGGGTGCTCCTTCTGAACTTCAAGAGCAGCGCGGATAACAGCCTTAGTCTGCATCTTAGCGATCTCAGGATATGTAACTGCAAGACGGCATCCTCTGTGACCCATCATAGGGTTGAACTCGTGAAGAGATGTGATGATAGCCTTGATTTCCTCTACGCTCTTGTTCTTTGCAGCAGCAAGCTTCTTGATCTCATCCTCAGTTGTAGGAACGAACTCGTGAAGCGGAGGATCAAGGAATCTGATTGTAACAGGGCATCCCTCAAGAGCCTCATAGAGAGCCTTGAAGTCTGACTGCTGGTAAGGAAGGATCTTATCAAGAGCTTCCTCTCTCTCTTCTACTGTATCTGAGCAGATCATCTCACGGAAAGCAGCGATTCTGTCTTCCTCGAAGAACATGTGCTCTGTACGGCAAAGACCAATACCCTCAGCGCCAAGCTCTCTAGCCTTCTTAGCATCTGCAGGTGTATCAGCATTTGTACGAACCTTAAGTCTTCTGAACTCATCAGCCCATGCCATGATACGTCCGAACTCGCCGGCGATCTTAGCATCAACTGTTGCGATCTGGCCATCATAGATGTTACCTGTTGTACCATCGATTGAAATGAAGTCGCCCTCATGGAACTCTTTTCCTGCAAGAGTGAACTTCTTGTTCTCTTCGTCCATGTTGATGTCGCCACAACCTGATACGCAGCACTCACCCATTCCACGAGCAACTACGGCAGCGTGTGATGTCATACCACCACGAACTGTAAGGATACCCTGAGCAGCCTTCATACCTGTGATATCCTCAGGAGATGTCTCAAGACGAACAAGTACAACCTTCTCGCCTCTCTCAGCCCAAGCTACAGCGTCATCAGCTGTGAATACAACCTTACCGCAAGCAGCTCCGGGTGAAGCGCCAAGACCCTTTCCGATAGGTGTTGCAGCCTTAAGAGCAGCAGCATCGAACTGAGGGTGAAGAAGTGTATCAAGGTTACGAGGATCGATCATTGCTACAGCTTCTTCAGGAGTCTTGTGTCCCTCATCAACGAGGTCGCAAGCAATCTTAAGAGCAGCAGGAGCTGTTCTCTTACCGTTACGGCACTGAAGCATGTAGAGCTTCTTGTTCTCTACTGTGAACTCCATATCCTGCATGTCATGGTAGTGATTCTCAAGAGTCTCACAAACCTTGATGAACTCAGCATATGCCTCAGGGAATTCCTTCTCCATCTGAGCGATAGGCATAGGTGTACGAACACCGGCAACTACGTCCTCACCCTGAGCGTTGATAAGGAACTCACCCATAAGTTTATTCTCACCTGTTGCAGGGTCACGTGTGAAAGCAACACCTGTACCAGACTCATTATTAAGGTTACCGAATACCATAGGCATTACGTTAACAGCTGTTCCCCATGAATAAGGGATATCGTTATCACGACGATATACGTTAGCACGAGGGTTATCCCATGAACGGAATACAGCCTCGATAGCAAGCTTAAGCTGCTCTACAGGATCTGAAGGGAAATCCTTGCCAAGCTGATTCTTGTACTCAGCCTTGAACTGTGTAGCAAGTTCCTTAAGATCAGCCGCTGTAAGATCTACGTCAAACTTAACACCCTTCTCCTCTTTCATCTTGTCGATGAGCTGCTCGAAGTACTTCTTACCTACTTCCATAACAACGTCAGAGAACATCTGGATGAAACGACGATATGAATCATATACGAAACGCTCGAATGCAGGATCAGGATTGCCCTTGATCATTGCATCTACTACCTCATCATTAAGACCAAGGTTGAGGATTGTATCCATCATACCAGGCATTGATGCACGAGCACCTGAACGAACTGATACAAGAAGAGGATTCTGAAGATCACCGAACTTCTTGCCGTTGAGCTCCTCCATCTTCTTAACACCTTCCATAGCCTGAGCCATGATCTCGTCGTTGATCTTACGACCATCCTCGTAATACTGTGTGCAGGCCTCTGTTGTGATTGTGAAGCCCTGAGGTACAGGAAGACCAATGCTTGTCATCTCAGCAAGGTTAGCACCCTTACCACCGAGAAGGTTACGCATTGTCATGTTACCTTCGCTGAACATATAAACCCACTTGTTCGCCATGTTTTTACCTTTCTTACCGATCCTCTAATCGGTAACCTTTCTATTTGCATATTATAACCACCATATACTTATCATTGACGGACGCTTCCGCAATGACATATATGTATTCAAGCAATCTGTTTGAGTACATATACATCACGGCGGTAGCAAACACTTCAGATAAGTTATGGATAATTATCAGACTTTATTTCCCTGCTTAGGGATGAAACTGTCAAAAATGAAAATATCGAAATTCTTCTTGGCCCGTTCAAGGTCTTCCTCACTCTTGATGGTCCAGCCTGCGGCCACGTTCCCGTACAGATGTCTGCATAGCCAAAGTGAATGGCTGGTAGGGAACTTATGATTAAATGCAATGAAATCCGGCTTAGTAATAAAATTAAGCAGTAAGCTGGTAAGAATGAAATACAGAACCCCCTTGAATTCCTCAGGCTTATCCTTGTGGAATTCATCCGAGAGCTGACCTCTCATGACATCGGGACGATTCTTCCTATACCAGAAAACACCGAGAGGATTGAAGGATTCGATACAGTAGACTCCCTTGTAATCCTTAAGAAGATCATTGACCTTGGGACATACCGAAAGGTCCTTAAGCTCAATCTTGAGCTCTACAATAAGCGGAACCTTACCATCCACCATCTTAAGAAAATCTTCAAATCTCGGAATCTTCTCATCAGAAGAAAGAAGGTGAAATTGCTGCAATTCCCGGTATGTATAATCAATTACCTTACCGGCAACTCCTATGGAACCATCAGGATTGTTAACACCTTCCTCTAAATGTGAGGCCTCGTCATCGTATCTGGCAACTCTGGCCAGTGTGAAATCGTGAAAAATCACCGGAACACCGTCCTTGGTGAGCTGAACGTCACATTCAATGCCATATCCGCCATCCACAGCCTTCTTAAAAGCAGCCATGGAATTCTCCGGGGCCTCGGAAGTATTGTCATGTAAGCCTCTGTGTGCGTACAGCACCCTGGTGTAAGGCTCTCTTGAAGGCTTATGCAGCATTCTTGGCATTATCATAAGAAAATACAGCACTGCCAATGCCAGCACGATAAAGCATAAAACCTCAAAAAACAACATCCAAATCACTTCCTACTGATAATTTTTTAACTAATCCGCTAAATATTTTACAGCCTATTTGTTAATTTCGCAACAAAAAAGTCCCACAAATCGCAAAATTTGTCGGGACTTTGTATTATTGTTATTATTTTCACGCAATATCAAAAATCACTCATACAGTTCAATGCGCCGGATGCACCTCTGCATCAGCAGGAAGCGCTGTTCCCATGCCACCGATGATATCCATTACTCTGGCAAGCCCCCTGTAGGCCCTGGCTCTTGAAATATAAGGGCAGCCTGCCATCTTATAATCCGGGCCATCGGAAATGATCTCATCATCATTATCAAAATCAAAATCATTCTCATTACCCTTGCAGATATCGCCGATAATATCGAGATCATATGCCTTCTTAAGGCACTCCTCCATGGAAATGTTTCTCTTGGACTTATCCTTCTCCATAAAGCGGATTAGAAAACTTGCATATTCACCGTAGGACAAGGCATCATCGGGTCTGAAGAACTGCTTGTCGCCTATTCTCTTGATGGTTATGTCATCTATCAGATTCTCATCTATAAGAGCCTGAACATAGCCTGAATCCCATTCATCAACAGCTATGTCGGCGTATTTCTTATGATAAGGTCTGACTCCTGTCTTCCTGAAGGCCTTGAACATGCTCATAAGAAACTGCGCTCTCGGCATCTCATCATCAGGATGAAGATGCATGACACAAGGATCCAGGATTCCATATTTCAGAGCCTCATTAATGAATATACAATCTCTGATCTTGGGAATATCCACATAAGGAAGCTCTATTCCGGGGAAATCCGATGCCGGAATCTCCTTAGGAGCCTCTTCCATATCGAAGGATTTCTCTGAAAAATCAGCAGCTCGGCCGTTATCATAATCATTAATAGAACAATCGGGAGCCTTCCTGCACTCTTCTATGAACCGGTCAGCAATAAGCATTGCTCCCAGATCATTGGTATGAGTAATATCACCTTTTATAAAGAAATCAGATGCCCTATCAGAAACACTGACCCACTTATCAAAAGTAAATTCATGAAGATCAACAAAAAACGCATTGCTATTCTCAGCGGCCTTGCGCGCTGCCTTCGCATAGGATGAAAGCAATGAATAATGCCTCGGCATATCCAGCTCTCTGGCTTCGCCCTCACTTAATGTGAGTGGAATACGGCTGATAGGAGAACATATTATAGCCTTGGCACCTACAGCGTCGGCCTCTTCTACATATCTAAGAAGGTTGTTGTAATATCCCTTGAACGCACTAAGGTTTCTTCTCTTCTGATCGTTATGACCAAACTGAATAACAAGAAGATCACCAGACTTAATAAGTTCCTGGACAATGGCGTAATGACCATCATCTCTGAAACAGTTGGAGGTAAGTCCTGAATGCGCCATGTTGCATACAGCCGCACCTTGGATAAACATAGATAGCATCTGGGCCCATCCGCCGCAGCTGTCCTTGGGGAAATACGGTACTCCCGCATTCTGGTCCGTAAGCGTTGAATCACCTGCGATCCAGATTACAGGAACCTCCTTCTCTTCTATAGCAATATCAACTGAAATATCATCACGTAAAACCGGAGATACAACATTCTCATCGTAGGCTAACAGGTTCTCACCGGTAAGGCTGATATAAACAGCCTTCTCTTCACATCTCCTTGAAGAAAGAGCGGGAATATACGGAGTTACGGCAGTATGGAACTCTTTCTCATAGGAACCGCCCGCTTCGATGACAACTCCGCGGTCTATCAGATTCCTTCTTCCGGCAAAAAGAATAAGATTCTCCACCTTATCAGAACCGGAAGTGATCCTTACTATAACCCTGTAGGTGCCAAAGACAGGCACCTCAGCCTTGATAATAAGGACTTCTCTGTCCGGAAAACACTCATTCTTCTCAAAAACTCTTCTGTTCCAGCCGCCGCTCTTAAGTGCCTGTTCGGAAGCTGTGGGTTTCAGAGTTCTTGCCATATCAGGCTCCCATGTCCCATAGCCTTTTTCGGTTGTAAAGGTACTATCCGCAGCACCGCCGCAAATAGAAAAATTTTTCAAAAACATCGCCATACTCCTATAAACATCTTTTTACATCTTACAACAAAGTTTATATTTTATAAAGCGAAATTTTATAAAATTTTAATACTTTTCAACCATTATTCGTCTAAATCAAAATGTTCAAGCACACTTTTCTTTTTCTCAGGTCTGGTATCTCCATGCTTAACCATAGACATGGTGCAGAATGCCAGCGCCGAGAAAATAAACGCATAAGGGAAAAGCGTTTTATAAGAAACATGTTCCAAAAGAAATCCCGAGAAAATAGGAGTAAACACCTGCGCTGCCATGGAAAAGGTGTAATAGGTTCCTGTAAACTTACCTATATCTCCTGCCTTACTCATCTCAACAACCATGGGATAAGAATTGACGTTGATGGCTGCCCAGCCGATTCCAACCAGAGCAAAGAATATGTTGATTGAGGTTGAAAAATGAGGATAAAGTCCGGTGATTACAAAGCTTGCGGCCATAATCGAGATACCGATAAGGATAGTCTTCTTTCTTCCAATCTTGCCTGAAACATAAGCGATCGGCACATAGCTCAGGGTCGCAGCACCGGTAGCAACAAGAAGGCAAGTTGCGTAAGCGTTGTCATGAAGGTCCCACACCTCCACTACGAATCTTGAAAAAGCTGTAGTTACTGCGTTATAGGCGGTAAACCACAAAAATACCGATACAAGAAGAAACATCAGGCTCTTCTTAACATCCGCAGGCATGTCGTTCTTGCCACCCTCGGCTGTCTTCTCGTCATTGTCAAAAGATTCTCCCAGGGAATGAAGTCCGCCTTCAGTCTCTATGATTTTTTTGATCTTCTTCTCCTTGATAGTTACAAATACCAAAAGAACCGCAAGTATCATGCATGCAATAAGGCTCATCACAAGGGGAATATAGTTGGTCCTCGCCGGATCATCAGCTTCTTTTAACAAAACCTTGATCATCACAAGGATATAGATGCCGCCCAGGGTTCCCATAAGATTGATAATGGCGTTGGCACTGCTCCTGCAGGGAGCCGGTGTAAGATCGGGCATAAGAGAAACCGCCGGGGATCTGTAGGTTCCCATCGCAATAAGAAGAAGGAGCAAGATCACGATGAACAAAGGAAGACTTCCGCTGGGGCGGGCAACTGCTATAAGAATAAATAACAGCGCCGTGGACAGGATTGTTCCTATTACTATAAAGGGCATTCTTTTACCCATTTTGGTATCAGTCTTATCTGAAAGAGCGCCGAAAAAAGGCAGAAGAAACAGAGCCAGCACGTTATCAAGAGCCATAACCACACCGGTTGCCGTCTCACCCAGCTTAAAGGTATATTTCAGTATCTTGGGAATCTCATTGTCATAGAACTGCCAGAATGCGCAGATAGAAAAGAACGCAAATCCGATAAGAATAGTACGTTTGTAATTAAGCTTCATATTTAGTTCCCCCAATCATTTTTTCACATATAAATATATTAAGGAATGAACGCTTCTTTAGCAATGTGAAAAAGCTACAATACGAATGGTTGCATTTTATAGAAGATTCTCATATAATACGAACTGTTGCAAAGGATAGATTAATTGAATTTTGAGAGGTTATTTTTTAATGATTAGTGCAAATAACGTAACCTTAAGAGTTGGTAAAAAAGCTCTTTTTGAAGAAGTTAACATCAAGTTCACTCCCGGTAACTGCTACGGTATCATCGGAGCAAACGGTGCCGGTAAGTCAACTTTCCTTAAGATCCTTTCAGGACAGATTGAGACCACCAACGGTGATGTAGTTATCTCCGATGGCGAGCGTCTCTCCTTCCTTGAGCAGGACCATTTCAAATATGATGAGAACGTGGTTCTCGATACCGTAATTGCAGGTAATGCCCGTCTCTTCGAGATCAAGAACGAGAAGGACGCCATCTATGCAAAAGAGGATTTCACAGACGAAGACGGAATCCGTGCCAGCGAGCTTGAGGCAGAATTCGCCGAGATGAACGGCTGGGAAGCTGAGTCTGATGCAGAGTCACTTCTTAACGGACTTGGAATTGATACAGAGTTCCATTACAAGCTTATGAAGGAGCTTGATGGTGCACAGAAGGTTAAGGTTCTTCTTGCAAGAGCACTTTTCGGTAATCCCGATATCCTGCTTCTGGACGAGCCTACCAACCACCTTGATCTGGATGCTATCGCATGGCTCGAGGAGTTCCTTATCAACTTTGAGAATACAGTTATTGTCGTATCCCACGACAGATACTTCCTTAATAAAGTATGTACCTACATCGCAGACATCGACTACGGCAAGATTCAGCTCTATGCCGGTAACTACGATTTCTGGTATGAGTCATCTCAGCTGATGATCCGTCAGATGAAGGAAGCCAACAAGAAGAAAGAGGAACAGATCAAGGAACTTAAAGAGTTCATCGCTCGTTTCTCAGCTAACGCAAGTAAGAGTAAGCAGGCTACTTCCAGAAAGAAGGCTCTCGAGAAGATTGAGCTTGATACTATCAAGCCTTCCAGCAGAAAGTACCCTTACATTGACTTCAGACCTAACCGTGAGATCGGTAACGAGGTCCTTACCGTTGAAGGTCTTTCCAAGACTGTTAACGGTGAGAAGGTTCTCGACAATATTTCATTCGTAATCCAGAGAGAGGACAAGGTCGCTTTTGTAGGCGGTAACGAGCTTGCCAAGACCACTCTCTTCCAGATTCTTTCAGGAGAGCTTGAGCCCGATGAAGGAACCTATAAATGGGGTGTAACCACATCACAGGCATACTTCCCCAAGGACAACACCAAGGAGTTCGACAACGACTACACCATCACCGAGTGGCTTACAGGCTATTCTGAGATTAAGGATGCTACTTATGTAAGAGGCTTCCTTGGCCGTATGCTCTTTGCCGGTGAGGACGGTGTTAAGAAGGTTAAGGTATTATCCGGAGGAGAAAAGGTAAGATGTCTTCTTTCCAAGATGATGATCTCCGGTGCCAACTGCCTTATCTTCGATGAGCCCACCAACCACCTTGATATGGAATCCATCTCCGCTCTTAACGACGGAATGATCAAGTTCCCCGGTGTTGAGCTCTTCGCCTGCCGTGACCACCAGGTTGTTCAGACCACAGCCAACAGAATCATGGAGATTCTGCCCGACGGATCACTTATTGATAAGAGATCCACCTATGATGAGTACCTTGAAAATGATGAAATGGCAAGAAAGCGTACAGTATACAACACTGTTGCCGAAGAGGAAGAAGACGACTGATTCCACCATTTTGTAATATAGCGTAGTTAGTATCCCGCCCCGGCGGCTTACAATATTATTTATGCGAAAGCGGAGGAGAAAAAAGCATGCAGACATTTAGTCCCGTAAAAGAAGGAAAGGTTAGAGAAATCTACGATATCGGCGAGAACCTTATCATGGTTGCCACCGACAGAATTTCAGCTTTTGATGTTATCTTAAAGAACAAAGTCAACAAAAAAGGCGCAGTTCTTACACAGATGTCCAAGTTCTGGTTTGACCTTACCAAGGATATTGTTAAGAACCACATGGTCAGCACAGATACAGCTGATATGCCTGAGTTTTTCAGAACACCTGAGTTTACAGGAAACAGCATGCTTTGCAAAAAGCTCACAATGATCCCCGTAGAGTGTATCGTTCGTGGCTATATAACAGGTAGCGGCTGGAAGAGCTATGTAGAAAACGGAACAGTTTGTGGAATCAAGCTTCCTGAGGGACTTAAGGAATGCGGCAAGCTCCCTGAACCTATCTACACTCCCAGCACCAAGGCAGAGATCGGTGATCACGATGAGAACATCGATTTTGACCGCAGCGTAGAGGTTCTTGAGAAGGCCTTCCCGGGGCACGGCGAGGAATACGCTACCAAGATCAGAGATTACACAATCGCTCTTTACAAGAAATGTGCAGACTACGCTCTCACTCGCGGCATCATCATTGCAGATACCAAGTTTGAGTTTGGTATCGATGAGAACGGCGAGGTTGTTATCGGTGATGAGATGCTCACTCCCGATTCATCACGTTTCTGGCCTGTAGAGGGCTACGAAGAAGGTCACGATCAGCCTTCCTTCGACAAGCAGTTTGTTCGTAACTGGCTTAAAGCCAATCCCGACAGTGATTACAACCTTCCTCAGGATGTAATCGACAAGACTATAGATAAGTATCTTGAAGCTTATAAGCTTCTTACAGGCAGCGAACTGAACGTATAAATCATAAAAAGGTTGGAGCATTTAAATGCTTCAACCTTTTTGGTTATCTTACTATTCTACATCATTTAATTATTTAGGAATATTATCCTCACAGATTCCTTGTCGAAACAGGCTGCAAAGGCTTCATTAACCCAGTGGTCCTTATCATCGTTCACACCTGTTCCCAATAACACACCTGAATTAACAAGACTAACTTCCACTTCCACGTCCTTTTCATCAGCCCCGCGCACATCTTCAATCATTTCGGCGTTCATACTGCAATAGCTATGCATGGTCCCGTCAGCAAATTCCCGTGCCGTCTTGTATAGCATCAGATCACCAATACCTATGGTTCTGATATTCAGATAAGCCATGAAGATCAGTATCGGTATCAAAGTACCCCAGTTAACAGCAATGTTCTTTTTGGCCATCTCTTCTCCGACCATATTGGAAACCAGAGCTATAACCAAAGCAAAAGCAAGTACGATTTCCAGATCCACAAGGAAAAGAATTCTCTCCTGTCCTGTTACTCTTCCATACCCAAGACTTACCGGAAAAACTGAAGCACCAAGAATAAGCACAACTGAAACTATCCCATATAGAATCTGTTTATCCCTGATACATTTTCCCTCTGCCCTAAATGCCAGGAAGGCGAAGAACATTATTATACATGCCATTACAATATACTGATTCTTATACAGAACATATGCCCTTCCCACCAATTGTCTGATTGTATTGGCCAGTGCAGTCACGACACTGAGTCCGTGTCCCGATTCTCCCTCTAATCTGTCAAAATTTCCCGGTGACAATACATTGATCACTGCGCTGAGGACAGCTCCTGCAAACGGAAGCCAGGATAACTTTTTACTTACAGTATCTTCTTTTCCGGCTACAATCTTAGAAGCAAAACCAAGTGCTATACACAAACCGCCTGCGCAGGCAAAACCCGCCACATTCAGCGCTCCGCCGCAGCCAAGCATCAGACAAACAGCAGCTCCTATAAGACTTTTTCTTTTACCGTACAGAAAATACTGCACATACTGTTCCAAACCGATAAACGCCATAGCCATCGGAATCGTATATCCACCCGCTCCCGTGAGCCAGTACAGTTCTTCCCTGGCAGGAGTAAGATTCATTCCGGTAAAAACAACGACATTCATCATCACTAAAACAGCCGGCCACTTATATGATTCGTCAACAAGGAATCGCACCATAGAAACCAATCTAAACAGTGCATAGATAAAAAGAATAAAGGATAAAAACAGATAGATTCTGACACCGGTATAACTTAATTTAGTTATGCCTACGGCAAACATATCAAGATGGTTGGTAAACCATGCCCCCTGCCAGTTCCCATACATCCAAAGAGCCTGTGATATCGCTGCTGTAAAAATACTGGGATAATGCTGATTACTCCTTAGCATATCATAGAAATTAAAATCATCGATAACCGGCACCGAATAGATGATCCCCAGTGCCAGCACCAGAATAAAGCTCATCAGAATAAAAGCAAGAACAAACGTTAAAACAGTGCGATGCTTAATCCCCCTCATAACATCTCCCCAAGATTTAAACTATAATTCCTACCTTTCTATTTTCTCACTATAATGCAAAAAAATAAATAGTAAAATGATTATTCGTAACTGCGAAACTTACAGTACAGTCATCCTCAAGTACACGCTCACCAATCTTTACCACCGCATGGCCATGGAGACTGGCGTTCGACTGACTTGTACTAACTCTATGTCATACCAAAAAGGTGCCAGGCACCGCGTGCCTGACACCTTTAGTTTATTTATTATCTTACAGCGCCTTCTTGATTGCCTCGAGGAAGTCGCTGTATTCCTCGAAGGCAGGAAGTTCGGGATGATCTGCCTTGATCTGCTCTGTTGAGCGGAACAGGAAGCCTGCCTTGGAGGCCTGGATCATACCAAGGTCGTTGTAGCTGTCACCGGCAGCGATGGTCTCGTAGCCGATGGACTGAAGAGCCTTGACTGTTGTGAGCTTGGAGTTCTCGATTCTCATCTTGAAATCTGTGATCTCACCGTTATCGGCAACCACCAGTGAATTGCAGAAAATGGTGGGCCAGCCAAGCTTCTCCATAAGAGGAGTTGCAAACTGTGTAAAGGTATCACTGATAATGATTACCTGTGTGATCTTACGAAGCTCATCAAGGAACTCCTTTGCTCCCGGAAGGGGATCGATCTTGGCGATGGTCTCCTGTATCTCTTTAAGTCCAAGGCCATGCTCTTTAAGGATTCCAAGTCTCCATCTCATGAGCTTGTCATAGTCAGGTTCATCTCTGGTGGTTCTCTTAAGTTCGGGAATTCCGCTGGCCTGTGAAAAGGCGATCCATATCTCCGGTACAAGTACTCCCTCAAGGTCCAAACAAACGATATTCATAATACACACTCCTTCATATATACTTTAACACATTAAATCCATAAAGATTGTAGCATACATGTAGCTTCCAGACAAACCCAAAAGATTTATTTCTTGCCTGCTGCCATTTTAATAGGCGGAAGAAGTTCCTCAGGAACAAAGAGCTTACCTCTTCCTACAGCCAGATCAATATCCTTCTTATTGGCTCCATGGAAATCAGAACCTCCGCTGACAAGCAGGTCATACTTGCCTGCGAGAGCCTTCATATCTCTTTCTTCCCGTGGCTCATAGGTGGAATAAATAGCCTCCAATCCCATAAGTCCTGCTGCCTTCAGGCGCTTAACCAGATTTTCCAATCTCTCATCGCTCATGCGATACAAAATAGGATGAGCCAGAATAGGCACTCCTCCTGCCTGCAGAATATGCTCTATAGCCTGCTCCGGAAGTATCTTTTCCCTTGGCACAAAATAGGGGCAGTTGTCCCCGATAAGTCTGTCAAAAACCTCCTGTCGACTCTTAACATATCCCTTTTCCATAATGAGCTTTGCATAGTGAGCTCTTGTTATGACAGCTCCGGGATTCTTCTCCACAAGTTCATCATAGGTGATGGGTATGCCGGCTTCCTCAGTGAGTTTCTTGCACATCTTGATATTTCTGTTAATTCTGGAATCCTTGAATTCCTGAAGCTTCTTCTGATAAGCTTCATCCCTGTGATTGATGTACAGGCCTACGATATGAACATCCTTGCCTTCCTCAACTGTGGAATATTCTATACCGGGCACAAACTCCATATCCGGGTACTTCCCAGCAGTATAGGCAATTCCTTCATCCAGCCCTGCGACCGTATCATGGTCTGTAAGTGCTATTGCCGAAAGTCCCTTATCATGGGCATAATCGATAAGCTCCTTAACAGAATAACTTCCATCCGAACAATTGGAATGTGTATGTAAATCTATCGCTCTCATTATTTTCTCTCCATATAAAAATTTATGACTATTGGGTCTGACATATCAGATAGCCCCTAAAATAAACTCCGCCAGGCCGTCATGATTGTTATCTTCTTTGGTAACAACATCTGCACTTGCCTTAACTACATCCGTGCCGTTTATCATGGCAATGCCGCAGCCTGCTGCCTCGATCATGGACAGGTCATTCTGCTCATCTCCCGCAGCCAGCGTATTCTCTACAGGTATCCCAAGATAATCAGCAAGCCTTTTTACCGCACTTCCCTTTCCCGCAATGGAAGGAAATATCTCCATGTAATATGGATTGGAATACAAAAGGGTCAGCTCATCCCCCACCATCTCCTGAAGCGCCATTCTAAATTTCTCCTGCTTCTCATGATCATGAAGCTCAATGGCAATCATCTTGGAAGGCGGTGTCACTATATACTGCATAACATCGTCAGCCACTATCAGCGGCGTCTTAATAACCCTTCTGTAATAATCCATACACTCCCCATTCCATCTGCTGACGATATGAGTCTCATTATAGGTATGGCAGTGCATATCATATTCTGCCGCAAGGTCCATGATCTTCGGCACAAGTTCGAGCCTAATACCGGTCTTGTATACATATTTCTCATCATCAACACTGAATATTTCTGTACCGTTGGAGCCGCAAAGATAGCTCCCCTTAAAATCAAGCCCCAGCCCATTATAAACTGCTCTTGCACTGTCAATGGCCCTTCCCGTATTTATACAGAAATGATTCCCTGCCTCCGTGAACCTCCTAAGAGCCTCCATGGTAGCAGGTGTAATTATCTTCTCTTTATTCAAAAGAGTTCCGTCCAGGTCAAAGAAAAAAATCTTACTGCTCAAAATATCCTCCAATAAACATTTATAACTTTAACCATTATACCAAAAAAGGTGTCAGACACCGTGAACAAATTGTGAGTAAAGGTCACAGTTTGTTCACGGAGCCTGACACCTTATATGAATTGTATATTATCAGCCCTCTACGATAAGGTATCTGCCATCGCCGATATCAAATACTTCGTCAGCATCAAGAACGTTGCCCTCAACGTCTACACCGGATTCCTCGAAATATTCTTCGACCTCATCCGGTCCGTCAACAACAACTGCCATGCAGTCCTCAAGGAAAGCCTCTGCCTCTTCCTCATTGGATGCCACATCCTCCGGGAAAAGCTGTCCCTGATTCTCCAAAAAACATCTGATCACTGCCTCGTCATACTCGTGCATACAAATTGTCCTCCGAAACTCTATAGTAGTCCGTTATTCTTAAGTTCATGATAGAGTCTTGCAATGGGAAGCCCCACAACATTGTAATAGTCGCCTCTTATCCCGGTGATGTATATTCCAAACAGTCCCTGAACGCCGTAGGCTCCTGCCTTGTCATCCGCTTCACCGGTGGCCACATAGGAAAGGATCTCCTCCTCTGTCATAGGTGCCACATCCACCAGCGTCTCCTCATGGAAAGTAAAACTGTAAGGCTTACCATCCTTCATGGTAAATACTGTTACTCCGGTATATACCGCATGGGAGTCGCCCTGAAATCCTCTGATCATATCAGCGGCATCCTTGCGGTCTCTGGGCTTACCAAGTACCCTACGTTTATATGATACAATGGTGTCTGCGCCAATTACAACGGGGATATCTGTAGAATTGGTTAAAACTTTATTAAATATCTCGGAAGCTTTCTGATAAGAAAGCTCTTCAACTATCTCCTCAGGCAGCTCTTTACTGGTAGCCTCCTCGCCTATGGCGGGTATTACTTCATAATTGGGAATCACCTTGGCAAGAAGTTCTTTCCTTCTCGGGGATCCCGAAGCAAGAATGTATTTCACTTACTCTTCTCCTTTATTACCATAAAAATATTCGAATAATATATAATCACATATGCTTCTCAGGTACAAATACTCTTGTATTCTGAGCATTCATGACCTTGGCCGCAGCTGCTGCCTCATCTCCGAATATCTTCTGAGAATTGATCTTCTCAGCGTACTCTTCGCCGGTGGTAACCTCCTTGGAGAAGGTTCCGTCAGGCTGCATGATATGTGCCTTTACATTGTCCTTAAGCTCTGTATCAAGAATGTGCCACAGCTTCTCCCGTAGTTTCTCGTTCTCAACAGGGAAAAGAATCTCTACACGCCTCTCAAGGTTTCTAGGCATCCAATCGGCACTGGAAGCATAGAACTCAGGGCTCGTTCCGTTCTCAAAATAGAACACTCTGCTGTGCTCCAGGAAGTTACCTACAATAGACCTTACTGTAATATTCTCGCTGACTCCCGGTATTCCAACCTTAAGGCAGCATATACCTCGTACTATCAGATCTATCTTAACTCCCATGCTGCTGGCTCTGTATAACTCGGCGATAACCTCCTTGTGACAGATGGAATTCATCTTGGCAATGATCCTTGCGGGTTCACCTGCCTTGGCATGTTCTTCTTCTCTTTTGATTAGATCTATGATCCTATCCTTAAGCCACAGAGGTGCAAGGGACAGCTTGTTCCAGCCAAGGGGCTCAGAATAACCTGACAGCATGTTAAATACCGCAGTTGCATCCTCACCGTAGGACGGTGCGCAGGTAAAAAGTCCTACGTCCGTATACTGTTTAGCCGTGGAATCATTGTAGTTACCTGTTGCAAGATGCACATATCTCTTGATTCCGTCCTCCTCACGTCTTACCACCAAAGTGATCTTACAGTGAGTCTTAAGTCCCACAAGGCCGTAGATAACATGACATCCCGCTTTCTCAAGCATCTTGGCCCAGACGATGTTGTTCTCCTCATCGAATCTTGCCTTGAGCTCCACCAGAACCGTAACCTGCTTGCCGTTATCTGCTGCCTTGGCAAGGGCTGCAATGATCGGAGAGTTACCGCTTACTCTGTAGAGAGTCTGTTTGATAGCCAGAACATCGGGATCCACAGCCGCCTTTTCGACGAAGCGAACCACATTCTCAAAGGTCTCATAAGGATGGTGCATCAGCACATCTCCCTCTCTTATGACCTCGAAAATATCCCTGTCGTTGTTAAAAGCCACCACCGGCTGAGGCGGCTTGTAGCTGTGCTCCTTGAGATGCTCGAAGTCGTCCAGCTTGTACACCTTCATAAGGAAGGTCAGATCAAGGGGACCCTCTATCCTGTATATCTCATTGGCATCAACTCCCAGATCACCGGCGATGATTTTAAGAAGCTTCTTATCCATATCCCCGGAAACTTCAAGCCTTATGGCCTGTCCCCACTGACGGAGCTTGAGCTGCTTCTCGATCTCCTTTAAAAGATCCTCCGCCTCATCCTCGTCGATGGATAGATCCGCGTTTCTTCCTGCCCTGTAAGGGGCACTGGTGATTATATCGTAGTTCATGAAGAGCTTACTTAAGTTCTTCTGTATTATCTGCTCTAACAGAACAATCTTGCGAAGTCCCGTTTCGGAATCTGAAGAAGGAATCTCCAGGATTCTGGGAAGTACATCAGGCACCTGTACCGTTGCAAAATCAACGCCGTCCTTGCCCTCTTTTTTCTTAAGAAGCGCACCTATATTAAGGGTCTTGTTCCTGATAAGGGGAAATGGCCTTGAAGAGTCCACCGCCATTGGTGTAAGAACAGGGAAAACGAATTCGTCGAAATACCTGTCCACATAGTCGCTCTCCTTCCTGCCAAGCTCGTTCACATCGCAGATCTTAAGCCCATTGTCCACCAGCTGGGGAACCAGGAACTGATTGTAGATCTCATACTGCTTGTCCACAAAATTGTGAACGGCAAAAAGCACTGCATCCAGCTGCTCACCGGCTGTCATGCCTGCAATATCAAGCTTCTTGTAGCCGGCATTGATCATGTCCTTAAGGGATGCAACTCTTACCATGAAGAACTCGTCCAGGTTGCTGGCAGATATAGCCAGAAACTTCAGCCTCTCAAACAGAGGATTGTGCTCATCCTCCGCCTCGGACAGAACTCTTTCGTTAAAAGAAAGCCAGCTCAGCTCTCTGTTTATGTAGAGCCTTGAATCTTCAAAATCTACAGTTTTGTTTTTGTTCTTATCCTTTATCTTATCCTTTATCTTAGCCATATCAGATGATCCTCTTTTGCCTGATGACAGGTCTTACACCAAATACTTCCTCAAAAAAGCTTGCTCTGTTTCCGAACAGTCCCTTCTCAAGGGTAATGTCCGCATTGGTATCCACATATATCTCCAGCTCTCCGTCCTTGATGGAAACCCGGACATCCTTGAACTTCTGCTTGTGGGTCCTGTCAAGGCCGTTGGCTATTCTGATTATAGCTGTGAGCTTGGCAACTCTAAGGTAATCCTCCTTGGAGAACCCTTCAAAGAACTTGCTGTTACTTGTGTAGTAATCGAAGGCCTCATGATTGAATCTGACCACGTTGGCCACGATCTCCCTCTCTCTGTGGGACAGGCCTATGATCTCCGTTGACATGATGATGTTGTAGGAGCAGTCTCCAAGGTAAACGAGACTAATGTATTTACCGCAATCATGAAGTATGGTTGCAATCTGTAAAAGAAGCCTGTCTCTTCCGGTAAGTCCGTGGAGGTCCGCCGTACTGTCAAACACCGTTAGTGCTATCTTCTGCAACGTCTCACGCCTTGATTTACTACCCATGAATCTCTTGGATATATTCTGGGCGCAGGCGATGATATCCTGTTCAAAATCATGAGGCGAACTGATGAAGCTCTTTTTCTCCGCGTACTCATAGGCTATACCGTCGCAGAGTGTAATGCCGGGAGCCCACAGATTGTCAGCCTTAGTCTCATCTAGAATACATTTGATGATAGTTCCCGATACATACAATAAAGGTACGTTATCCTCAGGAATATTAAGCTTCTTGGCTACTTCGATGGCACTGGTATTGTTGGCCTTCTCCAGGAACTTCATGTACTCCTGTCTTGTTGCATAGCCCGGTCTGTCGGTTCCCATCCTGTGCCTCTGAATAACCGGCGAAATGTAGTCGTCTACGATTATGATATTTTCTATTTTTCTGTCCTTAAGATGGATCTTGGAAAAGACACTTAGCTGGGAATTGACCAGCTCCGAAACCAGGTCTCTGTACTTAAGCTTGGTGGCATGTACTTCCTCCATGGTGGTGTGGATCCTCAAAACACCGGTAGTAAGATTCTGGGTGGCAACCAGAGCATCCTTTTCAAAGATGGATATCTGAATACTGCCGCCACCTATATCCACAATGGCAGTGGGACGTTTGATGATCTCCTCAAACTGGTCCTGTTTCAAGGCTATAGATTTGTAGTCGAGAAATCTCTGCTCTGAGTTACTTAAGATGTCGATGTGTATGCCGGTCCTTTGCTCTATCAGGTCCTGAACCACAACAATGTCCTTGGTCTCACGCATGGCACTGGTGCCGTAGGCCTGATAGTGGGTGACGCCGTAGCTGCGCATGATATCCCTGAAATCCGTAATTATCCTGATCATCTCATCCACATGGAAATTGGAGATCCTGCCGGTGGCATAGGTCTCCGTTCCAAGGTCCATGCGATGTCTGACATGGTCCAGCTCCTTTACGCCGTATTTAGCGGACAGCTCAAAGATCTTGAGCGCCATCTCATAGGAACCCACATCGATTGCAGCAAATACTTCACCCGTCATAAGAACCCCTCTATCCTTAATAATTTCCAAGTATTTTCAGCATCTTGGCCTCTTCCCTAAGGCCCCTTAATGCATTCTTCACCGCGCTGTCCTCAAGATTGCCGTCAAAATCTATGAAGAATCTGTATTCCCAGTTTCTGTCCTCAATAGGTCTTGACTCGATCTTGGTCATGTTAAGGTTGTTATAGATAAAATGTGACATCATATGGTACAAGGATCCTGCCTCGTGGGGAATCTCCATGCAGATGCTGATCTTGCCCGCCCCCTTAAGGAATACCTTCTGATTGGTCACTATAATGAATCTCGTTGAATTGGACTCAGCCTGATTGACGCCCTCCTGAAGAACCTCAAGGCCGTATATCCTGGCCGCCAGAGTGCTTCCGATGGCTCCCTGGGTTATGTCCCCATCCTCTGCCACCTTACGGGCCGCAAAGGCGTTGTTTTTCATACTGATCTGCCTTATGTCGCTGTGTTCTGACAAAAACTTCGCACTCTGCATAAGGGACTGGGGATGTGAATAAACTGTATTGATATCTGAAAGCTTAGCTCCCGGAAGTCCCATAAGGCAGTGCCTAATCTCAATGATCTGTTCTCCGATGATGTAGTGTTCATACTCGGTCAGAAGATCGTATATCTCACTGACAATTCCTGCTGTGGAATTCTCTATGGGAAGTACCGCATAGTCTGCGCTTCCGTCCTCCAGGACCGCCATTGCATCCCTGAAGCTCTCCACATGGAAGCTGTTCACCTCTTCTCCGAAGAACTCCTTCATGGCGATCTCAGAATAGGCGCCCTCTGCTCCCTGGTAGCAGACTCTGCAGTTCTTGTAATCTATTGAATCGATTCTGATAAAGGGAAGTCTTCCTGAAGCACCGTGGGCCTGAAGCTTCTGGTACTGGAGTTTCCTGCTCATGGACATCAGCTGAGAAAAAAGCTCCTCAACACCTACTTTGTTAAATTCAGAATGGGTAAGGTCTCCCACTGCCTTGAGCTTCTGATCTTCTCTTTCCTTATCAAAAACCTTTTTGCCGTTAGCTATCTTATAATCAGCCACCTGTGAAGCAATATCCATTCTTTTTTCATAGAGCTCCACAATCTGTCTGTCGACCTTATCTATCTCGACTCTAAGTTCCTTAAGATCCATTTTTTCATACTCCCAAACATACGCATATATATATTCATGATAGTTGATTTTGTGCTTGATAGCAAGGTTTAACGAGCCTATAATAATTCTAAGAGAGGGGTTAACCATGAATAAGAAAATTGTTATCGTTTTTTTACTTGTGGCATTTTTATCTATCGGTCTGGTTGCTGTCACCCTTTACGAGCAGCGGATCCCTATGGATCCTTCGGACGTAGGGAATATGACAGGCAATCTTCAGAACGGCGGTCTGTTTTTCGAGATGGACGGCAAGGTCTATTTTTCCAATTCCCAGGAAGAAAATTGTTTATACTCCATGAATCTTGATGAATCCAAACCAAAGCGCCTTACCACCATGGGTGCCAAGTATATCAACGGAGCCAACGGCTACCTCTATTTTTACATGGATTCAACTCACAAGTCCGGCAAGGTTACAGGCTTGGGAGCCGCTTCCAATCAGTTCGGAATCTACAGGTGCACCACCAAGGGCAGGAATCAGACCTGTCTTCTTCGTGACTTCTGCGGCGAGGTTCAGCTCTGCGGTGAATATATCTATTACCAGGGCAAAACAGATGGCGGCACCCTTAACAAGATCCGCGTTGACAAAAAGGATAAACAGCAGGTTGCCAATGAGATGATATCCCCTGTCTGCTATGACAACGGCATTCTATATTACACCGGCGTTACCAACGATCACAACATACATGCCATGCGCTTAAACGGCAGCTACTCTGATACAGTGGTGGTACCGGGATACTGCTTTTTCCCTGTGGTTATGGACGGCTACATCTACTATCTCAACGGAGAATCCAATTACAGCATCTGGAGAACCAACCTCTCAACCGGAGTTCAGGAGCTTGTAGTCTCCGACAGATGTGACTGCTTCACCATGGACCATGAGCACATCTACTACTCTTTTTCCAACGCTGATCACCCCGCCCTTCGCAGATGCGATCTGGACGGAAGCAATATTTACATTTTGTACGAGGGTATTGTTAACAGTATTAACTTGACATCCCGCTATGTTTATTTTAAGGTTTTTGGAGATGATGCGACGACGTATCATATGCCCCTTGATGGTTCCAGACCTGCCTCGGTTTTCGTGGTCAGCGGCTGATTCCATATATTCTACGTATTTTACATTTAATTATTGAGGAGACGGTATGAATAAGTTAAGACACATGATGAATCCTCTGGATTTCTCGGTTGAGGAATTGGAGGCGCTTTTCGATGTGGCAAATGACATCGAAAACAATATGGAAGCCTATTCCCACAAGTGTGAGGGAAAGATAATGGCTACCTGTTTTTATGAACCAAGTACCAGAACAAGACTCAGTTTTGAAACAGCAATGCTTCGTCTCGGCGGTAAATGCCTTGGATTCGCAGATGCGGGATCTTCCTCGGCAGCCAAGGGCGAAAGTGTTTCCGATACCATTAGAGTTATTTCCTGTTTCGCAGATATATGTGCCATGAGGCATCCCAAGGAAGGCGCACCGATGGTTGCAGCTTCCAAATCCGGTATTCCCGTTATCAATGCAGGTGACGGAGGTCATCAGCATCCCACCCAGACTCTCACAGATCTTCTTACAATCAGATCACTTTACGGCAAACTTGGTGATTTCACCATTGGCCTTTGCGGAGACCTTAAATTTGGTCGTACCGTCCACTCTCTTATAAATGCCCTGACTCGTTACACAGGCATCAAATTCGTATTTATTTCTCCAAATGAATTAAGAGTCCCCGACTATATAACAGAAATGCTTGATTCCAAGGGCATCCCCTTCGAAGAGGTTGTTCGTCTGGAAGAGGTTATGCCCAAGCTTGATTTCCTCTACATGACAAGAGTTCAGAAGGAACGTTTCTTCAACGAGGAAGACTACATAAGACTCAAAGATTTCTACATCCTTGATAAGGCCAAGATGTCCCTTGCCAAGGAGAAGATGTACATTCTCCATCCCCTTCCCAGAGTCAACGAGATCTCCGTTGAGATTGACAATGACCCAAGGGCCGCATACTTCAAGCAGGTTCAGTACGGTCTGTACGTAAGAATGGCACTTATCTTAACTCTCCTTGATATGACTGATGCCCATATGAATCACGATCTTCTGAGGAAGTTCTGATCTCCGGCTCAGAATATAGATTATTGTTTCAGGTAAATCATTTAGAATTTCAGAAAGAAGGATTTCTATGTTAAATATTGGAAAAATAGAAGAAGGCTTTGTTCTTGACCATATCCAGGCAGGAAAGAGCATGCAGATATACAGGCACCTTGGCCTTGATAAGCTTGACTCCACCGTTGCCATAATCAAGAACGCCAAGAGTAAGGCCATGGGCAAAAAAGACATTCTGAAGGTAGAATGTGATATCGATACCCTTGACCTTGATGTTCTGGCATTTATCGACCACAACATCACCGTTAATGTTATTAAAGCCGGTGAGATAATCGAGAAGAGATCTCTGGTTCTTCCCAAGGAGATAAAGGATGTCATCCGCTGCCACAACCCAAGATGCATCTCCTCCATCGAGCAGGAGCTGCCCCAGATCTTCTATCTGTCGGATGAGAAAAAAGAGATTTATCGTTGCAAGTACTGCGATGAGAAGTATTCCGAGACGGATCTGTCGAAGAAGTGATAGCAATAAAAAGGGGACAGTCCCCATTAACAAACTGTGAACATCAGTACCTGCCGGAAAGATATGTAGTTCACAATTTGTTGATGGGGACTGTCCCCTTTTTATTGCTATCACTTTATATATCCATTCTGCCTATTATACACATCATCCGTATGTTTTACTCTTCTTCTCTCTTCGCCCCTTAGCATCTCCTGCATAAAAGGATTATCATTTGCTCCGGACACAGAGATCGGCTGAGTCTCTTTGTTTACATAGACATCCTTAGATGATTTACCAAACATAACTTTCCCTCCTATAAGAAAAAAGTTCTTTCTCTTCAAGATAAATTATAGCACGGCATAATTAAGTATGTATGGTAAAAGAATTAAATATCTGCTAAATTATCGTCACTGTTTCTGTGCTACAATGATGCAGTTGGACTCTGGATATTCAGTTATTTCGCCCTTTTCATCAAGGAGTTCCAAGTACTTGCCAAGGTTATCGGGGTAGCCCGGTTCCAGGAACTGTTCTGCAAAAACAAGTTCAGCACCCATTTCCTTAAAAAAGTTCTTATATTCCTCCAGTGTAAAATATCCGAACTGCTCCTGAACCTCATGGGCATAGCTCTCAGAACCCCAGGTATAGGTGAAAAGAAACTCTCTGATAAAGTTGATATCACCGGTAACTGTTAGGTTCTTCTCATCGATATCGGTGACCTTTTTATCCTCCGGTATATCCTTAAGTCCCTTGAAGTCCGTCATGTAGTTCTTAAAGAAATCAAGGCCTGCTGCCGTTTTGAATCTTATCTTTCTGACAGCACTACCTTCAGTCTTAACACCGTCTCTGATAATGATCCTGCCGCCCTTATCAAGACTGTCATAGGCATTTCTAAGAGCCTTTTTCACACTGTCAATTTCAAATCTTCCGTTCTCGTTTTCAGTGTATGAATATATCTCGTGAAGTATTGATGAGAATATAACGCTGCCGGCCTTTGGTTCCAAGGTCTTATCCACGAAGTTGTGAACTTTGACTTCCCAGCTGTGTCCCTCTCTGTTTTTCTTCTGGCCCAGAGCCTCAATAACGTTGGTTGAGATATCGGTACCGATGACCTTTTTATCCGGAAACCTGGCTTCAAGCTTATCAAGTAGGATTCCACCGCCGCTTCCCACATCCACAACGCTGTCTCCGGCCACATAATCTATGATGCTGTCCTTGGTGCTCTTTGATACATCATTCATGGTCCTTAGATACTTGTCTTCATTGTTGAGCCTGTCAAAGGCATCGCGCCTGAAGCCAAACATATCGTAGAGTACGATGATACTCTTTTCGAAGGTAAGAAGACCGCTCCTCTCCGCTTCAACGCAGAAGTCAATGAGCTTTTCACACACCCTGGAGAACTTGAAATCCACATAGGCTGAGCCGTTACGAACCTTCACATTTATGTTCACATTCTGAACGGAAGCATCAAGAAGGTACTTTTCGATGATACGTTTTTTATAGATATTGATATGTTTTTTGCCCTCGTAATCGTAGTAGAGATTATCTGCAAGAGCCTTGAAGTTAAGGTGATTAACCGGGTCATTTTGTGCATCTATCACTTCAAGAATATTGGCCAGAATAGTCCTTATCTGCCCCATGTTAAAATCGGAAAGCGCCGCCTCGAAATACCACAGTTCAAACCTTGGGAATATCTTTTTCTCAAAAAACTTAACGTCATTATCGAAGAACTCAATCTCCCCGGGAAGAAGCTTCTGGAGCCTATGGGCCGGCGAATATTCCTTAAGCTCTCCCCTTACGATTCCATCTATAAGAGACTCCGTGCTCTTCTTAACCCTGTTCCATATGTTGTCACTGACAGCCCTGATGATGCACTCATTAAGAGCCATGAGAAGGACCTTTAAATCATCTCTTTTAATCCCAAGAAGATCTTTATTTCCGGAAAAAGAAATCTCACCTCTAAGGGACTGACCTACAACTCCGTGGGTCTTAATAAGGGTATACACAAGTCCGGAATCTCCGGTTGCGTCTTTGTAGATCTCAGCTGAGGCTATGTTGTGAATATCCAAAGGATATCCCTTTTTGATCCACTCTTTTCTCTCAGCCTCAAGGCCGCCCTTGGCCACTTCTGACCACATAAGAGTAAGCCTCACCGCATCGAAGGTATCTGTGGAAAGGCTCTCTCTTTCTTTGATCTCATCAAGTATATCAAGAGTTCTCATTACATACATGAGAGTTTCTTTGCCCGAAAGGCTCCCCATACTTTCTAGTCTCTCGGCATTTACATAAACGTTGTCGGTCTGGGTCAGGTACTTAAGCCAGAGCTTGTCTGACAGTACCCCCTCCTTAAGATCTCCGTTCTTCTCAAAAAAGGTATCAAAATTTGAACTCATTTCCCGTCCTTTCAACCGGTAACGAGTCTCCCGATACGGTCTGCGACTGAAATCTCAATCTGCATTCCCGCATTGAATTCAATGGTGTCATCAAGGATTCCGTCTGAAAAGACTACGCCGTTTTCACTCATGTTCGAGGTGATAAGAAGGTTCTCATTCTCCTCAATCTGTCCGTAGACAAGCTCTGCCTGGGTGAATCTGCTGGGATATGGCTCCCTTACCTGGAAGGTGAGACTTTTGGCTCCCCAGTCAAAGACAGGTTCCTTCACATCTCCAAGGCCGAAGCTCCTGGCCATACCTCTGAACTGTGCCATGACTGACTTATGCCACCCCGTCATGCCAAAGCCTGTTGAAATGATGATTCCCGATGATGACTGATTCTCTATCCGGTTTCTGTAATTAATGTGGTATCTGGCGGAAGTGTGATTGTCTACGCCTATAAAGAAGTCGTTTACTGCGTAAAGAACCTGACCGTCCTTAGACTCCACTTTTCCCATTGTAACATTTTTCTCTGAGAATGTATCATCGATCACCTTGGGAAGTACTCTTTCCAGGTCCCCTGTTTCAAAGGGAAGGAGCACCCCGTCCCATCTTGCGGGATCGGGGTTAATTCCTATAAGAGGCTGACCGTCAAGATATTTCATGGTGTTGGCCACGAGTCCGTCCTGGCCCACTGCAATAACTATGTCCTTGGGGCCAAAGATCATGTTGGAAATATATTCCCTGTCTATCTCCTGAAGTCTTGCCATGGGGCGAACAAGGTTCCTTACGCTCTCAAGAGCATTGTTATAATTTCTGTCCTCAAGTTCATAGTCAGAGAAATCTGCACCCAGATGCTCTATATAAAATTTCGCCTGCTCTATGGTGTTATATCTTCTCTTAAGCTCTTCGTATCTGGTGCGCCTCTTTACCAACACCACCTTGTTCATGCCTCTGTCTGTCATCTCTATCCTCCCTAACCTGACAAGGGGACGGTTCTTTTGTCAGTTTTTCCACTATGTTGTCCAAAGACGTCATCGCGTCATTTTTATTCTTCATAACCTGACAAAAGAACCGTCCCCTTGTCAGGTCCCAGGCCACTTACAATGGTCTTAAGAAGATCCGGTGTGATATTGAAATTCTCAATCTTGCCGGCGTTCTCTCCGATGTTCATAAATGCCTTAGCCATCAGCGTTGCGGGATCTGTCTGAGCCATTGCGCATGCCTCGACGAGGGCTACGTTCAGGTTGTTGTATGCTCTTACGATTCCTTCTACTGCATATGCTTCCTGGTCTGCCTTGATCCTTGCATTCTCGGCTTCAAGCTCCGTGTATTCCTTGTTCTTCTTTTCAAGCTCGATCTTACCAAGCATTTCCTGCTTCTCGATAAGGAGCTTTTTGGCTGTGGCCTTTTCCTGAAGATCAAATTCTTTTTCCTGCTTCTCTGTGTTCAGGGCAAGCTCTGCGCGAAGGGCCTTCAACTTAATTGCCTGCTTCATCTCCTGCTCTTTTTCTTCCTTCTCCTGCTCCTTCTCTGCCACCTTGATCTCGGTGTTGATCTCGTTCTCCTTGATGAGTCTCTCCTGCTCGATGGCTGCGTTCCTTCTCTTGTAGATGGCATCGTCCTGTTCCTTCAGGATTTCCTCTCTGGCTGCAGCTTCAAGAGCTTTTCTGGTCTCAACTGTGGGGCTGATACCAAGGATGTTTACAGAGGTGATGCTTACGCCCAGCTTTTCAATTGATTCATCCCGGGAAAGCGCTGCTGCAATCTCTCCTGCCAGCTGATCCGACAGTCTGATGATGGTTCTGACGTCACATTTGCTGACTGCCTTGATAACAATGGCCTTGATGATATTGTTGATCCTCTTCTCCAGAACTGCCATGGTTTCAAGAATCTTGTCATCCATAGGTGCGTTGGGACTATAGGAAAAATCAAGCATTGCAGAAGCCTTGGCATAATCTGTGATCATATATGTGGTAACGCCCTGTACGTATACTCTCTGATAATCACTGGTCACAAGATCATCAAAGGCGAAGCTCCCGTCAAAGGCTGTGGAGGGAGCCACCACCAGGTTGGTTGTCATGTTGTTGTACAGAACCGATAATCCGATTCCCTCTCTCACAACCGCCCCGTTTCTGATAACCATTACATAGTCGTTTGGTCTGAATTTTTTGAATGTCATAATCTGCTCCTTACGTGTTTTGTTATTTTAATTAGTAGTATTTTACTACTTTGCTTTGCTTGTTTATATATTAGTAGCATTTTACTACTTTGTCAACAGGCAAATTAAAATTGTCATTCGTCCGATTTCAATGTCATTACGTCAGAATTCCCACACAAACTTCTATTCGTTGTGTATCATAGTGTAATCATTAAAATATACATAGAGGAAATATATTATGAACAACTTTAGTGTTAACCCTAATAATCTGAAAGACCACGCCTCTCTGTTAGCCAGTGGCTCAGATAAATTAAAAACTGCATCTGCTGAAATACTATGGTAATGGAGATCCTGAAAAAGGTATGAAAGAGATAAAAAGAAGAATTCCTTAAATTTCTTGAAGATGGGAGGTCCAAACACTGATGGATAAAGATAAAAAAGAACTACTTATAGGTATCGATGTATTTCTGTGGATTCTGTCTGATCCACGCCGGGATCCTTATTTGTCATCACGACTGAAATCTCTCCTGTCACAGTGTTTAGTTTTAGCATACTCTGTCCGTTTTCGCCCCATCCTTGCGATAACAGGATGTCTCCTTCACTCAGGAATAAACCAAGGCCCACCTGGGAAAAGTTCTCAGTGGGTCTTATCATTTCCAGTGCAGATTCCCTGCTAAGGAACGTACTCCGGCCATTTATTGCTTCGAAGAATTCTTTGGCTATCGTCATCAGTTCCTCGGGCGTACTCCATAACTCTGAGGTATGGTTAAGGATCGATCTTATTGTGGCGTCGCTTTCTTCTCCGTCTTTTGTACGAAGCTTCCACTGATGAAGATAGCGATTGACGGGTTCATCTATATTTAGCAGCTCCTGCTCCTGAAGCTTCATAACCGTTATTGCCGTAATAAACTTTGATATCGAGCACGCAGGAAAAACGGTATTCCTATCTACTGCAACACCGTTTTCCTTATCGGCAACTCCAGTGTATTTCAAGATTTCTCTTCCAGCCGCATCCCTATATGCACAGCTTACTCCCGGGAAGCGTTCATACATCTGTCCTTTAATGCTGTCAGGGCCGCTCTCCATATACTCCTTAAGGGCTATATATTCCCGCTGATATGAACCTCTTTTTTCCTCGCTTATATCAGCATAAGACTCATGTTTTGAGAACAGTTCCAGCGCATCTTGTAAAGGTATCCATTCCGGCTGTACTCCGCGGCGTATTTCAGCTTCGGTAAGGTTCATATGCCCTTTTCCCGTTACTTCGCAAGCAAAGCAGCAGCCCGAATAGCAGTATTCCTCGTAATATTCCTTCATGAAAACAACCGGTCTTATGACGCGGACAAGTACCCCTGTTTCTTCCTCGACCTCGCGGATAACGCACTCCTCGAAGGTCTCGCCTTCTTCCTGGCCGCCGCCCGGAAGCAGCCACCAGCCTGAATTTAATTCATGAGTAAGGAGGATATTTCCATCCTGTACGATAATCGCGCGAGCCCCGTCTCGCGTCTTCGAAAATGTCTCAAATCGATTCGCCCCCAATATTTCTACAGTTTTCATACCAAGCTCTCCTAATTTTTAATCGAGTATTCCCCACTTTCATCAATTGCCAGTGTCATATCTGCTGTCATAGAATCATTAAGGCAGATGCGGACATTGGCCATATCACTGTAATCTACGAATTCCGTAGCCTTCTCAAGGCTGTTGCCACTCTTGGCCTTCCTGTCAATAAGTCTGTTTCTGAGGAATTCTTCGCCTGCAGTGATCATGATCGTATAGTCAGCAAATTCTTTGAGTTTTCTCCAGCCATCTTCATCAAGAAGAAGATAGTTTCCTTCAAGAATCACTATATCTCCGGTAACCATTATGGCGTCCTCCACCGGATTGTGAAGGTGCCTGTCATAGGATGGCCAGCCGCAGTTTTCTCCTGCGGCAACTGTTTTTACTGCTTCAGTCAGCTTATCAATATCGAAGGTCACCGGGGCTCCTTTAATCTCCACCATCTTAATGGTCTTACCATCACGCTCTGTGGTGTGGGACAGTAGATACTCCTGTCTTCTGTGGAATCCGTCCATACCAATTGCCTGAACCTTACACAGTTCAACCCGCTCCTTAGACAGTTCCTCCAGAAAGCTGCAGAGAGTGCTTTTACCTGCACCGGGAGGTGCTGCCAGCATGACTAAGACCCTTGAGCCTTTTTCTTTCTGCAATGCAGTAAGGTGTTCAAGTAGAGGCAAAAATATGTTATTTATTGATTCTTGGCTGTAGCTTGCCCTGACATCGATGCCGTTTATGTTCTTATCAAATATTCTGTCCATGTTTTAATTACTTTCTGCTTCATTATTTTCTGCTTTTTCAAATGACACAGTGATCCTTGTTCCAATGCCCTGTCTTGAAAGGACCTCCACGGTTCCTTTGTGGGCGTCTATGATCCATTTTGCAATGGATAGCCCCAGACCCGAGCCGCCGGTGGATGAATTTCTGGCCTTGTCGGATCTGTAGAAGCGCTCAAATATGTGGCTCAGTTCTTCACCTGCAATACCAATACCTTCGTCCTGAACTATATAAACAACCCTGTCATCAGCCTTTTTAACAGTAAGCTTGATGGTATCGCCCTTGGCGGAATACTTGGCTGCATTCTGGACAAATATTCGTATGGACTGTTTGATCATGGCAAGGTCGCCACTTATGCAGCAGCCCTCATTTTCCTCAATATCGTACTTGTGATCGGGGTCTATCATGGAGGATTCTTCCCACACTTCCCTCATCACCAGGGACAGATCAATCTTCTCCATAGACAGCTTCTGACGTCCATTATCTCCTCTTGCAAGAAACAATAGCTGGTCGATGAGCTCCTTCATATTCTCGGACTCATTCTTGATGGCAGCGATGGATTCCTCCAGAACAGCGGGATCATCCTTGCCCCAGCGGTCCAGCATATTGGCATAGCCCTGGATAACCTGTATTGGAGTTCGAAGCTCATGGGAAGCGTCGTCAACAAATCTTGCCTGCTGCATCCTCGCTTCCTGCATCCTGTAAAGGAGACTGTTAAGAGCAGCTTCTATGCTGGCAAGATCCTCATCTCCCGTAGAGATCCTGGCTCCGTTCTTATCAGCCGGGACCTTCAAAATAGCTTCTTCCAGTTCCTCGAACTTAGTAGTATCAAGAGGTACCTCACTTATGGCCTCTGCCTGCATTGCCAGCTCGTTAAGGGGCTTAAGTTTGCGTCTGATCCTGCCGGTATGGGTAAGGGAAAAAAGAAGATTCAGAAGCTGATAGGCTATAACAGCAGTCAGGACTACTCCTGTAAAATAGACATATTCCTTCATGGGAAAGCTATAGGTTCCAATATCAGTAAAAAGATTGAGAACAACGTCCCTGTAGCTCTCACCGCTTATAGTAAAACTCCTGACATATTCATCCTCCGGAATGGTCTTAAAGCTGTTGTACCCAAATAGTCCAAAGGAAACCAGAAGTATAAGAAGATCCAAAGTAAAAAAAGCTTTCAGTTTGTTAAACCAGAAAGCTGTATTTATACCTCTTGCAATGGATGAAGTTCGTTTGCTTATATTGTTATTCATAGGCTGCCTTCTTTTATAACATATCCGACACCTCTGACTGTCTGGATAAGGCTGATGCCGTATTTGTCATCAATTTTGGTGCGAAGATGTCTGATATAAACATCTACCACATTGGTTTCACCGTCATAATCATAGCCCCAGATCTCGTTTATAAGACGCTCTCTGTCAAGGACTATGTTGCAATTCTCCATAAGAATCCTGAGAAGTTCAAACTCATAGTTGGTAAGTTCCACCGGGTTGCCGTCTGCGGTGACTTCATGTCTGTCCATATCCAGAGTCACATTGTTAATAGACAGCTTCCTGGTGGCTACCTGTGAGCCCGCGCCCTTTCTTTTGAGAGCTACACGGATCCTTGCCAGTAGCTCTTCGATAGCGAAGGGTTTGGTAATATAGTCGTCTGCTCCGGCATCAAGGCCCGATACCTTATCCATGACTGCATCTCTTGCAGTCACAAGGATAACAGGAGTATCCTTCTGAGCTCTTATTCTCCTAAGAACCTCAAAACCATTGATGCCCGGCAGCATTACGTCCAAGAGTATCAGATCATAATCGTTTGAAAGCGCCAGTTCCAGACCACCTCTGCCCTCATCAGCCTTATCGACGATATAGCCCTCATGCTTAAGTTCAAGTTCCTCAAAACGTGCCAGCTGCGCTTCATCTTCTACGATCAATATTTTACTCATTAGTTCTCTTCATCATCCTTTTTATTAAATTCATTTTTGATATTCTCAGCGGTCTGAGATGCCTTGTCGCAAACATCGTTAGCGTCAACGACCACCTTGTCATCCCCTATAAAATTATAGGTAAATCCAAAGAACAGACCTATAATCAGCAGTGGAAGTGTTACCCAGAAGAATCCAAGAAGAAGTATTACAAGTACAAGAACCGGAACAGCTGCAAGCTTCTGACCGTCCTTATTTACACAGAACTGAATCTCAATGCTCTTCTCAAACAGTATCTTGATGAAGTTTCCAAGCTTCCTGCAGCCTTCCTTGAAACCATTACTGTTGCAGTCCTTCTCATACTGCTTCTGTGCGATCTCGAACTTCTTGACATTCTCCATGTCCTTACTTGCTCCGGCTGTATATGTGCCTTCATTAGGAGCAGTAACCTTGCCCTGACGCTCCAGCTCGATCATTGCATCCAGAATGTCGTAATTGCACTCTTCCAGAACCTTTTTGGCATCCTCATAGGATACGCCTGTCTTCTCTCTGAGCTTTTCAACCTTTTCAAAATTTTCCATTTCATTTACCTTCCTTTCAGATAATCATTTGTTGTTTGTTTCATTTGATATCTGAAATGATACACAGCCTAGATTAATATAAGATTTTTGAAAGATTAAAATCAGATTAAAATCGCATTAATGATTGGCTTTTATTCTCTGTAGCGGTATTCTGTCGAAAGCTTATTCTTTGTTCTGGATTTGATCTTGCTGCCTGTGGGCTCAATCTTTGGTGTTACCATGGCACGGAAATTGGTTTTGTACAGGCTTTTTCCCAGAACAAGCTCATACAGAGCCTGAAGGTCCGGCAGTGTAAAGGTATCTCCCACCATGTTAAAGGCAAGATCCGTGTGCTCGAAGGATGCCCTGAGTTTAAGGAAGGACTCAACTATGATCTCTATGTGGTCAAAAGCCAGCTCGTCCTTGGTAACAGGGGTAGCGACCCAGTTCTCATAGGAGAGCTTGCCGTTTTTGAAGGTGGTATTGGTTATGTCATAGCATATGCTTACACCTTCATCACTGTTTTCCAACTTAATGCAGGAATCCTCGATTCTGATATCGAACCATACTGCCTTGGATAAAGCGATCTTCACAGGCACAAGGGCAAGATAAGCAATGCTCATTACCCAGGTCCTGGGGTCTCTGCCGGGCTTGGTAAAAGTATATATCTGATCAAGATATACATCCTCAAGACCGGTCTCCTCCTTGAGCTTTCTGGCTGCTGCCTGGTAGGCGGTCTCATCCTTCATGATAAATCCGCCGGGCAGAGCATAGCAGTCAAGGTATGGGTGTTCTTCTCTTTTTACAAGAAGGACCTTGAGGCCGCTGAAGCTCTCATTTACGCTCAGCACCAGAATGTCCGTGGTTACCGAGGGCTTATCATATATGGCATCAGTATATTGTTTAAGGAACTCTTTTTCCGTAAGGTTGTTTGAGTCTCTCTTAGCAGGCATATGTGTCTCCCTTTACAGTGCGTACTGGATCAAAAGTCTAAGAACATTCTCGGCTCCGTCCCTGTGGCTCCTCTCATAGCCGTGAGAAGCATAGACACCTGCGCCGATAAGTCCATGCTTTAAGTCTACACCTGATCTTAAGGTTGCTTCAACATCGCTTCCGTAGTGAGGATAGATGTCAACTGCGTAATCAGTGCCGCTCTCTTTGGCTGCAGCGATAAGTCCCTGAACTACGGGGTAGCTGTAAGGGCCTCCGCTATCCTTGGCACAGATGGAAACCTGCTTCTCTGTGCAGGTAAGGCCGTCGCCAACACATCCCATGTCCACAGAAATAGCCTCAGTGCACCCTTCCGGAACGCAGCCGGAGCCGCCGTGACCAACTTCTTCAAAAACAGTGATATGAGCATACAGCGCTCTCTTAGGAGTAATCTTCTTTTCCTTGATATATTTGGCAAGGCCAAGAAGGATGCCTACGCTGAGCTTGTCATCAAGGAATCTGGACTTGATATAGCCTTTTTCCGTCACTCTTACATTGGGTTCAAAGCATACGATATCTCCAACGGAGATTCCAAGCTTCTCTGTGTCCTTCCTGTTCTTAACATCCTCATCCAGAACTACTTCGCAGTTCTCCCAGGTTCTCTTGGTCTCATCATATTTGCCGTTAACATGGATAGAAGCGTTATTGAGCTGGAAGGTTCCCTCGTAGATACCGTCAAACTTGGTCACAACCCTTACGTTCTCAGTCTCTGCATTGTTGGGGTTCATACCTCCGAGATTGGTGAGCTGAAGCCTTCCGTTCTCCTTGATTGTTGCCACCATTCCGCCGAGAGTATCAGTGTGGGCCTCAAGTAACAGTCCGTTCTTCTTGTCCTTACCGGTGAGGTCAACAATGACGCCGCCTTTATTTGTAATAGTTGCCTTAAAGCCAAGCTTCTCGAACTCTTTCTTAACCCAGGCAGCAGCTTCCTCTGTATAGCCTGTAGGGGAATCGATGTTTAAGAGCTCTGTGGTCTCTTTTACGATAAAATCTGTGTATTTCTTAAGTGTAAGTTTCTTCATAATGTCACCGCCTTTATATTTTCTTTTTTATAAAAAGTCATATCTCTTGATCTCGCAGTTCTTAATACCGCAGGAGGAGAATTCTTCATTGGTCATCTCTCTGAAATAGGACTCAACCATCCGGGTAATGCCGTTATGGGCCACCAGGATCACCTCCCTGTCCCCGACCTTGATGTCGTCTATCAGGTTGTAGATTCTCTGGGCCAGCTGCAGCATGGATTCACCGGTGCCGAAGCGGCTGGCCATATCCTTTTTGGCCTCATGAAACTCCGCGCCGTCCCTGGGCGTTGACTCATATCTGCCAAAGTTTTGCTCAATAAGCCTTGGCTCCACCACCATAGGGATTCCCGTGATCTCGGAAATGTGCCTTGCAGTCTCCCTGGCCCTTACAAGGGGAGATGTGAGGATGACGTCTGCGGTTATGCCCAGTTCAAGGATCTTCCTGCCGGTTTCCTCGGCCTGCTTATGTCCCAATTCCGTAAGTTCTATGTCCGTGGCTCCGCATATCTTGTTCTCAACGTTCCAGACCGTCTCTCCGTGTCTGATAAAATAAAAATGATCCATGTAAAAATGACTTCCTTCTTCCTTGATTACTACAGTAATAAAATACATCCTTGTCCATTTTACCATTAAAATGCAAAAAAGCCACAGTACTCCTTTAGGAGCACTGCGGCTTCAAGTTCATATTTATTTATAGGATCAGATCAATATCCGAACTCCTGTGCCCAATACCAGCTTCCGTCACCTGTCTGGCAAATTGCTATACCAACTGTCTTGTAGCCGGCATCCATAATGTTGGCTGCATGAGTAGGTGAATTCATCCATGCTGCATATACACTGTCAGCTGACTGATAGAGCTTGGCAAGATTCTCTCCGTACTGAACATTGCTGTCTACAGTCCAGAATGCTGAACCATTGGGTCTTGTGTGTGAGAATGACTGCGTGATCTCATTGGCACGAACCTGAGCTGCATTAGTGAGAGCCTGGCTCCATGCAAGAGCGGGAAGTCCCTGAGCTGCTCTCTGCTGATTCATAAGGTTGAATACAGCTGTGCAGGCATCGGTTGCTGCCTGGCTGGATGTTGTAGTACCTGCAAGGGCGATGGCCTCATCATCGATGTAGATCTCGCCTACTCCCTCATCAAGTCCTCTTACAGCAGCCTGATCGTCAATCATCGCATCCTCATTAACTGCTCCGCAGGCGATAGTTGCAAATCCCAATACTGCGGCAAGTGCAATTGCATAAACCTTTTTTAACTTTTTCATAGTACAATCTCCTAATATCAAAACTAACGGAATACTCGATAATTTTGCCCCATATTCCTACCTAAATATTACCTTACCCCCATAGTCCAAACAATATAATAGAGATAACTTTTTTATGAAAATGAGTTAATTATTTCAAAGTATGTGTATACTTTTTGAAATTTTATTATTAAGTTAAGCTTAGTATAACAAGATGTAGTATACTAATCAGAGGTGACAACCATTATACGTTTTCGTATCACAGAATTTATTTGCTCAACAAAGGAGAAATGTATGAAAAAATTATTGTCCAAAATCCACAACGAAGGATTTCGATGGAACGACATCATTATCTTTCCGTTTTTGATGTCATATGTACTGATCTTGCTGGGACAGCTGATTGGAATTTTGCTGTTCTATATGATTTTCGGTAATCCCCACGATTACGATGGTCTTACATCAACCTTTTCAATGTATCTTCCCTTCCTTGGCATATGGTGTGTTGTGCTTCTCTACTTATTGTTCAAGCGAAACAGACCTATCTACAAGGCTCTGTGGACCCGTCCCAAGGGAAATACATTCCTTATGTTTGTGTACGGTCTTCTTATCGGAGGCGGTCTCAATGGTCTTTGCGCATTAGCTGCCTGGCTTCACAAGGATATTTTCCTCTACTACGATTCCTTCAAGCCATTGCCTCTTTTCCTTATCCTGGTGACGGTTCTTATCCAGTCCTCAGCGGAGGAGCTTATCTGCAGAGGTTTCCTGTATCAGAGACTTCGAAGAAGCTTTAAAAATCCCCTTGTTGCGATTATCGGCAACTCAGTTTTCTTCGGACTTATTCACCTTGGAAACGACGGCGTTGGCCCTCTTGCAATCCTGGATATATGTCTTTCCGGCCTTCTGTTCTCACTGATGGTTTATTACTTTGACAGTATCTGGTGCGCCTTCGCTGCCCACACAGCCTGGAATTACATGCAGAACATCATTCTGGGTCTTCCCAACAGCGGACTGGTATCCACTTTCTCCATTTTCAAGCTGGATGCCGCCACAGCTATGGACAGTGCCTTCTACAATGTAGCCTTCGGTGTTGAGGGAACTGTTTTCTCAGTAATTGAGCTGGCCATTGCCTGCCTTGTAATGTTCCTTATCGGAAGAAGACGCCAGCAAAGAGATACCCAGATCTGGCCAAAGCCTGTTGTTGCACCTGAAATGCCGCAGCAGGAAGCTGTTCCATATACTCAGCAGCAGGATAATCCTTATATTCAGCAGCAGTATAATAACATTCCAAACGATCAGAACAATCAATCCAACCAGAATAATCAATAATGCAAATTAGTTATACAGAGTACGAAAACATCATATTTCACATTGACGTCAACTCGGCTTTCCTCTCCTGGTCAGCTCTTAAAAAGCTGCAGGAGGAGCCGGGAAGCGTTGATCTGCGCACCATTCCTTCCGCCGTCGGAGGGGACGTCAAGTCCCGCCATGGTATCATCACTGCCAAATCCATTCCTGCCAAAAAATATGGAATCGTCACAGGTGAACCTGTGGTCAAGGCTCTTCAGAAGTGCCCCAAGCTGGTACTGGTTGAGTCTGATTTTGCTACCTACAAAATGTATTCACGGGCCTTTATCGAGATTCTTCACAAGTACTCTCCCGTCATTGAGCAGGTCTCCGTAGATGAGGCATATGTTGATATGACAGGAACCTACAGCCTGTACAAGGATCTGGAGACTCCGGACTGTCCTTTTCCAATCTGTGTGGCCCACAGGATCAAGGATGAAGTCAGGGATACCCTTGGCTTTACTGTTAATGTTGGAATATCCTGTAACAAACTTCTGGCAAAGATGGCCAGTGATTTTCAAAAGCCCGATAAGATCCACACTCTTTTCCCTGAGGAAATCCCGGATAAAATGTGGCCTCTTCCCATAGGTGACCTCTACGGCTGTGGCAAACAGACCGCGCAAAGGCTTATGGGCCTGGGCATCCGCACCATAGGCGATGCTGCACATGCTGATACCGAGATGCTGCTGTCAATCCTTGGTGAGAATGCGGGAAGCTACATCTATGCCAGCGCCAACGGCTACGGTTCCACCAACGTCTCCGGTTCCTACGACGATGCCAAGAGCTACTCCAATGAGACAACTCTTTCTTCGGACCTTAATTCAGACAGCTACGACAAGGACATTATTCCTGTTCTTAAATATCTGTCGGGGAAGGTTTCGGAGAGACTTAAAAAAGACCACGTATATGGCCGTACTGTCACTGTTTCGGTCAAGACAGGTAACTTCAAGCGCCACTCAGCCCAGATGCAGCTGGATAATTCAATAGATGATGCCAAGGCTATCTTTGACTGCGCTAAGGCACTGTCGGATAAACTGCTTCTTGGAACCTTTGGACTATTTGCAAAAGGAGAAGTAATAAGACTTGTGGGCGTTGGAGTAACCAAGCTTGATGACGGCTCCTACAGACAGATGAGCCTTTTTGACATGATGGAGGAAAAAAGTGATAATTCGCCCTCCATTGATACCGAGAAGATGAAAAAGCTTGATGCCATGACCGAAAAACTCACCGGCGCTTACGGAAAAGGCATTATAAAAAAAGCAAGCTCCCTTAAGCCAAAGGGCTCAAAGGAGCAATAATCCCGCCATATCTTCAGGGAGAGGTGCTTCAAACTTAAGACTCTCTCCGGATAATGGTTGTTTAAATTCTAAATGGGCCGCATGAAGTGCGGCTCTTTTCATGCCATGGTGATCTCGAATTTCTTTCCCATACAGAGAATCTCCAAGAAGGGGATGACCTATGTACTGCATATGGACCCTTATCTGATGGGTTCTGCCGGTATCGAGGTGAAGCCGAACCAGCGCATAGTCCTCAAACTGCTGCTCCACAAGGTAGTGAGTTATGGCTTCTTTCCCATCCTCTCTGACCTGGCGGATCATCCGGTCACCGGGAAGTCGTTCTATCGGAGCATTTACGGTTCCCTCTTTTTCCTCAAATACACCTGAGCACAGGGCCAGATACTCTTTTCTCCTGGACATATTTCTTGTCTGGTCTGATAAAAGAGCGGCGCTGTGTCTGTTCTTGGCAAATATAATGAGGCCCGAAGTCTCACGGTCAAGGCGCCCTATCACGCGAATAACGTGCTGCTGCCCTGTTCTGTTATAATACCCGGCAAGCCTGTTGCTGAGGGAGTCCGTGAAATGAGCATAGGACGGGTGAACAACCATGTCTCCCGGCTTATTAACCAGGATCAGGTCCTCATCCTCATAGACCACCTCTATAGGCGCATCTGAGGGGACTATCTCTGAGGCATTGTCATTATCTTCGTATATCTTGATTCGAAGGACATCTCCTTCATAAACCTTATCTATTGCTCTTGCGGGAGCAAAGTCGCCATAATCCTTGTCCTTAGGCATTTCAGGAAGAAAGGTTGTATCTTTCTTTGGATGGACTTCAGACTCTTTTATCAGGATTCCATCCTCAAACTGTTTACATCTTGCTTCTTCTCTTGCGGAGATATTAAGTACCTTACGCAGAAGCTCATGGATGGTCATTCCTGATTCTGCAGAAGTTACGGCATATTCTATTTCTCTGAAACTATCTGACACTACTATTATTTCTTCTTTCCGATTCAATTATTACTGCCAAAAAAATCAGCAATTACCTTTAGAAGCTCATCCTGCCCGATGGTCTTTTGCAAAAATCCAATGCAGTTAAGCTCATTGCTGTCCGAGACTCCGGCCAGATCTGTCCTGCCCGTAAGGAAAAATACCGGAATATCTCTGGTACTCTCATTATCATGAAGCATCTTGAGAACCTGCGGGCCGCTGACATCGGGCATCTCAAAGTCAAGAAGGATAAGATCCGCCGTATTATTCTCAAACCACTTAAAAGCCTGCTGCCCGGAGCATGCCATGGAAACCTTGTATTTTACCTTAAGCCACTGCCTGACAAGCCCCATGTAATTGGTATCGTCGTCTATGATAAGAACAGATTTCCTTGTCTCACCGGTCGTATCCCTGTTAAAAAACTCGGTTACCACCTGAATATATTCGTCATTATCCAGGGGTCTGTCAAAGACCTTGTATACTCTGTCTTTTGGAAGCTGTGAAAGCACCGGCGCTGTATCCGCAGCCTCTCCAACCAGTATAAGCTGTTTATTACCTTCTTCAAGCTTTTTTGCAAGGAATCTGATAAGTGCCTCGTCTATCACTTCGCCGGACTCCATGTAATAAGTCAGAATGCCGCACTTATCCCACTTAGCTGTGATATCTGCTTTGCTTGCAGGGACATACCCGGCTTCTATCCCACTGCTTTCCCCGCTACCTTGAATTTTCTTTACCAATACTTTGATGAAAAAGGATTCCTTGGAACCTATCATCATTACGCATTTTGGTATCATACTTCCCCTCCGAAGAACATTTTGAGAACAAATCTATTATAGCATTGTTATGTGCAGGCTATCTTATCTAAATATTCTCTTCGGCAGAAAATTTCTTTTCTTTTTTGGGAACACTATATATGGTATAATGATGTTACAAGTCATATAAATATAGGGGGATCTACGCATGAAGAAGATCTATGTTTTGGACACCAACGTTTTGATTCAGGCACCCCATGCATTGAAGTGCTTTGAGGATAACGAGGTCGTTCTTCCGCTGGTAGTATTGGAGGAGCTCGATGCCCACAAGAGAGATGAGGGCGAGCGAGGCGCCAACGTCAGGGAGGCGATCAGGATCTTGGAACAGCTCAGGGGTTCAGGGGACCTTATCAAAGGGGTCAAAATGGACAACGGTGGCTTTCTGCGGGTTGAAAAGAATTTCAAGGATGTGGAACTTCCCAAGGACTTGTCAGAATATAAGTCTGACAATCGCATACTTAAGGTCTGCAAGGGCCTTACAGATTCAAGCAAAAATAAGGTGATCCTTGTTACCAAGGACATACTTATGCGTATCAAAGCCGGTATTCTCGGCGTCAAATCAGAGGATTTTACAACACAACAGGTAGCAGACAGAACGGATCAGTACAGCGGTCGAATCGACGTGTACGCTCCCGAGGATATCTTCAAGGATTTCAAGAAAAAAGGAATTCCTGTGGATAAGGTATACTGCTGCGATGAGAACGGCAAGCAGTACACTCCCGAACTGTTTGAGAACGAGTTCGTAGTGGTAAGAGCCGACCAATCCACCAACAAAACCCAGATGGGAAGGGTCTGTGGCAGCGTCATCAAAAAGCTCGAATATGAAAAAGCCCAGCCCTATGGCGTCAAGCCAAGAAACGCCGGCCAGTACTTCCTTCAGGAAGCTCTTATGCAGCCTGCGGATGTGGCTCCTCTCGTTATCGTCAAAGGTATGGCAGGAACAGCCAAGACCTTCTACTCTCTTGCCGTGGGCCTTGAAAAAATGATCAATCGCCCCACCGGTGAGTACAGAAGAATCCTGGTGTGCAGACCCAATTCACAGTTTGATGATGACATCGGATTTTTGCCCGGTGATGAGCAGGAAAAGATCTCTCCTCTCATGAGACCCATCATCGACAACCTTGAGCAGCTCATCGACTCCAATGAGGAGGAGCGCTACAAGGATGAAAAAGAGCTTCAGGGCAAGACCGATGAAGTCTTTGAAAGAGGCATCGTTCAGTGCGAAGCCCTTAACTTCATCCGAGGCCGCTCTATTCTTAAGACCTATCTTATTATCGATGAAGCACAGAACATGACACCTACTCAGGCCAAGGGTATCATCACCAGAGCAGGTAAGGATACCAAGATCATTCTTCTTGGCGATCCTAATCAGATAGACAGACCATTCCTTGATGACAGAACCAACGGTCTTTCCTATGCCTGTGAGCATATGAAGGGAAGCCCTCTGGCCTGGCAGATCTCATTGTCAGCTTCCGAGTGCGAACGAAGCAGACTGGCGATGGATGCTATTGAGAGAATGAGGGATAAAAAAGACTTTTAAGTGAAGTCCGGAATTAGCCGATACCGGTGTCAGATGACAGAGGGACGGTTGTGAGTAGGTGGGGACGGTTCTTTGTGACTCGCTTCGTGAGTCACAAAGAACCGTCCCCACCTACTCGCAACCGTCCCTGCTATCATCCGGGCATTATTAACTTGCCAAATCTTTCTTGATATATGCAATATAAGTTGCAACAGTAACCGCTACTATCACTACAATGGCCACTGGGATGCTGTACTTAGGTGCGTCCATCCCTGCGAATATTTCCGACGCATTTGCATAGGAAAACGGCCCTATAAACAGATAATCCTTCATATCCGGAATAACTCTTCCCATAATGTCATATACATATACAACAAGCGACATTCCAAGTGCCAGGCCCATTCGGTTCTTACTTGATGTTGCGGATATCAGATATGCTATAGCTGCAACTTCCACATTCATAAGAAGCATGCTTCCCAGGAACCTGGTGAGTTCCGATATCGGCACTTCTTCTCCCAGACAGACAAATCCAAGCGCATAAAGTACAGCACAGATAACGGTAAATAAGATCAGATTAACAAGAATGGTAATCCCTTTGGCAGTTATAACCTTGCCTCTTGATACCGGCAGGGAAAAAAGGAACTCTCCCGTATGTCCGTCTTCCTCCTTGGATAGCATTGAGGATGCAAAAAATGCTGCGAACATCACGCTTCCAAGACCGTGTACGGTACCGACTTCCGTTGCGAAAAAACCGCCGATAGTTGCTATGCTTAAGGTGCTCATTCCAAAAGCATCGGAAAAGGCTCCCATCTGAGAGAAGCTATCTGCCATTTCCATCACATCGCCTTCCATACTTGTGTACATCATAATACAGATAAACCCAAGGCCTCCCACAGTCAGCGCCCAGATCAGAAGGCTCTTCAGATTTAGCCTAAATTCCTGCCCTATTATCGCTCTCATTTCGTCTCCTCCTGTCCTTCATAGAAATGCATGAACATGTCCTCCAGAGAAGGCTCCTCGATAGTCAGGTTCTCCACATGCTGTCCGCCCAGCTCTCTGATAAGGTCATTTATATCACCGTTATACATATATTCCTTTGTCTCTCCATCTGCTGTCACTTTCACGTTTTTCGCAGATGTGGCTATAAGGTTCTCAACGGTGTCCGTCTTAATAAGGTGCCCCTCCCTCATTATTGCAGCCCTGTCGCAGTATCTGCGTACCTCAGGAAGCACATGTGTGGACAGCATGCAAGTTGTCCCCTGCTCCACATACTCTTTTATCAGTTCAAAAAAAGTATTCTGCATCAGAGGGTCAAGACCGCTGGTGGGCTCATCAAAAACGAAGAGCTTGGGCCTGTGCTGCATCGCGCAAACTATAGACACCTTCTTTCTGTTGCCAAGGGACAGCTCCTTTATCTTCTTGGAGGTATCAACCTGAAGCCTTTCACAGAGCTTTGCCGCCTCCTCTCTGCAGTCCACTTTCCGCACATCCGCAGCATATTTTATAACCTCAGACACCTTCATAGCGGGGTAAAAAAGCGCCTCAGAGGGCATATATCCCACATCCCGAAGGATCCTCTCATGGTCCTTGACGATGTCCATTCCAAGGATATTTATCGATCCCGAATTGAAATTCAAAAATCCCAGCATGGATCTGATTGTAGTGGACTTTCCGGCTCCGTTTGGCCCTATGAATCCAAAGATTTCACCCTCATGAACCTCGAAAGACACGTCGGATACGCCACGCTTTTTTCCGTAGGTCTTGGTAAGATTCCTAATACTTATTACGTTTTCCATAGCACTCCTTTCCGGCAACCATCCCATCGACTCATCTTATATTTTCATCTTAGGACACAAAAAAAGCGGGAACAATACAAGTTCCCGCAAGCAGCACTTATTCGCCCCTATCCTGCACTTTTTTGTGCTCTGTCTTAAAGAGGGCCAGGTCTTCATTTAGTTTTTTATCATCAATATTTCTCTTGGTCTTGTAGATCAGAATAACACATACGTAGGTCACGATCAGGTACGCCGCAAATCCCAGCGTCACGTAAATATTCTTGTCAAACCAGCTAAACAGATATGACAGAAGGCTGTAGATAAAGGTGCATATCATAACTCCCGCCACTTCCCGGGCTCCGACGCTGTCCGCCTCATCGAAATTCCAGAGAAGGTATACCTGGGCATAACCGATGAAATAGCAGGTGAAGATCATCTCCGCCATATGAATAATGCTGGCTTCCAGGCTTCCCAAGGCAATTCTGTACATGCTGTAGAAAAAGAGAATTGCAAAAAAGTAAAGACATGCCTTGAATTCAATTCCGATTTCCTTGGTAAGATATCTCTCCCAAAGCGATACTTTCCTATTGTCCTTCTTCATGCGTTCACCCCCTTAAGAATCCTTCTAAACTCAGAAGCATAGGTTCTTGATATCAGAATATGCTCGCCGCCCTCCATGGTGGCGTCAATGCGGTTGGAGGACATGCTCCTTAGTCTCTCCACCTTTTCGATGTTGATGATCATGGACTTGCTGCACCTGAAGAACTTCACATCATTGAGCGTATCCAGCAGTCCCGCCAGGGTTCCTTCAAGCCTTACCACTTCCTTTTTGGTGTAGGCAAAAATCTTATCGTCCACGGATTCCACATACAGGATGTCGGAAGGATTAATGGATATAGTCTCCCCATCCTGCCTACCGTAGAGCTTGTCGCCGCCCCCTCTTATGGCATCAAGTATGGTACGAATTCTCTTATTTTCTTCTTTGTACCTTAGTATGACCTCATCCTCTCCCGATGAAATCCTCTGAATATCAACCCTCAACTCATTCTCCCCTTATCGCCAAGCCACTTAACTGATTTCCTAAGTGCCTCTATTGTCTTTGTTTCCAGTACGCATCTGGCATTTCTGCTCTCTGCCAGGGACAATCTGTCCTGCAGATCTATCTCTCCATCTCCAAGCGCCAAGTGATTCTTTGGAGGATTCTCTGAGCCGTCGTGGATATGGAAATGTACCAGGCGGTCTCTATGCTCAAGAATGTAAGGAACATCCTTCTCTCCGATTGCTTTGGAATGGCCTATGTCCCAGGTAAGTCCGAACTTGGGGCTCTCAAGAAGGTATTCAATGGATTTTTTCTCATAATCTCTAAATCCATCTGTGTTCTCAACTACAACAAGAATATCATCCTCTCCAATCCACTCGCTGACAAGCGTTCTGAAGGTAGCAAAGGACTTCATATAAGTATCAAAATCTCTGTCGTACATCTGAACCTTTTTATCAGGAAGGGTTATGTATATTCCATGATGCATGTGCATATTCAGAGTAAGAGGCTGCGTGCTATCGCCGTATTTATCCCTAAGCGGAAGGAGCTTCTTCATTACAGCGATGCTACTTTGCACAGTCTCAAGATAAGCTCCTGTCACAAGGCTGTTGAAATCAGCGATATTAAGATTCTCATCCAAGTGAATGGTAAAATAGATTCCTGCCTCATCGGCAAGCTTAAGGAGCCTGTCAGTATTTTCCAGCTGCTCCACCTGATATTCCGGGAAGTTCATGTTAAGCTCAATGAACTTAAGCCCCAACTCTTTGCACAGCGAAATATTATCTTCAAGTGTCTTATTTTCTATAAGTGTCGGCATTCCAAACTGTAGCATATTGTCCCCTCCTCTTTTCACACACTTATAGACTAACACAAAAAAATAAACAGACGCAAATCACACTGACTTACGCCTGTTCTACACTTATTTTTTCACAGAATATCTTACTTTCCAAAAAGCATATCCGCAACCTTCTCAAGTTCCCGTCTCTCCTGTACATCATCATAGCCTTTTTCTCTGTCATCGATTCCTTTAACCACATCAATATAGAACAGACCATGATGGTTACAGTAGAAAAAGATTCTTTTAACGCCCCGGATCTTGAACCTGGCCTCAGACCTTCCTTCCGGGTAGAGTTTAATCATCTGAAGCTCGTCTGATGATGCAGCTGCCACGAAAGAAATGTAATGTTCCTTGGTCATGCTGTGATCAATCCTGACATAATACTCGTCCTCGGAGCGCTCAATGAAGATCATATGCTTTTCATCTGAAGGCTCCGCTGTTTCCGGTGATAAAACAATCCCATGACAGCTGATGACCGCCTCTCCCATGCTGTGGATTACATTGCCGCAGACAGGACAAACATAAAATTTGGACCGCATCATGTTTGCGGAAACATTGGCGTTACTTACTGTATTCCCTGATATCAGCTCAGTGACGGATATCCTGAACACATCCGCAATGGGCTCCAAAAGAGTAATATCAGGATACCCTTTTCCCGTCTCCCACTTGGATACGGTCTTATCGGTTATTCCCAGCTTCTCTGCGAACTGAAGCTGAGTCATCTTATTCTTTTCCCGAAGCCCTCTGATAACTGCACCTGTAACATATTGGTTCATATTCACTCACCTCCATATACAGATTGTAAATCCGCTAGTATCCTCATGGTACCTACGGAAAGTAGAGTCATCATTTTTCCTGAAATGCCGTTAAGCCGCCTATTTTCAGAAAATTCCGCAACATATCGATTCCTTGCGGCGTCATGATGGACTCGGGATGAAACTGAAGTCCAAAGATCGGATACTCCTTGTGCTGTACCGCCATAACTTCACCGTCATCTGCAGTGGATATTACCTTAAGGCACTCGGGAAGCGTATCGGGAACCAGTGCCAGGGAGTGATATCTGGCAACCTTCACAGTCTTATCAAGTCCCTCAAATATCGGCGAAGTATTGTCCACCTCTGCATCTGACTGTTTGCCATGCATCAGGTGTCTGGCGTGGGATACGGTACCTCCGAAGGTCTCACAGATAGCCTGATGTCCCAGGCATACACCAAGGATCGGTATCTCTCTCCCAAGCTCTTTGACTACCTCCTCGCAGATGCCTGCATCGCAGGGCTTGCCGGGACCGGGAGAAAGAACAATGGCGGAAGGCCCCAGCTCTCTTATCTCCTCCACTGTCATGGCATCATTTCTAACTGCCTTGATGTCAGGATTGATGGTTCCTATCAGCTGATACAGGTTATAGGTAAAGCTGTCGTAGTTATCGATTATAAGTATCATGGCTCAGTCCTCCTTATCCATAAGTGTGCTGGCCTTGATGGCATTTACAACAGCCTTGGCCTTGTTAACACACTCGGTAAATTCAGTCTCGGGAACGGAATCCGCAACGATTCCGGCGCCGCTTCTTACAAATACCTTGCCGTTTTTCTTATAGGCAAGTCTGATGGCGATACAGGTATCCAAGTTACCGGTAAAATCAACGTATCCGATGGCACCGCCGTAGATTCCTCTCTTGATCCCCTCCAGCTCATCGATCAGCTGACAGGCCCTTATCTTGGGTGCTCCTGACAGCGTTCCTGCAGGAAGAACACTGTCCACCGCATCAACAGCCGTATACTTATCGGAGAGCTTGCCCTTAACGGAGGATCCAATATGCATTACATGTGAATATCTCTCAATCCCCATGTATTTCTCAACTTCAACACTTCCGAACTCACAGAGCCTTCCAAGGTCATTACGGCCAAGGTCCACCAGCATGTTATGCTCCGCCTTCTCCTTCTCATCTGCAAGAAGCTCTTTTTCCAGAGCCTGATCCTCCTCATAGGTAGTTCCTCTGGGTCTTGTTCCCGCAAGAGGGAAGGTACGAATCACGCCGTCCTCTACCTTAACCAGCGTCTCCGGGGAAGCTCCCGCTATCTCCGTATCACCGGAAAAATAGAACATGTAGGGCGAAGGGTTCGTAGTACGAAGGATACGATAGGTGTCAAACAGTGAACCTTCAAAAGCAGCCTCCATGGGATTGGACAGCACCAACTGGAAAATATCGCCATCAACAATATACTGCTTGGTCTTCCTCACCTTCTCACAATACTCCTCTTTGGAAAAAACAGGGTGGATGTCCTCAAGAAGCTTACCGGGTTCAATTCTCCCCTCCTCTCCCTTTACAATGATGTCTTCCATCTCGCCAAGCTTGTGAACAGCCTTGTCGTAGCTATGCTTAAAGACTGCTTCGTCCGCATCCACATGGGCATTGGAAATAAGCACTATCTTCTGTCTGAGATTATCAAATACAATAAGGTTCTCGAACAGCATCAGATCCATATCGCTGAAGTCATACTCATTTTGGGCCTTGAACTTAAGTGACTTCTCGGCGTACTGCATGTAATCGTAGGAAAAATAGCCAACGAGGCCGCCGGTAAAGGTAGGCATTCCCTCAAGGCGGGGAGATTTATTTTTCTCCACAAGTTCTTTCAGAAAGGCTCCGGGTGCATCGCAGTCCGACTCGGTAACCTCCCCATTTTCATCCGTTACATAGAGCTTATGTTCCTTGAGACTGATCTCCATTGTGGGATTGTAGCCAAGGAAGGAATACCTTCCCCACTGTCTTGAATCCTCCACACTCTCCAAAAGGAAGCAGTGGTCACTGACGTTCTTGAGCTTTCTCATTACCTGAACGGGAGTAGCAATATCGGAGAGGATCTCTCTTACTACGGGAATAAGCTTGTAGTCCCCTGTTCCGGCGATCTTAAGTACTTCTTCAAATGTTGTCTGGTGCATTTCATCCTCCTATTTATCTTATCCCTCTTATTTCAATAATATTTCCATTCGCGCGAGTGTGCATCCATAGCGGAGCGCTTTTTTATGAAATAAAAAAGCCCTCAGCAGAAACTGTTATAAATTTCTGCTGAGGGCGAGTAAACTAAAATCTACCCGTGGTGCCACCTCAATTTGTGATACATCACACGCTTAATAAGATACCAACATATCTCTGACCTGGTAACGGGTGTCTGCCCGTCATGAATACTTGGGAAAAAACCCTTTCACCATGCCCTCAACGGTCCATTTGCAAATCAGCTTACTATCCGGCTCTCACCTACCCGGACTCTCTGGGAGTGCTCCATCTGCTTTATCTCCGCATCATAGGTTTTGTCTGCATTTATGGACTATTATAGCTTTACCGCGTTAACCTTGTCAATTGATAAATCTTAATTATTACGTGGAAAAAATTATCATCCGCCGTAATAGGTGGTAACTGTCTCCCCCTTCTGTCCGAGAGGTACCTGGTGATCAAGACCAACGAATCTGCCGGTTCTGGAATCTGACCAAAGGGTCTTCTTCATCATGTTGTACTTCTCAGTATCCCATGTAAGCCAGTCGCCTTCAAGAAGTCCGCCGGTATCGCCGGAGTTGGGGTTGATGCACCAGAAGGTGTGGTTGATCTTGTTCTTGGCAATGAAGTCAGCCATGATGTAGAGATACTTCTCATTGCTGCCACCATCCATAAATCCGCCCCACTCACCGATAAGGAGAGGTGCGATATTCTGATCCTGGAGATAGAACCAGTTGTCATACCATACGTCAGCAAGAAGAGTCTCCTCTGAGAAATCCTTCTTGAACCAGGACTGCTCATATACAAGCGGGCCATAGTCGTGAGGTGAATATACGAGCTGGCTCTGATACTGGCCAAGATTTACAGGAAGGTCGCCTGCAAGTCTGAGGTTGCCGCCCCACCATTGTCCGTAGTACTTGAGCTGATCCTCTGATGCGTTGGGATCCTGTGTGCCGGAGTTGTAGTCATAGCCCGGTCTTGGAGTCTCCTCGATACCCTCTACCATGATAAGGAGGTTAGGGTTAACATCAAGGATAGCCTTACCGCAGCGGCTTGCTGCATATCTCCAGTTGTTCTCATCTGTTGAGTCATCCCACTTAGCGGAAACAGCTTCTGCCTGTGAGAATTTGCCGTGAGGCTCATTCTTAAGGTCGCAGGCGATGATGGTGTCATCATTCTTGTACTCATTTACAAACCATGTCCAGCCTTCTATCCAGTCTTCTGTTGTGAAGCCCTTAGGGCCATACCATACGTTGTAGTTGTGACCGGAGTTGTTGGCATCTGCGCTGTGGCAATCCATCATAACCTTGATACCGTTCTCTTTGCAAAGAGCAAGGAAAACATCAAAGATCTCTCTTGAGCCCATATCGGAGCCATCTGCTCTCTTAAGCTCGGGATTAGCATAGGTATTAACGTTAACCTTAACGTTCTTGCCTGACTTCCACTCAAAAAGAAGCTCTGTTGAGATAGGCACACGAACAAGGTTGATGCCGTGATCAGCCATGCTCTCAACTGTTGTCTTCATGTTGGCACTCCATAAGCCGTGGAATACTCTCTCTGAGCAATTAAAACCAAACCAGTTGGCGCCGGTAAGATATACTTCATGTCCGTACTTGTCATAGATCCTACCGCCCTTGGCATGAAGCCAGTCATCACCCTGAACAGCATCGCCTGTATAAGGATCGGGCTGCGGTGTAGGTGTAGGATCTGGCTCAGGTGTCGGAGTGGGATCCGGTGTTGGTGTAGGCTCCGGTTCCGGTTCAGGCTCGGGCTCCGGATCGGGCTGAGGCTGAGGCTCGGGTTCAGGCTCAGGTGTAGGGTCGGGATCAGGTGTGATCTCTCCGCTGAGATCTCCGTCCACAAGGATCTCAACCTTGTTACCTACATGGCTTGAACCCTGGATGCCGAACTCTACGGCATTACCGGATTCGATCACTGAGTTCCACTCCATGGGAGTGATGATGTAATAATTGCCGCTTTCTGTAATCTTAACGTTCCAACTGGAGTCGATTCCAACGTCGTTCTTGTTTATCTTAAGGGCCCATGATTCTGCTCTTTTGCCTGTGTCGTTCTTAACCTTGATCAGCACCTGGTAGCCTGAGCCCCAGTTGTTGATGGTATATGAAGTTGTAAGGCCTGTGGCAACAAAAGAGCTTATAGGAGCTGTATTTCCTGCTGCATAGGAACTAAGGCTGCAAAATCCGGAGCCTGTAATTACCATGGCGGCTGCCAGTGTTCCGATAAAGGCCTTTCTGTATATTGATCTCATTTTCTTGTGCATTGAGTATTTTCCTCCAGAAAAATGTAGTTACTACCCACAGCCCAAAGGCTGTGAATAGTAACTATGTATCAAAAGGTTAGTTAATTGGCTTCTGCAATAATTCTAACTGAGCTTCCAAGGTGGCTTGATCCCTGAACACCAAATTCAGTTGACTCGCCTGCTCCAAGAGAAGCATTCCATGACATAGGAGTGATGATGTAGTAGTCAGCGTCTTCATCGACGTTTACGCACCAGCTTGAATCGATTCCTACATCAGCCTTGCTAACCTTAAGTTTCCAAGAATTGATTCTTGTTGTTCCGTTATTCTTAACCTTGATGAGTATCTGGTAACCTGATCCCCAGTTGTTAAGTGTGTACTCAGCAGTAACACCTTCTGTAACTACAGGTGTAGGCTCTGGCTCGGGCTCAGGAGTAGGCTCGGGCTCAGGCTCGGGTTCAGGCTCGGGCTCGGGTTCGGGCTCAGGCTCGGGCTCGGGTTCGGGCTCAGGCTCAGGAGTAGGTGTAGGAATCGGATCCGGATCGGGATCTTCGATTACTACAGGATCAGGGATAACAGGATCGGGAGCAACGAAGCCTTCTCCAAGAACGAGCGTGCCACCCTCGAAGAGCTGCATTCCGTCAGGAGTAGTCATCTGGTTGTTGCTTGTGCCGCCAAGACCCTTTACGCAAGGGCTGTTGGAATAATCCCACTTGCCTGGAGCTGTGAATCTGAGCTGAAGTTCGCACTTGCACTCGCTCTGTCCGCCGGGATAGATCTGTGCGCCTGAAAGGTCAACGTCTACATAGTAGATACCGGCCTTCTCTGACTGCTTGAACTCAGAGATCTTAACTTTGTGCTGCATATATGTTGTTGAGATTGTCATGTCAGAAGCCTTGTAGCCCTGAGCAATAACGTCGCTAAGGTCGAAGAAAAGACGAAGTTTAAGGTTGTCTGTATTTCTTGCAGGCCATGCTGTGTGGTTCTCGATGACTGCCTTGATCTCAACAAAGTTGATCTTGTTGTTCTTGTCCTGAGCATTGATGCCGGCCTTAAGAACGAATTCTGCTCCGTCGGTCTTCTCAATAGCTGTAGGAGTTGTAACTGCACCGTAGCCGTTCTTCTCATACATGTATGCGCAAGCGCCTGTGAAGCCGGCATTGTAGTCACATGCAACTTCGTTTGCGATGTAATCGCTTCTGTCATCCTTGTAGCTGTCATTTGCTCCGCTGGGACCACCAACTACAGCGCCAACAAGAGTATGTCTTGATGTTGCGGGCTCAGCATTGAGGTTGTTAGACCAGCAACCATGAGCTGCTCTGTGGTGAGGGTTCTTGGGAGACTTGTCATTGTAGCCAACCATGAAGTTCTGGCCTGAGCTGCCAAGTGTGTAGTTAACTGTTCTCTCGATGTAAGAGTTAGCGTCAGCGATGTGCTGTCTGTCCGCCTTCTCAAGTCCAACATAGATTGCATCTATGAAAGCCTGGTTGTTAGCATAACGTACGCTGCCCCACTGGCTGAGGAATGAAAGTCCGCCGGGAGAGATTGTTACAGGGTTGGACCCCTCTAACTTGCCGTTCCAGCAGTCAATACTGTTCTCAATTGCTGTGTAGTACTTCTCCTTGCCTGTAAGTTCTGCAAGAAGGAGGCATGCGCCCATGTGTGTGTCATCCCATGACATTGTCCATGAGTAAGCCATCTCTGTGCCGCCCTGGAACTCTGTTCCGAAGTTCTCGGCATACTGCTCGGCCTTGGTGATGTAAGACTTGTCGCCTGTTGCCTTGTACAGCCAGCAAGCTGCAAGTGCAAGCTCATCATAGAAGCCGCTGTAAGATGTGTAGAAGCCGCTGGCTGCTGTATAGCCTGCGTCGCTCTTAGCTCTGTCAGCCATACCAAACAAAGTCTTGGCATGTGCAAGATATGTAGCACTTCTTGAAGGATCTGTGTTCTTAAGTACCAGAGATGCAACCGCAAGAGATGCAGCAGCTTCGCCGGTAACACAGGAACCACCGTTAGCAGATGTGTCGTCAACCTTGAAGGAAGGTCTGTCCATCTTGAGCTCTACAAGCTCAGGTGCGCCCCAGAAACCATGATCCTTGCCGCCATCGCCTACCTGGTAGTAATAAGTACGTGAATCAGGGTTACATTTTACAAAATAGTCGTTGGCCCAAATGATATCATGAAGGATCCACTTGGTCTGACCGGACTTGGAATAAGCCTGAGGATTGTTCAGATAAGACCATCCAAGTACCATTGATGAGTATGCCATAGGCAGATTGAACTTAACGTTATCACCTGCGTCATACCATCCGCCGGTAAGATCCAATCCGTTATCAGCTCCATCATTAAGTCCCGAGTCTGCTCTCCAGTTAGTTCTGGACAGAGTCTCCTCGGATAATTTACCGGATTCCTGCAACTGGTAGAATAACAAAGATTTAGCCAATGCATCCCCATAATTGTAATTGCCGGCAGCCTCAACCTTGATTGACGGGAAGCTCATGCCGCCAACTATAAGTGCAGCGGATAAAGAACCCAACAACACTTTTTTGCAAAAAGACTTGATACCTTTATGCATATAACATATTCCCTCCTTACATTACATTGTTTAGTAATAAAAAATGATACCTGCGCGCATTGATATCATGTATTACTCCCACACGAAAGCCTGATAAATGTTACGAATATGTTAATATTTAAATTTTCAGTATATTTAATGTATTTTCAGCAAATATTTGCATTACCAAATACAATTATTCCCTTTTGCATATATAATTGTAACTTAAACGTTTTAGTTTGTAAATATTATCCATGTATTTTTTTGATTAATTTTAATTTTTTAGTTCTCAATTTTAATTTGACTGATTTATTTTAATTTAAATATGAAAAAACCTGTAAAGATGTAACATTTTTGTCACACCTTTACAGGTATAGTTTCCTACAATATATGGTTTAGATATTATTACTGAACCGTAATTCCAACGGAGTTTCCAATGGAGCCTGCTCCCTGGATACCGAACTCAACGGATGCGCCGGGTTCAAGAACGCTGTTCCAGGACATAGGGGTGATCACATAGTAACCGCCCTGCTCATCAACGTTTACACACCAGCTGGAATCAATCTTAACGTCGTTCTTGTTAACCTTAACGGTCCAGGAGTTAACTCTTGATGCGGAATCATTCTTAACCTTGATAAGTACCTGATAGCCTGAACCCCAGTTGTTGACTGTATATGTTACGCCAAGGTCTCCTGCTACAGGTGTAGGATCTGGCTCAACGATGGGCTCGGGATCGGGCTCTACGATAGGATCGGGTTCTACGATAGGCTCAGGATCGGGCTCAACGATAGGCTCAGGATCTGTTCCGGGAATCTGGCTGCCATTAATGGTAGCAGGTGTTCCGTCAACATGCTTCATGATAGCGCTGATGATTGCGGGATCCTTCCACTGAAGAGTGCTTCTGTCAATATACATGTGGCACTCGCCGTCTGAACCTGCAGAGTTGTTCTGGTAGTAGTTGTTATCCCAAAGTACCATAGCAACGTTGCTGTACTTAGCTGCTGTTCCCCAATAATAGTCAGCCCATCTTACACGGTCTGAAGTGTTGTTTCTGTTGGTTGCACTTGTCTCACCTACAACTACAGGAACGTTCTTTGAAAGGAACTTGGAGTTAAGATCATTAAAGAATGAATCGATATCTCCCTTGTTGCTGTCATCAAATCTTGTGGTGTATGTGTCGCTTGCAAGTGCAAAATAGTAAGGAATGTAAGCATGAACTGAAAGGATCAGTCTGTTGCTTGCAGTATCTGTAGGCATCTTGAAGGTATCAGTCATGCAGCCTTCGATTGAAGCATCGTAGCCGGGAACCATAACGCATCTTGTAGCGTTATTGCCGCCTGTTGATCTGATAGCATTGAGTGCAACCTGGTTGTAATCATTGATGCATGCTACAGCTTCCTTGATGTCGTTACTTGGGTTGTTACGAGGGAACCACCACTCTTCGCTGTGACCTACAAGTCTGGGCTCGTTCATGGTCTCAAATACAAGGTGATAGTCATAGTTCTTGAACTCATTGCCGATCTGTGTCCAGATTGACTTGAAATATGCCTCCGAACGGCTCTTGTTCGCATTGTTCGGAACATAGAAGCACTTCTGATCGTTGATGTCATGATGTGAATTAAGGATGACATACATATCATTTGCGATAGCATAATCAACCACTTCCTTAACTCTCTTCATGAAGAAATCAGGAATCTGATAATTGGAACCGGTTGTGTACTGGCCCCATGAAACAGGCACACGGATTGTGTTAAAGCCTGCCTTGGCTACTTCATCGATAAGTGCCTTGGTTGTTGCCGGATTACCCCAATATGTCTCCATTGAAGTTGTGCAGGGATACATGTAGGACTGAGCAAAAGAATCCAAGCTGTTGCCGATGTTCCAGCCCACTGTCATGTCCGATACAACTTCAGTGGCAGTCTTGTTAGTACCGCCTGCGGCCTGAACGTTCTTCGCAGGAATTGCAGATACGATAACAAGTGCAGAAAGAATAACAGATAATGCTCTTTTAATGCCTTTAAGTTTAGTATTGTGCATCATACGCACCTCCCTTTTAGTATGTCGCGACAAATATATAATAGGAGTATGGTCCAAGGTACGTCAACACATTTTTTGTATATTTTTTTAATAATTTTAAAATTATCTGACAACTCTCATGTGCAGTTTCCACTAAAATGCCCTAGTTTTCGCCATTATTTTGCATCAATTAACTCAATCGTTTACTTTAAAGTTTTCGTAATAAAAGTAAAAAAACGCAGGCACCTCGACGTTTCTTCGAAGTCCCTGCGTAAAAATCAGTTCAATTAACCTTTTAGTAATATTGACTAAATTGTATCAACTTATATTCCTTACAACGCCAACCGAAACATATTTGTCGATCACTGCGCCGTAGTCCGTACCCTCCTCAGTTGAGGGATGATAGATGCCGTCAACCATGTAGAATCTGGAGCCGTTCTCCTCTTTTACCAGCTTGTAGCCGTCATCATAGAAGGCCTTCCCGGATACCTTTCTGTCATAGAGAACACCCTTGCATTCAGACAAGGGACATCCGGGGAAATTGACATTGTAGATGCATCCCTGAATATGCTCTTTTTCTATGAGATCTGCCATGATCTCTTTGAGATATCTCTCGGTTACTTCATGGCAGCCGTTATATCCTTCGGAAAAAGCAATGGACAGGCATCCCTGGAATTCGCCCTCGAAGGCGGAAGCTGCCGTCGCGGAATACTGAATATCCGATGCAACGTTGTAGCCATTGTTGATGCCGGTCATTACAAGATCCGGTTTCTCAGGCATTACCGCAATGCTGCCGACTCTTATACAATCTGCGGGCTGTCCGCTGCAGGCAAAGGCCTGCACACCGGGAACATCAAACTCATAGGGCCTTATCTCTATCTCATGCCGCAGGGTTATGCTGTGAGAAGCAGCACTTCTCTCCCCGTCAGGAGCCACAACCCAGACCTCTCCGAACTCTTTGGCACACCTTGCAAGGCGTACAAGTCCGTCTGCATGTATTCCGTCGTCATTTGTAATCAGTATCTTTCTGGGCATTAAATATCTCCTTATATTTCAGTAAAAAAATCGGGATCAGATCTCTGCAGCTCTCTTAAGAGCATCATTTATATGAGGCTGGAAGTTCTCTCTTCCAACGAGGTCTACAAAGCCATCCTTCTCCATGGTATTCATGGGCTGCTCGTTAACATGTGAGAACACAAGCTGTACGTTATGCTTTTTGCATCTGTCGTAGAGCTGTTCAAAAGAATGCATTGCGGTTGCGTCAATAGCAGGCACACCACGCATACGTATAACCAGTGCTCTTGTGAAATCCTTGAAGCCGATCTCTGCAATCTGCTCTGCGTCGCCGAAGAACATAGGACCGCTGATCTCATATACACGCACGTGCTTGGGAATATTCTTAAGCTCCGGTCCGTCGGGATCATCCTCGGGATCGTAGTACTTCCATCCGCGAACTCTTGACTCCTCGCTCATTCTCTTCATGAAAAGGAGGCATGCAAGAACCATACCAACCTCGATAGCAACAACAAGGTCAAATACGATTGTAAGTACAAAGGTAACAACAAGAACGATTATATCGCTCTTAGGTGCTGTTTTGCAAAGATGAACAAAGGTCCTCCACTGGCACATGTTATAAGCAACCATAAAGAGGATTGCAGCAATGGTAGGCATGGGAATAAGTGCTGCCAGAGGCATGAGAACCACAAGTACCAGCACAAGGCATACAGCGTGGATCATACCTGCGATAGGGGTTCTTCCGCCGTTCTTGATGTTTGCTGCTGTTCTGGCAATAGCGCCTGTGGCAGGAATACCGCCAAAGAGCGCTGAACCGATATTACCAACACCCTGAGCAACAAGCTCCATGTTGGATCTGTGCTTGGAATCGATCATACTGTCAGCAACCACACATGACAGAAGTGACTCAATTGCAGCAAGGATAGCGATTGTAAAGCCGTCTCCTGCGATTGATCTCAGAGTTCTGAAATCAAAAGAAGGCATATGAGGTGTAGGAAGTTTTCCTGAAATCTCATACAGATCTCCGATGGTGTTAACGTTCATATTAAGGAACTTCACCATAAGGATACCTACAATAACAGCAATAAGTGATCCGGGGATCTTCTGGCTGATCTTGGGCCAGATGATCTGAATAACAAGGCAGATAAGACCTACTATAACTGCCTGATAATTGATCGTAGAAATGTTTTTGGCAACAGCCTCTACCTTTTCAACAGTCTCAACGGTAGTTGTTCCCGCAGGATATGTAAGTCCGCAGAAATCCTTGATCTGTCCGATAGCGATTGTAACTGCGATTCCTGCAGTAAAGCCTGTTGTAATGGTATAAGGAATAAACTTGATAAGTGATCCGAGCTTGAATACGCCCATAAGTATCAGCAGTATTCCGGCAAAGATAGTTGCAAGAGCAAGACCTTCCATTCCCTTGGTTGCAACGATTCCTGCAACTATAGTTGCAAAAGCCGCTGTGGGACCTGCAATCTGTACTCTGCTTCCTCCAAGGAAGGAAATGATAAAGCCCGCAACAATGGCGGTATACAGACCTTCCTGAGGTCCTACGCCCGATGCAAGGGCAAGAGCAATTGAAAGGGGCAGGGCAATGATTGCAACGATGATACCTGCAACAAGGTCGCTGGCGAACTGCTTGCCGTTATAACCCTTCAATGCTGTAAACAACATGGGTTTCAATCTTTCGTTTTCCATAATCTCCTCATTCTCCAAACGTTTTTTGAAAAAAAGCCACAGAAAATTATAGTCGCCTTCTCTTTATTTTTCAACAAGTTTTATCATGGCTTCCTTCCACCACTTGTTGTAAGGATGTTCTCTTGTGGGCATATTTAATCTGTTTGATCCGAAAAGTACGGTTGTCGGATGAGTAAACTCCATAAAGCCCCATTTTCCGTGATATGCTCCCATCCCGGAATGCCCGACACCGTTAAGCGGAACCCCCTTGACCATCATGTGAAGGCATACTTCATTTATGCAGCCCCCGCCATATTGCATGGTCTGCATTACTCTTTTGGCCCAATTAACGTTTCTGGTAAAAATGTACATGGCGAGGCTGTGCTCTCTTCTCCTTATCACATCAAGAATCCTGCCTACCTCTTTATCCCTGAAGGTAACGATCGGAAGCAGCGGACAGAACAGCTCCTTTTGCACGATAGGATCATCGGCATCGATAGGATACAGAATTGTAGGCGCAAACTTCAGAGTCTTATCATCACCTTTTCCGCCGAACACAATCTTATCCCTGTATTTGTCTGCCAGATCTGCGCACTTTTTGTAAGCGCCCTCATTAATTAAGTGCGGATACTCAGGGTTGTTAACCGGATCCTCACCAATCTGACGGTTAAAGGCTCTCATCAACTCCTTAAGGAAATCTCCTACGACCTCCTCTGCCACTGCTATCTGATTGATATTGATGCAGATCTGTCCTGCGTTCAGAGCCTTAAAAAATGCTATCTTCCTGGCCGCATCCTTAAGATCCGCATCTGCCCTTATTATGCACCAGTTGCCGTTCTCACCCCCAAGCTCAAGGGCTGTGGAAGTAAGATTCTTAGCTGCCATCTCAAGAACATGTACGCCAACCTTGGGAGATCCAGTGTAAAAAATCTTGTCAAAGCGCTGAGACAGACACATATCAGCAACGTCATGCCCACCGTCTATCACAGTCACATACTTTTCAGGAAAAGTCTTGGCAATCAGTTCCTTCATAACTGCAGTACAAGCAGGAGATTTGGAACTGCACTTGATAACTGCGGTATTTCCGCCTGCAATGCTGGCCACCAGCACCCCAAAGGACAGGATGATCGGGAAATTGAAGGGACTGATTATAAGACTGACGCCATAGGGCATCTTGTATACCTTGGTTATTATGCTTGGAAAGCAGTGGATCCCACTAAAATGAGTCTCGGGCCTTGCCCATTTTTCCAGCCCCCTTATCATCTCATTGGCTTCCATCACAACCGTCGCCACATCACAAAAATAAGCTTCCAGCGGGTCCCTTCCAAGATCCTCTCCAAGGGCTTTTTCCAAATCCTTCTGATAGGTCAGCATCGCTCTTTTAAGCGCTTTCAGCTGCCTTATACGAAAGCCGATATCCAGTGTTTTTCCCGTATAAAAAAATCCCCTTTGCTTATCTACTATCTGTCTGATTCTGTCTTCGCTATACATTGTATTTCCCTCATCACGGATCGCAGTATTCGCCGTACTCGCAGCCAACACCCTCCGCGTAAATCTCATCTATCAGTTCTTCCTTAAGGCCAAACAATGAGCGCTTGTAGAGCCTTAAGATTCCTGTTCCTGTGCCGCCGTTCCAGAGCCTGTTGTGTCTCTTATAGCCCGTAGGAGCTTCATATCTGATATTAAGCATATCTTTTTTCTTGCACTTAATTCTGGTGTCCAGTTTGGCATCCTTGGTAATCTGAACCACGTGCCAGCGGATTTCATCCTCGGTTTCCCAGCACTTAAAGAGCGTCCTTGACAGAGTCCAGAACTTGGAGAAGTTAAACTCATAGTCCTCTCCCTCATAATAGAACTCTCCCAGGAGCTTTCTGTTAAGGGCAAGGAAAAAGATTTTGGGTCTTCCTCCGCCTATCTCAAAGACGCTGTTTTGCAGCTTCTTGCCGGTGATTCTGCTGGTGAGATTATTTGATGACAGCCATACCCAGGGACTGGTAAAATCTCCGCCCCAGTTCTTGTCGGAATAGCCATTACAGGTCTCAGGCTTAAGCAGGTATTTAACGCCGTTTAAAATGATCTCGCCTTCAAATACCGTCTTCATGCCCTCTGCGTGCCAGAACATCTCAAAGGCATTGATGGTTCTGAAGAACTTGTTGGCGCCATAGCCCACATGAAATGCTATTTCTTTTTTGATATTAAAGTTCCAGCTCATGGAACCGGCATCACTCATCCACTCAGGATGCGCAGCGGCGTCAGCGGCGCTCACATCAATACTTCCCTCAGAGTGAGTCTCACTGCACATGCAGTCTGCTGCCTTGATGTTATAAGGCGCATCCGGCTGAATATCCGTATCCCATATGGAAAAGAATCTGTGGAGCTGGCCGTGGTCTTCACCCCAGAAGCCTGCATTTACCATAAGATAGGAGGGTCTTATTCCCTTCTTTTGTTTCTCCGGATCGTTCCAGACAATCACGGGCTCGTCCTTGGCAAGGCCCGGATTACAGGTAAAAAACTCAACGTAAAAAGCCTTCTTTTCGCCGGTCTTCTCATTTTCCGCAGTCATCGAATGCCACCACCAGTCGTACCCTTTTTCGGCCAAGGGGCCGCGGAGCATCCACTCATCTCTTGTAATATCATGAATATTTGCCACTGTTATTTCCTCCCCCGCTTACTTTCCAAGCTTTTCCGCAAGTTTCAGGTCAAGAGCCGCCTTTTTCTCAAGGAACCTCTTGAGCCTCTTTTTCTCCATGCCCCAGTAGAAGCTCTTTACAGGAGGCAGGACATCCATAAGGAGCTTGGAGGGCAGGAAAATCTTGCAGGGATAAATATGCTTCTTAGCCTCAGCAATGCCGTCAATCATACGCTCTGCCACAATATCAACCTTCTGCAGAGGAAAAGGCTGACCAACATCGATACCGTCGCCGCCAACCACAAAGAAATTGGTGGCTGTGGAGACAGGGTAAACAGCCGTGAGTTTCAGATTCTTCGGCGCTTCCAGTCTTACTGCCTCCTGGAAGCCCTTCATGGCAAATTTCGTAGCGGCATACAGTGTATAGCCCGGAATCGCCATCTCACCCATGGCGGAAATTGTAAATACCATGTGTCCAGGCCTCCCCTTTAAGTGCTCCAGGTACTTGGTATATGTATAAATAGGCGAAATAGTATTCAGGTTAAAAATGTTCTGAATGCGGTCCCAATTAACGTAATCAAACTTCTCATAATAAGGGGCTCCTGCATTGGCGATAAGTATGTCAATCTTCCCCAGAATGCTCTGGGCCTTCTCCATAAAGGCATCTACTCCCTCTTTGGTACTAACGTCGCAGTTAAAAAGATGCACATTCTTGCCATAGCCTGTGAGCTTTTCAACGGTTCTTGAGGTGGCAAAAATTCTGTTATGGTTTGCCGCAGCCGAGAGCCTGTCCAGAAGCTCTTTGCCAATACCGCTGGAAGCGCCGGTAATTACGATATTCTTACCTCTGATAAGCTTAATCTTGTTTTTGATTCTTCGCTTTGATACAGGACTAATTCTGTTCATTGTTATCCCCCTTATAATCTCATAACTGTGTCATAAGCATCATGGCAGGCATGGGCTATGGTTCCCGATGTATTTGAGTCTCCGACTTTATATACATTCACCAAGCCAAACTCCGACAGTTCCTTATACAAAACATCTACAGGTGACACTCCAAGAGCATTCACCACTACATTCGCCTTTATCTTTTTCTGTTTTCCGCTTCGTACCTTCTCTAAAAGAACTCCTTCCTCATCCACAGAAAGAAGCTTAGTTCCGGTCATAAATTTGGCTTTTTTGCCTTGTAGCCTTTCCATGGCATCATCCACCAGCTGGAACCAGGTTCCCGGAGCAAGCGCATCTGCCATTTCAACCACGATCACTTTATTACCTTTATCGCATAGGACTTCGCAGGTCTCAAGGCCGGTCATTCCGGAGCCTGCAATTATCACATTGCTGTTTTCTATTATTCTCTTCCCAAGAAGCACATCCACAGCGGACACCACATTCTTTCCGTCAATTCCGGGTATGGATTTGGGTAAAAGAGGTCTGCCGCCCGATGCGATGAATACCACATCAGGCTTTCTCTCTGCGATTTCCTGTGCAGATATTTCTTTTCCGAGTTTGACCTTGACGCCCTGCTTACGAACTGCTGTCAGAAGGTCCTCTATGCACCAGTACAAGCGCTCCTTATTTATTCCCGAAGATGCAGCGATAACCTGCCCTCCGGCTTTGTTCTCTTTTTCAAAAAGTTCTACCTCGTAGCCTCTCATGGCAAGCGTCTTGCCCGCAGTAAGGCCTGCGGGGCCTGCTCCCACCACAATAGCTGTACTGCCGGCTTTGTCCTTAGGCATGCTGTAGTAGGCTCTTTCATTTGCTATGCTCATGTTAAGAGCACACTCACCTGGGAGTCCTTTTCCCGCATTGGTCATGAAGGAGCGGATACAGTTAAGGCAGCCAATGCACCTTTGAATATCCTCGGGATGGCCGTTTTGCGCCTTATTAGCCCAATGGGGATCACAGATAAAGGTTCTGGCTGACGCCACAAAATCCTGATATCCTTCCCGAATCTGCCTCTCAGCCTGATCCGGCTCTCTGATGACATTGGCCGCGATCACGGGTATGCTGACCGTTTCCCTGATAGCCTTGGCAAGATACTTTCTCCATCCCGGCTCATAGGTTGTAGGCTCGAGCCAGCAGTTATACACGTCATAATTTGCGCTGGATACATTTATTGCATCTACGTCCAGTTCTTCCAGGCGCCTTGCGATTCTTTTGCCATCCTCAAGATTATAGCCAAGCTGCGGCTTACCTATCCGGGCATACATCTCATCTACGGAGAGCCTTACGATCAAGGGATAGTCCTTACCGCAGCGCTTCTTAATACCTGTGACGATTTCCTCAAGAAAGCGCATACGCTTATCGAAACTTCCGCCATATTCATCTGTTCTTAAATTTGTATAAGGGGATAAAAACTGTTGTATCAGATATCCGTGGGCTCCGTGAAGCTCAACTGCGTCAACGCCTGCCCTTTTGCACCGCTCAGCTGCGTCAATGAAATCACGGATAAGGTCGTGAATTTCCTTAATGCTCATCTCATGGAGTCTTGCAGCGCCATGGGGAGCCTTAGGGCACTTAGAGGGTGCCTGCACGGAAAAACAAATGCCCTTTTCCTCCATACCAAGAAGAATAGGAGTGCATTTGTACATCAGCTTCATGAATCCCGGAACCTTCTCGGCAACGGGAATGACCATGGGAAGTGAATTGATGGAACTGGCAAGCCCCTGCCTTCCCGCATGATGGAGCTGAATTGCCAGCTTGGCACCATGGCTGTGGATCTTGTCCGCCATCCTTCTCATGGGTTCAATATGATAGTCATGACTCATGGCAAGCTGAGTATAGGTTGCCGCGCCTGTCATGTCATTTACTCTGCAGATTCCGGGAATTATCAGTCCGACTCCTCCCTTGGCTCTTTCTTCATAATAATCGGACAAAGTATCTGTGACCTTACCGCTGGGCTCTCCCAGACTAAACTCTGCGGCGGTCATAACAATTCGGTTCTTAACTTTCATGGTTCCGATATTCATCGGACTAAATAAAAGATCGTACATTATCCCCCCTAAATAATCCTATACATTCTCGCCTCATAAGGTCTCAGTAGTCCATGCCTTGCTTCAAGCAGATTTAAATCATCCCTGATAAGCTGCAATCTGTTCTCACGCAGCCTGTCACTCTTTCTTGGGTAGTTGCACAGTATCAGCTTTTTCCTGCGTTTCAGGTACTTATCCGGAAGATGAAGTTTCACCGGGAAGTGTGAGAATGAGCACACGATCAGGTACACCTCTCCCTCCAGGGCTCTCTCATACATATAGATATTCTTATCCTTATGGTTATATTCCTTATATCTTCCGTACAAAAGAGTCTGCGAGCTCTTCCTTAGCTTCAGACACTTCCTGTAGAAATTAAGGATACTGTATTCATCAGCCTCCTCAGTGGCAACATTGACCTTTTTATAATTGGGATTTACATAGAACCATGGCCTTGCCTTACTAAATCCTGCATTCTCGCTGCCATCCCACTGCATGGGAGTTCTTGCGGAGTCCCTGCTGGATAAATGTATCCTGTGAAGCCTTCGCTCCGGGTCCTCCTTGAGATGATAGGAGTAATAATTATTCTTGGAAGATACATCCACATACTTATCTATGGAATCCAGGCGGATATTGGTCATTCCGATTTCCTGCCCCTGATAGATAAAAGGAGTTCCCCTCTGGAACAGGTAGCTCACAGCCAGCATAGTTCCGCTCTCTCTCCAGAAATGGTGGCTTCCGTACCTGCTAATGATCCTAGGATGATCGTGATTTTCCAGATACAGGGCGTTCCAGCCATCCTCTGCCAGGGCATACTGCCACTTGGAAAAAGCTTTTTTGAGCTTCACAAGAGAAAACGGCCTGTGCAGATATTCAGTGAACATGCAGTCCGCCATCATATGGTCAAAAGAGAACATCATATCCAATGACTTGGTGGGGCCTGTCAGATATTTTCTGGCGGATTTGATATTGGTCATGGGACCTTCCCCCAGCTGGAAGCAGTCGTATTCCTCGCAGACCTTGCGAAACTCCGCCATATATTCATGGATGTGAGGACCGTCCTTGTAGTGGGCCATACCCTTGGCTGCGGGAAGGAAAGGAAGTGCATCGGGAAGTCCCTCTTTTTTGGATATGAAATTGATGACGTCCTCTCTGAAGCCGTCCACTCCCATGTCCAGCCAGAAGCGCATGATGCCCTTAACCTCCTCCCTCACCTTGGGATTATCCATGTTAAGGTCGGGCTGCTTCTTGGCAAAAATATGTAAATAATACTGTTTTCGTACATCATCGTATTCCCAGGCCTTGCCCTCAAAGAGAGAGTCCCAGTTATTGGGCTCATCGCGCCAGATGTAATAGTCGCTGTAGGGATTGTCCTTGCCCTTGCGGCTCTCCAGAAACCACCTGTGCTCGTCGGAGGTGTGGTTCACCACCAGATCCATTATGACCTTAAGTCCAAGCTTATGGGCTCTGTGAAGCACTCTCTTGAAGTCTTCAAGGGTTCCGTAGTCCGGGTGAATATCCCTATAATCCGATATATCATAGCCAAAGTCCGCATTTGGAGACGGATAGATAGGTGAGAACCAGATTCCGTCTACCCCAAGGCTCTTAATATATTCCAGTTTCTCGTATACTCCGATGAGATCTCCTATCCCGTCTCCGTTTCCGTCGGCAAAGCTGCGGATCCAGATCTGATAGAAGCTCATCTCCTTGTACCAGTCCTTATGAGGGACCTTTGTATCAGTCTTTTGATTGTCCACCGATTTTTTTCCTCATCTCAGAAATGTCATCGCTAATGTTTTCAAAATCCTCTGCTATATCGCTCTTTAGTTTCTCGAAGCGGTCTGAGAGCTGCTCCCTGCGCTCCTCCATGACAGTTTCAAGTTCCTCGAAGTTCTCTCTCATGCCCTCATAGAAGACCCTGGGAGCATTGAATATCATCTCGGTTCCGTCAAGAACAATTCCCGCGGACTTGTACAGATACTCAAGACTCTGATGTTTCCTGTGGCCGAACTCGCCTCTCATGGACTTCTCATAGAGAACTCTGTATCTGTCATGAGCTGTATGTACTGCGTCCTCCCAGGAAATGTAGATCTCATCCATGGCATGCTGCCCTATGTCATGGAGGTGATCCAGGTCCTTGCCGGCGCTTAACAGAAGCTCCGCCATAGACTGGGCATTTTCTTCGATAAGAAGACCGTTTCTGTCATGGGTGACACCCTCAGCTGCACAGGAACCCTTGATAAGAACGCTGCCAAGACCGCAGGCTGCGGCTTCTCTTACAACGATTCCGTTGGTGTCATATACCGAAGGGAAAATAAAAAGGTTCGCCCTTGTATTCCAGGCACGGAGCTTCTCCCTGTCATGCTCCGGGCCGGTAAAAATAATACGGCCCTTCATGCCCTCTTTTCCCTCTGTGTGATTGATTGCGCCACCATCCACAACATCAAGGGCAATGCCGTAGTCTCTTACCCTCTGCTGCATCTCGGTAGCATCTGCGCCGCCTCCCACAAATACACAGCGATAATCGAAGTTATTCTCCGAAAGGATCTTCATGGCTTCCACAATTATTGGAAGTCCCTTGTATTTCATAAGTCTTCCGACGAAGAGAAATACAGGAACCCCTTCCGGAAGATCAAAATCCTTGGTAGTCTCTTTTACCAGAGTTTCATCTGCTCTTCCCTTAGGGAAGTCCACGCCGTTATTCATAACGATATAATCGCCCTGATAGCCCAGTGAGCGAAGGTTCTCGCCGGCGCCTTCCGATACAACCCAGACTTCATCGCAGGCTTCTATATTGCTGACCATGGTCTTAATGGTCTCCTGCTTAAGAAAGCCCTCTCCCACCGCTCTTGCTATATCCACATCGAACTTGGTGTGATAGGTAAAAACAATGGGCGCTCCGGTCTGTTTTCTTAATATCCTGGCCATAATGCAGGAAGCCGCAGGACAGTGAGTATGGATGATGTCCGGCTCAAATTCAGCCAGCTGCGCTACTTCTCTTATGGATAAGGGATTGCCGGTTCGATAACCGTTCACGAAATCCGTTGTGTCAAAGCTTGGATAAGAAATAACTCTATAGGGATAGCCCTCATATTTACCATCCGGATATCTTGGAGTTCCCACAACGACATTTTCATTGAGCTGTCCTGTGAGGACCCTTCCGTAGTTCATTACAACATTCGCAACTCCGTCTATAACAGGCGGAAAAGAATCATTCAAAAGAACAATATTCATACAATTCCTCCATTTGGGTTTCACCTATATACTATTATGTCATGTTTTAGCAAAATTGTGCTAAAATATTGTATTGTAATGTACAATCACACAAGAGGGGAGATAAAAAAATGGCCAGAAAACAAAGTGTTGAACGAGCAAATGAACTTACCGGCGGCTTTGCAACAGCTCAGAAAACAATTGTAGTTCAGTTTAGAGAAAAAGAACGTAAAACCGATGAACTATTGCAGCTGATCAAACAGGACGCACTGTCCAAAGGCCTTAAGGACTCCGATTTTGAAAAGGTTGATATGTATATCAAGCCCGAGGAGCAGAAGGTGTTCTATGTCATCAACGGACAGACTAACGGAAGCATTGATTTTTAAGGAGGGGGAAATATGGCAACAGTTTTTGTTGTAGCTAATCAGAAAGGCGGTATCGGCAAAAGTACCACCGCAACCAATCTTGCCGGAATTCTGGGGAAGAAGGCTAAAACACTTCTAATCGATGCTGATCCTCAGGGCAACAGCACCAGCACCTACGAAGCCAAAGTGGAGGATGTGGCAACACTCTATGACGTAATAATTGACTCAGACAAGCTTCCAATTGCGGAAGCGATCCAGCACACAGACAACGGCGACATCGTAGCCTCCGACCCGCTTCTTGTTAAGGCAGAGAAGATGCTGGACGGCGACGTTGAGGGATTCTACAGACTTAAGGATGCCCTTGAAGGACTTGATGACTACAAATACATAGTGATAGACACAGCTCCGTCACTTAATATCATTCTCTACAACTGCCTTATCGCAGCAGATAAGGTTATCATTCCCGTAACTGCAGATGCCTATTCCATGCAAGGCATTCAGCAGCTCTATGACACCATCATGGCTGTCAAGCGCAGACAGAACAGAGACCTGTCAATCGCAGGACTTCTCCTTGTTAGATATTCAGGCCGCTCCAATCTCGAGCGTGAAACAAGAGATAATATCGAGGCAGTTGCCAAGCAGATGAATACCAAACTGTTCAAAACTGTCATAAGGGAATGTGTTAAGACCAAAGAGGCGCAGGAACAGAAAAAGCTCCTAATAGACTATGCGCCGAAATGTAATACTTGTCTGGATTATGTGGAGTTTTCGAAGGAATTGATGAAGAGATAATGTATAGAAGGACGGTTGTGAGTCAATGGGGACGGTTCTTGCTGACTCACGAAGCGAGTCAGCAAGAACCGTCCCCATTGACTCACAACCGTCCCTGTCGATTCCCATTCAACTTACTCACCCTCAATAATGCACAAAATATCCTGCAGCACATTGATATATCTTCCGGTGAGCTCAATCATCTCTCTGACCTGGTCCCTGCTCACCTCCAAAGAATCTGCAATCTTCTCAATAAACTGCATCTCCTTCTCATCAAAATCCCCATCAGAAAACAGAAGGCCGATGATCTCCATGATCACAACCTTCCTACTCATGGTATCTGATTCTGCAAAGCAGGCTAATACTCCGTCCAAGGTTCTGGCGTGACTCATTGGAAGAGATATTCCCATCTCTGCACAGTACTGCTCTATCATAATATCTTCTTCATCGCTGATGCTGCCATTGGCCGCAGCCGCAAGTCTGGCAAGGTCGATGAATGCTTCTTTTTCGTCGTCTCTAAGTAAATGTAAAAACATAGGCTACTTCCTCAAATCAAGAATATAATTTGATTATACTATAGCAAAAGAGCTTTCGCACTATTCAGTGCGAAAGCTCTCTTTTATACTATTATTTCTTTGGTATTACTTTAAATTTACCGGAAGTCTTAATATTTGAGCCGTCTAATGTTCTGATCTTTACAGTTGCTGTACCGGATCTGCCATAAGATGTAATCTGAAGGCAATAATATCCTGAATTAACTGTGTCCGGAACACACTCAGCATGCAAAATTGACTCATTAGTAGAAGATACCTCAAAAGGATATCTGCTCAGTATCCAGCTTTCATGCTTTTCTTCACCAATTTTGAAGCCACCGATGTATTTTCTTATTGTCAGAATAAAATGATTGTAATTCTGTGTTCTACCATTTGCCTCTTTATGAGTCCAGGTTCCTGCTCCCTGAGGCAAGCCAAATCTATAGTACTTGTTAACACGTTCAACAAGATTAACTGTTCTCAATGGCCAATAAGCATTAGATCCATCTGTAGAACCTGCATACACGGTTATTCTTGCGGAGCTAAAACCATTATTTACAATCCAATCAGTGGCATTTTTCTTAGTTTTTACTGTTCCGCCGGAGATTGTTGCAACATGCTTTGCCTCATCATCAGTAAGGGTTCTCGAATTAGTTGATACAACTACTCTCCATTTAAGTTTTTTAACTGTTGGTGTTGTTTTATTTTTGCCATAAGGAGTGGAATAGAACTTCATCTTACCACCCTCTGCCAGGATGTCAGGGTTCTGATTCCTAATCTCATAATAAATCTGAGTTACAGGGTTGATAACTTTAACAGTTAGTTTAGCTTTCTTGCCGGATCCATCATCGGTTGCAGCTGTCAATGTTACAGTGCCGGTGGTCTTTGCCTTGATAGTATATGATCCATTAGAGTTTTTCACAAGCGAGATCTTGTTATGGTCATATTTATCACTCCAAACAATAGGAGCTCCGTTGTCAGCAGAAACACTTACGGTTGCTTCTTTTTTAACATCTACTACTTCTTCCAAGCCAAGAGTAATCTTCTTGGTTACTGCGCCGCTTCTCTTAATCTCTACTTTTTTAGCCTTATTACGAATTGTTACGGTATAAGAAGCCTGCTTATGAGCAGGATCATTGGCAGTTGCTGTCAATGTAACCTTTGTCCAGTTAGAAACGTACTTTTCAATAATAAGTTGTCCTGTTGTAGGTACAACTGTAACGCCTGATGCACCGCTTACTTTCCATGTAACTGCCTTGCTGCTTGCATCGCTGTTAGCCTTAACTTTGTACTTAGGCTTTGAACCGGGAGTAACAAACTTTGAACCGGTTACTTCAAGTGAAGTAACTGTCTTTCTAACTTCAATGGTAACGGAAGCCTTCTTAGAACCGTTTCTGTCCTTACAAGTAATTGTTGTCTTACCTTTGCTAAGACCTGTAACAACACCGCTTGCATTTACTGATGCAACGCCGGGCTTACTTGATGTCCACATAGCAGCAGAAGAAACTGAATTACCTGCCTTATCAAGGAACTTAGCGCTTAAAGTAATTGATTTCTGTGCGCCTACCTCATAATAGATTGATGCTGACTTAACGGCGCCCTTCTTGTCGGTCTTAACATTATATGTTGATGCATTAGCAGAAGTTGTGATTCTAACGCTTGCAACATTGGATGTTGTAGCACCAAATCTTCTGGAAGCTGCTCCGATAAGCTTGCTAACATTTACAACGTTAACATTCTCAAGAACATCAGCTGTATCAACAAGTGCAGCCTTGATATCTGCAGGAGCAACGTGTCCGAACTTGGTCATATAGAGCGCAGCTGCACCTGCTACTACAGAAGAAGCAAGAGCTGAACCGCTCACCATTACGTAATTGCCGGTCTCGTCTGTTGTCCAGATGTTGGATCCGGGAGCTGCGATATCTGCGTAAGAAGCATCTGCTACATATGAAGCAATCTTGCCTGCCTCATTGACAGCTGCTACAGCGATAACATTCTCATAAGCTGCAGGATATACACCCTTGCTGCTGACTGCAGCAACCATTGTAACACCTGCTGCATTAACTTCATCGATAACATAAGTCATCTGAGGATCGATATTAGATCCGCCAAAGCTCATATTGATAACGTCAGCCTTGTTCTCAACAGCTGTGCGAAGCTGTGACATAACACCTGCTGATGTAAGATCTGTCTTAAGGTTAAGAAGCTTTACCCCGGGAGCAATACCTGCGCCGCCGTTCTCGTTGATTCCGGCACCGATAACGCCTGCAACCATTGTTCCATGGCTTCCTTCAACGCTAGCCTCATTAACAAGGTTAAGCTCTGAAATATCAGCAATACCGTCATCGATAACTGCTACAACTACATCTGAAGTCTTGTTAAGTCCGTCCTTACCAAGGCTCAGCCATGCTGAATAAGAATCAACCATCTGGTGATGCCACTGATATTCATCAGAAGCAGGATCAAAATAAGGCTCGCTCATGAAATCGGGAAGTTCCTCAGAAGTCTCTTCCTCAGCCTCTTCCTCTGTCTCCTCAGCTTCCTCATCCTCTGCCTCTTCGGCATCCTCGGAAGCCTCTTCGTCTGAAGACTCTTCATAAGCTACTGTGTCATCCTCAGCGATATCTTCAAGTACTTCCTCTTCAGGCGCCTTAGTTACATCTACGGTCTCATCCTCAGAGACCTCTGCTGCGCTCTCCTGAGAAGCTGTCTCCTTGAATAATCCGAGATAATCTGCATCAACAGATGTAAGCTCATCATATGCAAAGAAATAATTAGGAGTAACTACAGGAAGGTTAAGACCATCAATAAATGCACATGAATATGCGCTCTCAACGCTAACCTCTGACTCAGAGAGATCAATAACAGCAACTCCGTTCTCAAAGCTCTTAAGAGAACCTGCATAAGCTGCAGCTACTTCCTCAGCATGCTCCTTAGTTTCTGCAAGAAATACTACCTCATCCTTGGCATAATCCTTGCCCTCTTCAAGTGAAGAGAAATCTTTAAAATATGTATCTTTCTTGGTAACGGATTCAGCCTTTACAGCAGCCTCAGATGCTGTAAGCTCATATCCTTCTGCCATTCCCACAATTCCTGCAGGAAGCTCTGTCTCTTCTGACATAAGAGCAGCTTCATCTTCTACTGAGCTGTCCACAGAAGCCTCATCACTTGCCTCTTCGGCAGCTTCTGTTACGTCCCCATCGGAAACCTCTTCAGGCTCCTCAGTAACAGGCTCTTCTACGATCACTTCAACAGGCTCTTCAGCATCCTCGATGCCCTCAGACTCTTCGGTCTCCTCGTCATCGATAACTTCCAATTCCTCAACCGGTACAAAATCAGTGGAAATATCTTCGTAATTCCCAAGTGAGTCTTCCGATTCTGCTGTCAGATCATAGTCTTCTGTAAGATCAATGTTAGTGCTCTCATCAATATCTGCCGCATTTGCATACTGGACTTGCCCTACAAGCATAGCTGCAGAAATAGTTGCAGCCATAAACTGCTTGAACTTTTTCTGAAACATTCTTTCATTCCTCCCTTTTTAGTAGCTTTTTTATATTATAGAATCAGAGTGGCGCATGCAAGTTTTTTCACAAAAAAAACACATAAAAAACACAAAAAAGTTCTTATCAAATTTCGATAAGAGCTGCAACAAAAATTCAATATTCAATTTAGAAAATTAAACCAATTTATTCTTAAAAACAGGCAATTTACAGCACTGTATTTTTATCTTCCCAAGTAATGGCAATTCCCTCTTTATCAATATCTGTTATAATGAAATATAGTAAACTAACAATCGGAAGGTAGGTGAGCTGCGATTATGAGAACTGAAGATGATGTTAGAAAGAAATTACAGGATGAAATAGATACTTACTTAACATGCCCGAAGTTCTCCGTGGAGGAGCATGCTCACAATATTACCATGCTGGCCTGGGTCCTAGACGTAACAGATATGGAACTCAGTGACCTCATCAAGGAATCCGAGAACGCCTTCATGGGATGAATGGCAGCGAATAAAAAAATAAACAGGAATCGGCTAAGGGTATTCCCGAAGCAGATTCCTGTTTTTTGTTTTAATGAATCAATTCATTACTTATTAACTTCGCAGTATAAGAAATATTTGTATCCAAGAGGACTTGAGAAGAATCCGCTTACACTGTCGTCGATCATGTACAGATCTGTGTAGTAGTAGATAGGGCAGATACATCCTGTTGACATAAGAAGATCTTCTGCCTTGTGCATAAGAGCATAACGTGTCTTGGAATCTGTGCACTTCTTAATAAGACCGATTACAACGTCATAGGTCTCAGCCCATGTTCCGTTCTCAACCTTAACGTCATAGCCAAGGTCTGTAAGGTCGATGCTGTAAGCCTGAACGCCTGCGTTGTCGCCCTTGCCGAACTGAACGTCGTTGTTACCGGAAGCTGTTGTCCACATATCAAGGAAGGAAATAGGATCGTTGTAGTCGCCGAGCCATCCGTTACGTGCGATTGAGTAGTTACCAGCCTTACGTGTATCAAGGAATGTAGCCCACTCCTGGTTCTCAAGGTTGATTGTGATGCCTACTCCTGCGAAGGTTGACTGAATAGCCTCACCGATTGCCTTATGTCCCTCTGATGTGTTGTAGAGGTATGTAAGTGTAGGGAAGTCAGTAAATGTTCCTGAAGCTTCGTCATAGGTGTAGTATTTCTTAAGTGTCTCAATAGCTGATGCCCAGTTAGACTCATAAGCTGCTGTAGATACATCATAGTATCCAACATAGCCTGAACCGTTACCTGCATTCTGATAGAACTCTGTTCCGTCAGCATCTGTAAGACCCATAGCTACGAAGGAAGACGCAGGAACCTGTCCGCCCTGTGCAATGTCGTTAACGATGTGGTTTCTGTCGATGAGAAGAGCAAGAGCATTTCTGATCTCGTTCTCTGCGTTAGCCTTCTCAGCGCCTGTAAGAGTGCTGCTGTCAGGAAGGATCTTCTCGTTGATGTTCCAGCATACATAGTAGGTTCCGAGCTGACCTGCTGTTACGAACTCGTTGGGATACTTGGTCTTGAGGTTAGCAATCTCGTTGGTAGGAACATCATCGATGAACTGCCAGTCGCCGTTCTCGAAGTTAGCGAGCTGGTTGTTTGCATCATCTGAAAGATAGAAGTTGATCTCACCCATCTTAACCTTAGCTGCGTCATAGAACTTGTCGTTCTTCTTGAGAGTGATAAGTGAGTTGTGCTCCCATGCTGTCATTGTGTAAGCACCGTTGTTTACATAGGTTGCAGGATCTGTAGCCCAGGACTCGTTGGCAACAACATCCTCACGTACAGGGAAGTATGTAGGGAATGCAAGAAGCTCGTTCCAGTAAGCAACAGGTGTTGTAAGAGTAACTTCAAGAGTCTTGTCGTCTGTGGCATGAACATTGAGCTTCTCATCGCCTGTAGCGCCGTCTGCCCAAATAGCCTCATAGCCATCAACAACCTCGAACATGTAGCCGTAGTCAGCTGCAAGAGCCTGACCTGCTGCTCTGTTCCAAGCAAACTCAAAGTCTGAAGCCTTAACAGGCTGACCGTCGGACCATGTAAGTCCGTCTCTTAATTTGTAAGTATAAGTAACTGTTCCGTCTGCGTTCTCGACACCCTCAACAAGAGCCTCAGCGCAATCAGGCTGGATCTCAAGGTTGCCGTTTGCATCAAGTCCCCACTTGGCAAGACCTGAGAAGAGGTGGCTGATAAGTGTAGCTCCATCTACAGCCGAGTTAAGTGCAGGGTCCAAGGTTGCAGGCTCAGATGCAAGGCAGACATTGATTGAGCTTGAGCTTGCACTGTCTGACTGCTTTCCGCAGGCTGCGAGGCTTAAAACCATGCATAAAACAAGTACTACTGATAATAACTTCTTTTTCATAATTACCTCCTTAGTATGAAGTTTTTTATTGAAAATATGGTTTTTCCATATTTTTCATCTTATTAAGCGATGTTCTCGGGATGATGACAGGCCACAAAATGCCTTGAACTAAGTTCCTTGAGCTCCGGCATGGACTCTACGCACTCAGGTGTTGCATGAGGACATCTGGTTCTGAATGGGCACCCTGAAGGAGCATTTAAGGGACTTGGAATGTCTCCCGATAAGATAATTCTCTTATTGGCCCTTGCAATCTTGGGATCCGGAACGGGAACCGAAGACAGCAGTGACTTACTGTAGGGATGAATCGGATGGTCGTAGATCTCATTTGCATCCGCCAGCTCCACCAGCTTACCAAGGTACATAACTGCTATTCTGTCACTGATATGTCTTACAACAAGAAGGTCGTGGGCAATGAACAGATAGGTAAGTCCCAGCTTGTCCTGAAGCTCGTCAAACATGTTGATAACCTGTGCCTGAATGGAAACGTCAAGGGCAGATACAGGCTCGTCGCAGACAATGAACTCAGGGTTAACCGCAAGGCTACGGGCGATTCCGATACGCTGTCTCTGTCCGCCGGAGAACTCGTGGGCATATCTTGATGCATGCTCAGAGTTAAGTCCTACATACCCCATCAGCTCGAGGATACGCTCTCTTCTCTCCTCCTTGGTATTGTACAATTTGTGAATGTCCAGAGGTTCTCCGATGATATCTGATACGGTCATTCTGGGATTCAAGGATGAGTAAGGATCCTGGAATACCATGGTGGCCTTTTTCCTGAATTCCTTGATATCTGCATCGGTCTTGATAAGTTTGCCGTCGTACCAGATCTCTCCGGCTGTGGGCTTATAGAGATTAAGGATGGTACGGCCAACGGTTGTCTTGCCGCATCCCGACTCACCTACAAGTCCAAGGGTCTCTCCCTTTTTAATTGAAAAAGATACATCATCAACAGCCTTAAGAGGTCTGGATTTGAAAAATCCTACATTGACGTTGAAGTACTCTTTAAGGTGTTTGATCTCAACGAGATTTTCTGTCTTTGCTGCTTCACTCATGGGCTTCACCACCTTCCATAGACTTCTTGACGTTCATCCAGCAGGCTGCCGCATGCCAGTCATTAATCTGCATACGCTCTGCTCTCTCACGAAGGCATATCTTCATGGCATTGTCACATCTTGGTGCAAAAGGGCATCCCTTAGGCATATTCAATAGATCGATAGGTGTTCCGGAAATAGGCTCCAGCTTCTTTCCCTCTTTTCCCTCTGTGGGGATGGAACGAAGAAGACCCTTGGTGTACTCGTGGCAAGGATTGTAGAATATCTCATCGGCTGTTCCCTGCTCGCAGATGGAACCTGCGTACATAACGATAACTTCGTCGCACATCTGAGCAACTACGCCCAGGTCATGAGTGATCATGATAATGGCCATTCCCAGCTCTTCCTGAAGAGACTTCATAAGATCAAGGATCTGGGCCTGAATAGTAACGTCAAGAGCTGTTGTGGGCTCATCAGCAATAAGAATATCCGGTTCGCAGGCAAGGGCCATGGCGATCATTACACGCTGTCTCATACCGCCTGAGAACTCATGTGGATACTGATTCATTCTCTTTTCAGGCTCATTGACGTTAACGAGCCTCAGCATCTCGATGGCACGTTCTCTGGCCTGTTCTTTGTTTCTGTCGGTGTGGAGGAGAATTGCCTCCATAAGCTGATGTCCTATGGTATAGGTAGGATTCAGTGAGGTCATGGGATCCTGGAAAATTATGGATACCTTGTTGCCTCTTACGGTCTTCATAACCTTCTCGCCGGCGCCAACAAGCTCCTGTCCGTCCAATTTGATGGAGCCTGAGACAATCTTGCCTGTTCCTGCGAGGATCTGCATTATGGAATAAGCAGTTACAGATTTGCCGCTTCCCGACTCTCCTACGATTCCCAGGACCTTACCTCTGTCCAGGTAAAAAGATATTCCGTTAACCGCTTTCACTTCACCTGCGTCGGTAAAAAAGGAAGTGTGCAGGTCTTTTACTTCTAATAAACTCATTTATGTGTTCTCCTATGTATTTAGTAAGGAAGCTTAAGTGTCAAGCTTGGGATCGAAGGCATCGCGAAGTCCGTCGCCGAAAAGGTTAAGGGACAAAACAATGAGTGAGATAACAAGTGCAGGTATGACCAATCTGTAAGGATAGGAGGAAATACCATTGAGCGCATCAGAAGCCAGAGATCCAAGTGAAGGCATAGGTGCGTTAACACCAAGTCCAAGGAAGGACAGATAGCTCTCAGTGAAGATCGCGCTGGGGATCTGAAGTGCTGTTGAAATGATGATGACTGAGAAGCAGTTGGGAAGAAGGTGCTTCAAGATGATCCACTTTCCTCTTGCTCCTGCAGCCTGTGAAGCCAGGACATATTCCTGCTCACGAAGTGAAAGGATCTGACCTCTTATAAGTCTTGCCATTGATACCCAGTACAGAACACCGAATACTATGAACAGGCTTATGATGTTGGAGCCGATCTTGGCAAGAACCGTTCCGTCCAGAGCTCCTTCCATTACCACCTTAAGTACCGAAGATAACAGGATTACCATCAGCATGTCAGGCAGTGAATAAATGATATCTACGATTCTCATGATGATAAGGTCCACTTTGCCGCCGGCATAGCCTGCGATGGAACCGATTGTCATTCCGATAATAAGAACGATGATACTTGCAAAAAAGCCTACCGCAAGGGAGATTCTTGTTCCGTAAACAACACGGATGAAATAGTCACGTCCCTGGGAATCGGTGCCAAATATGTGAGGAACAACGCTCTCTCCGCTGTCGATAAGTGCCAGCTCGGAGGCTCCGTATTGGAAGGGCTTAAGATCCTTGAAGGTGTTATCAACGGGCTTACCCGGTGTCATTCCAAGCATCTGGTCATAGGAATAGGGCCAGAACATGGGAATGAAGATGGCTGCCAGAGTGATAAGAACTATAATGAAGAAACAAACTGTTGCAACTCTGTTTCTCAAAAGTCTTTTTACACTGTCCTTAAAGAACGTGGATGAAGGGCGCATCTGCACCATGTATTCTTTTTCTTCCTCGGTGGCAGGAATAAAGTCATCCATATTTATCTGTGTACTGAGCTTAGATATATCCATTTAAAAAATCTCCTAATCTATAGTTTGTCGGAATGCTTATTCCAAAGTAATTCTTGGGTCAACAACCTTGTACATGATGTCACCGATAAGGTTCATGATTACGATAAGTGTCGCAAGAACAATGGTGGTTCCCATAACCAGAGGATAATCACGGCCGGTGATGCTGTTAACGAAGGCTCTTCCGATGCCCGGTACCGCAAAGATCTGCTCAACTACAAGTGAACCTGTAACAATACCTGCAAGCATGGGTCCGAAATAGGTAATAACAGGGATCAGCGAATTCTTAAGTGCATGACCGAAGATGATCTTGGTTCCCGACACGCCCTTGGCCTTGGCTGTTCTGATATAGTCCTGACCCAGAACCTCCAGCATTGAAGATCTTGTAAGACGTGTTATGTAAGCCATGGGATAAAGAGAAAGCGTAAGGATCGGAAGGAATAATCCGTTCCTTGAGGCTCCGTTAGCGGGGAACCATCTGAGCTTAATGGCAAACAATATAAGAAGAAGGGAACCCATAATGAATGATGGCATGGATACGAACGCCGTGGTGATTATCATTATGATCCTGTCTATCAGCTTGTTTCTGCGAAGGGCTGCTACGGATCCAAGGACTACGCCGCAGATAAGTGCCACGAAGGCTGCTATGATACCAAGCTTGGCGGAGGTCTTCATTCCGTCCAGGATGATGTCGTTAACGTTACGTCCCCTCTGCTTAAGGGATGGTCCGAAATCAAAGCCTGTTACTATATCCTTAAGATAAGTGACGTACTGCATTCCCAGTGGCTTGTCCAATCCGTATTTGGCTTCCATTGCAGCCTTGACCGCCTCTGTTACGGCCTTCTCACCGGTGAAGGGGCCTCCCGGAACTGCATGCATTACGAAGAAGGTCACGGTGATAACCACCCAGATCGTAACTATTGCAAGGATCACTCTCTTAACAATGTACATAAGCGTTTTAGTGTTCATAAATATTAACCTGTCCTTTGTTATTATGATGCTTTGAATTGTCACCCCGCCAAAGCGTTACCTCTTTAACGTGTGAAATTTAAAAAATATACAATGATATACAAAAACAGTACATCATTGTACTTAGAACTTAAGATTGTATACATGAATATTTTCGTACAAACAACGTTAATCATATGTTTCATGCAACTTTATGTCAAGTACAATGGGTTAAAAATAGTCAAACTGATTAATTTAAATCAAGTATCCACTACTAAAACACATCTATCCGTCCACGGCGGACAAAATCTCTTTTCTTGTTCTTATTATAATACAAATGATGATTGAACGGTATTGCGTTTCAGGCATTTTTTAAAATTAATTTTAAGAAATCTTTGTCCACGAAAAAAGACCATTTGAAAAAATAAGAATGGTTTATCTTCTCAAACAGTCTTTCATCAGGCATATTCATAATCTATCTTATTTGCTTGATCCTTTATTATTTCAGCCAACTTCAGCTGCGATCTTCTCCACTGTATCTGCCATCTCACTTAGTGTATCAACTCCTGCTGGTCTCTCGATAAGATACACAGGGCATCCCGATGCAACCTTAAGACACAGATCCATAAGAGGCTTCTCATTGAGCCAGGGTCCGGTAAGTCTTGCAAGGAAGAGATTCTCTCTGAGGGCGAAGAGCTGGTTTAGTCCCGAAAGCTTCTGAACAGCAACCTTATCAGTATTTGAGACTACAATGAAGATCAGGAATCTGAGGGGTCTCTTCTCTCCCACAAAGGCTTCGTTCACAGGAACCAGGAACTTGTCCTTGTCCTCGTTAATGTAAATAAGGTCGTCCTCATCCAGTTCTCTTTTCTCAACTTCATTTCTGCAGAGCTTCTGATAGGGAAAAGCAGGATATACATTGGTGCCATCATTGTCTATTCTGACAGCAGCCACATCGTCTGCCATAATTCCGTAGCCTCGCTCCAATAAGACTTTAGTGAGGGATGACTTGCCGGCCCCGGGAACACCGCTTATAAGAAATGCGCCGTCCTTGTCTGAAATAGCACTGCAATGAACAGCCAGTGTGTTCCTCTCAAGAAGCAGCATCGCATATGCAAAACCGAGAAGCCATGGCCCCACCATCTCAGGAGTGTAGCCTTCCTTGGTCTCATATACTATCTCTTTGCCATCGGTTATCTTGTAATAACCGCCCTTATTTCTAAACACGGATCTGTCAAAATGAATATCGTAGGCTCTTGCGCCGACTGTATCAAGATGTGCCGTTACTTCGTCCTCAATGTTTCCCCGGTGTATGATCACATCGGAGGCGGACTGTTCATCAGCTGTGACGAGATGCGCAAATTCCACATCTGTCTCGGTTATAAGTCCGTAGATTTTATATTTGAACATTTTTAAGTATAATCTCCTTAAGTTTTTTACGACTAAGACATAGTAGCATATTTTTACGGAATATAAAAACCCTTGTTCATTCGCAGATATACTGAGGTTATAAAAAAAAATAAAAAAAATATTAAAAAAATATAAAATGTTCACTTTTTGTACACATTTTTGAGTTATTATTAACTCAAGTTAGTGATGCAAACGGTTCATTCGAACCAATCACTATCTCCCCCTCATAAGAAAATCGCAGGCACTCACGTCCCCCCGTGGGTGTTTTTGCGTTATAGGATTAATTTTATATAATTATAAAAAAGTAGCCGGAAGCTGTATTATTATGCACAGCTCCGGCTATATTTATGCTCAGAATTTTTATGCAATACTCTTTTACGGATTGGCGTATTTGGAATAGATTCCGATCAGCTTGATGATCTCTTCCTCACTGAGATTCTCAGAGGCATATTTCATCAGGCCTTCCTTATCCTTCTTTTCCACGTATCCCATAACCTCGGAAACAGTCTCAGCATCCATATGGTCTTCAACTATCTCTGTCAGGGTTTCCTTATCCTCTTCGGACATATTCTGAATGGCTTCTTTGACTTCTTCATTGTCGCCTGCAATTATTTCCGCATTCTGGGTAATTACTTCAACAGTCTTCTCTGCAGCAGCCTTTTTGGTCTTCTGGGCGATCATTGGCACCGCAACCTTAATAAATATCATGATAACGACACATAAAACGATCATTGTGAACACAAGCCTAGCCATTGCAGCGCTTCTGTCCGGTCCTGCCGTATCGTATTTGACTGTATTTCGTTTGTTTTTTGACATTTTTTCTAATACTCCTATATATATTTTAGAATAGGTTATACTTCTTTTAGAGTTTTGACACAGTTTAGCAACAAGTCCTATGTAATATAATATCTATCAGAAGGAAACTTCTGAACCCCCAACAATACTTTTTTTCATACACGGGTTGTTTGGTTCCCCACCGAACAACCCCTCCTCCCAAAAATCACCACCGCAGATGCGGTGGTTTCTTTTTGGTTATTTTTATTATGATTTGAACAAGGTTGAAAGAATACCTCTTCCGAGGCTGGCACCTAGATTCCCTCCAAGTGTCTTACCGAATTTGCCGAACTTACCGCCAAAAGCCTTGCCGGCTTCACGGCCAACAGTTCCGGCAACAGAATTACCAACAGTCTTGATGGCCTGTTTCTTTCTTCTCTCCTCGGCTGCTTTCTGCTTCTCTGCAGCTTTGGCTGCTGCGGCATCTTCCTTGGCCTTAGCCTTGGCAGCTTCTTCCTCTGCCTTAGCCTTGGCTGCTGCCTCCGCATCTGCCAATCCCTTTCTCTCCAGGAACTCATAAGCTGAATCGGGATCTTCGGGCTCGTAGTACTTGCTGTACAGAACGCTCTGCTTGATCTCTTTTGCCCTGAGATCATCATCTATGCCGCCCATATAGCTCTGAGGAGGCAGGATCTTGACCTTCTGACATACAGTAGGTGTTCCGTCCTCAGCAAGGAATGAGCATACTGCCTCACCGGTTCCAAGCTCCTGAATAACATCCGCAGTCTTAAACTCAGGATTCTCACGGAAGGAATCAGCTGCTGCCTTAACAGCCTTCATATCGGAAGGAGTATAGGCATGAAGTGCATGCTGGATCTTGTTACCCAGCTGTGCAAGAACGCCGTCGGGAATATCTCTTGGATTCTGGGTTACAAAATAGATACCCACGCCCTTGGATCTGATGAGCTTAACCACCTGCTCGATCTTGTCCATAAGGAGCTTCGGCGTATCCTTGAAAAGAAGATGTGCCTCGTCAAAGAAGAACACCATCTTGGGCTTATCAAGATCTCCTACCTCAGGAAGTGTCTCAAAAAGTTCAGACATCATCCACAGAAGGAAGGTTGCATACAAAGTGCCGTTATTAATAAGGCTTGTGGAATCAAGGATTGAGATCATGCCCTTGCCGCCTTCGCCTGTGGCAAACCAGTCCTTGATATTAAGTGCAGGCTCAAAGAAGAACTTGTCACCGCCTGCGATCTCAAGAGAAACAATGGCACGCATTATGGCTGCTACGGATACTTTGCTGATATTGCCGTAATCTGCCGCAAATTCCTTGTTGTTCTCAGACATATAGTTAAGAAGTGCCTTCAGATCCTTGGTATCCACAAGAAGCAGATCGTTGTCATCCGCAATCTTGAAGGCAATTGACAGAATATCCCTCTGAAGATCGTTAAGTCCAAGGATTCTTGCAAGAAGAAGTGGGCCCATCTCGGAAACCGTAGTTCTGAGAGGAATGCCCTTTTCCCCGAATACATCCCAGAAGGTTGCAGGATATTTCTGATATTTGAATCCTGCTTCATCAAGGCCAAATCTGGCGATTCTCTTCTGCATATCCTCTGAATCTTTGCCCTCGGCCACCATTCCTGACAGGTCTCCCTTAACATCCGCAAGGAAAACGGGAACCCCCATATCACTGAAGGACTCAGCCAGAACCTTAAGTGTTATGGTCTTACCTGTACCTGTTGCTCCTGCTATAAGACCATGCCTGTTGGCCATCTTAGGCAAAAGAAAAACATTCTCCCCCGATTCGGTATTTGCCACCCAAACTTTACCGTCTTTATACATACGCTCCTCCTTTTGCTACGTAAACTCCGTTATCAACTATTATAGCACCCCGCCCGCTCTTTTCTACATTATTATGTCAAATAAGCGCCATTGACTACGCAAACATTAGTTCGTATAATGATTACATGGAAAAAGAACGCTCGTACATCTGCATAGATCTGAAATCCTTCTATGCCTCCGTTGAATGCGTGGAACGGGGACTTGATGTGATGACCACCCGTCTTGTCGTGGCTGACCCAACCAGGTCCGACAAGACTATTTGTCTTGCGGTTTCCCCTGCCCTTAAGGCTCTGGGCATTCCGGGACGATGCAGAGTGTTCGAGATTCCAAAGCACATCGACTACATAATGGCGCCTCCAAGAATGCAGAAATATCTGGATTACTCTGCTGAAGTCTACGGCATATACCTTAAATACATCTCCAAGGATGACATTCATGTCTATTCAGTGGATGAAGCCTTCATGGACGTCACCGATTATCTGTCGCTCTATCAGATGTCGGCCCGGGAGTTGGGACAGCGCATCATCAGAGATATATACGAAACTCTGGGGCTTCGCGCCACCTGTGGCATCGGCACCAATCTGTATCTCACCAAGGTTGCTCTGGACATTACCGCCAAGCACTCTCCCGACTTTATCGGAGAACTGGATGAGAACTCCTACAGGGACAAGCTATGGGATCACAAGCCCCTTACAGATTTCTGGCGTGTCGGCAAGGGAATCGCCAACAAGCTCGCCACCTACGGCATGCTGACTATGCGTGATATCGCCCACGGCGACGAGGATCTGTTGTACAAGCTTCTGGGAGTCAACGCTGAACTCCTTATCGATCATGCCTGGGGAAGAGAACCCGTATCAATTCATGATATCCGCTCCTATGAATCACAATCCCATTCACTTACTCAGGGTCAGGTCCTTATGAGCGACTACACCTTTGAAAAAGGGCAGGTGATCGCCAAGGAGATGATGGATGTCATGTGCCTTGACCTGGTGGACAAGGAGCTGGTCTCCAAGTCCTTTTCACTGATGGTGGGCTACGCCAAGGGTACTCCCATTCCCTCAGCCAAGGGAACCTTTTCCCTGGACACTCCCACCAACGCTTCTTCTATTCTTATTCCCAAGATTGCGGAACTCTACACTCAGATAGTCAATCCCGCATATCTGATCCGAAGAATGTATGTCGTGTGTAACGGCGTCACAAGCGAAGAATATCTGCAATACTCCTTCTTCATGCCTCCGGAGGATCTTGAACGGGACAGGAAGGTCCAGAAGGCCGTCCTTGAGATCAAAAACAAATTCGGCAAAAACGCTATTCTCAAGGGCCTTAACTTCGAAGAAGGTGCCACCACCAGAGAGCGCAACAACCAGATAGGCGGCCACAAGGCGTAGGCCTATCCTTTACATAACCAAGGAGTAAAACATGCCAAGGCAGAAAATGTCCATGGACAAAAGAGCCGCCCAGTTCCTCCCCTTCCAGGCAGTAAAAGGACTGGATGAAGCTCTTCGGGCCAAGGAAAAGATAACCGTTGATAAAATAGAATTGTCCGAAGAGATGTACGAGGAGCTTGATAAGAAGATGCACCTTGTCCGAAAAGGCAGCATCATCACCTGCATCTATTACCACAATGGCGAATACATCAAGCTGACCGGAATCGTAGCCCGATTTGACGAGATCTCCAGGGTACTTCAGATAGTTAATACCAAGATAGATTTTGACAATATCCTCGATATAGTCTTTAATGATAGAGTATCGTAAGAACGGAGGATAGGACATAAGAATGATCAGAATATTATTTGTTTGCCACGGCAATATTTGCCGCTCTACCATGGGCGAATTTGTCATGAAGGATATAGTTAACAAGCAGGGACTTGCAGGAGCCTTCCACATTGAGTCCTCTGCAACACATACGGATGAGATATGGAACGGCGCCGGAAGCCCTGTGTATCCTCCCGCCAGAGCCAAGCTTAGGGAACACGGAATAGGAACTGATGACAATGAACTTGGTGTCAGCGCCAAGAGAGCAAGATTAACCAGCAGAACCGATTATGATAAGTTTGACTTCATCATAGGCATGGACAGCGCCAATATGCGCAATCTAAATGGTATCTTTGGCGGTGATCCGGAGCACAAGCTCCATAAGATGCTGGACTACACCGACAGGGAAGGCGATGTGGCAGATCCCTGGTATACAGGCAATTTCGATGCCACCTGGAGAGACGTATCGGAGGGCTGTCACGGGCTCTTTCGCAGCATTCTCACAGACAAGCGCTTCTCCAAGGAGTTATCGCAGTTCGATGCTTCTTCGGATGACAGCTTTGAACATAGCGACCATCTGACATATGATGATTTTCCCAGAGGATAATAAATGGGCAGTGCGACTTGATCGCACTGCCCATATTTTTACTCTTTACATATTACTCTTCACATATTGCTCTTCCGGCAACATAAATATAATTCTTCATGGCTGAATCAGCATATCCAACTGCAAGCTTGTTCTTGTAAGAAGGATAGATTGAATCACACTCACATCCGGTATCCTTGATATTGCCGTCCTTATCAACGCTGCAGAGCTTCCCGTCCTTAACAACATATACAAGGCTGTCAAAGGGATTGTAATAAGCAGAATAAGTATGATTGAAAGTAATTCCCTCAGCAATCATATTTGATTCTCCGTCGTGGAGCATGAACAACTGTCCGTCTCTGTTGCAGTACCACAGATACTCCAGATCCACATCTGCGTATACATCACTGATATTACCTTCCACGGTATAGGTATCACTTACTTCAGGAGTTCCGCCGGGCTTATACTGATATTTTACAATTGTGCCGTCACCGGAGGCCACAGCATAGTAGCATTCATCACCACTTACAAAGCATGGAAGATTGTATACTTTTTCTTCAGCCAGACGAAAAGGTTCCTTATCAGCTCCCACAAACACCATCGTACCGCCTTCTTTTGCGGTAAATGCAACTCCGTCAACTGATGAGCTGGGGATGATCTCAATGTTGTAGTCCTGTCTCATGGCCATGGTTCCGCCAAATACATCAGTTATTTCGCTGTCGTAAACAACCTTGACTTCACTCATGGAGCCATCGAAATAATACAACTTCCTGTCGTTCATGCCTATCATAAGGAAGGATTCGGCATCATTATCAACATAGATGGTCTGTGGAGCAACCTCAGTGATGAGCTTATTGGAATCAGGTCCCTTGTAGCAGTACATGCTGTAGCTGTCATCCTCATAATCATCAGCTCTTACTCCGTAGATCAGCTGTCCATCATCCGAAAGAGCCAGAATATCGCAGTTGCCGGCACATATCTCCTGCGCTTCCATTCCGATACCTGACATAAACAGTACCGGTCCATTTTCCATATACTTGGAATAGGCTACTCTCTTACCGTTTGGAGAAATAGCTGTATTATAACCGGATACTTCTTCATCTATCATGTATTTCTTATTTTCTGTCTTATCGATCAGGTAAAGAGCAGACTTCTCTTTGCCATAACCTGTAACATAAAACAGTGTATTGCCAAAATAAGATATGCCGCCATAGTTGACATCAACAGCCTCTACATTAACATCAAGGGCTGAATTAATATAATAAAAAGCTTCTCCGTCCACAATTGTCATAGCGCTGTTGCGGCAGGCAAAAGAGCCGTTAACATATTCGTCCTTGTCATAGAAGTCCATATTGTAGGAACCTGTGTCGTTATAAAGGCCTCCGTCAACAACATATATTGTATTGCCTTCCTGTCTGTTCTGGGTTCCCTGCTTGGCAGTGTCCACAGGGGCAGGAGCAGCATTCTGAACGCCGTTACCGGCTGGATCTTCAGGTTGCTCAGGCATGTCGGGGTCATCAGGTGTCTCTCCGGTATCAGTTACATTGCTGCCGGAAGGCTGAGCACTGGCTCGCTGTGATCCTCCAAATAAGGAGGGCATAAACTTGTACGCAGCAAAACCACCTATTCCAAGGAACAATATAACGGCTGCCACCACTCCGAGGATTACCCACTTAGCTCCGGACTTACCTGCCGGCTGCTGCATTCCGGGCATCTGATTCATTCCCGGCATCTGATTCATGTCCGGAGCCTGATTCATACCGGGAATCTGGTTCATTCCCTGCATCTGATTCATGTCCGGTGCCTGATTCATTCCCGGCATCTGGTTCATTCCCGGCATCTGATTCATATCCGGAGCCTGATTCATACCGGGAATCTGATTCATTCCCGGCATCTGATTCATTCTCGGCATCTGATTCATGTCCGGTGCCTGATTCATTCCCGGCATCTGGTTCATTCCCGGCATCTGATTCATATCCGGTGCCTGATTCATTCCCGGCATCTGATTCATATCCTGTGCCTGATTCATACCGGGCATCTGATTCATATCCGGTGTCTGCCCCTGCGGACTCCAGACAATATTCACCGGTCCCTGTGAGGGCTGACCATTCATTCCCTGTGATACAGAGAGCTTCTCTCCGCATACATTGCAGAACTTCTCCCCAGGCTGCAATATATTCCCGCAATTACTACAATTCATACCTGTTTCCCCTTATGTATTTTTAATTCAATATGTTATCATTGGTTTGGCAATAAAATGCCAAAAAACATAATATCACAATTTTATGTAGAAAATGTGATTAAGGAGAATTTTTTATGCTATATATCATGAGGCATGGCAAAACAGACTGGAACAAGCTTGAAAAGCTCCAGGGGCATGTAGACATCCCCTTGAACGAAGAAGGAATCGCCTCTGCAAGAGAAGCCTGTGTCAAATACAAAAATGTCCCTCTGGACATCTGTTTCTGCTCTCCTTTGTCAAGAGCAAGAACCACCGCAGAGCTGTTTCTGAAAGGAAGAGATATACCCGTTGTCGTCGATGACAGACTGATTGAAATGGGCTTTGGTGAATACGAAGGTGTGACAGGATATTTCAACAATCCGGCCTGCCCGATAAATGACCTTTTCGTCAACCCCACAGCTTATGTCTCGCAGGGCGGCGCTGAAACCTTTGAGCACTTAAATGAGAGAACCCTGTCTTTTCTTGAAGATAAGGTATACCCACTTCTTGCACAAAAAAAAGACGTTCTCATCGTGGGACACGGTGCAATGAATTGCAGTCTCATATCTCACATAAAGAGAACGCCTCTATCAAATTTCTGGGATAATCTGATCGGTAACTGTGAGCTGGTTAAGCTTGTGGATTGAAGTTACCATTCTGTGGCTGTGCAGGGTTCTGTGGCTGCATAGGGTTCTGCTGAACAGGGGCTGCCTGACCAAACTGCTGGTTCTGTGCCTGCTGGAAATTAGCACTCTGATTTGGCTGCCAGTTGGATGTAGGCTGTCCTGCAGGATTGAAGCCTCCGACCGGCTGCTGACTCAGATCCTTGTTCTGCATAACCTGCTGCTGGTAAGCTCCTGTTGCGGGCTGCCAGTTCATATTCTGGGCCTGCTGGAAATTGTTGTTCTGATTGGCCTGCCAGTTGTTACCTGCGGGCTGCTGAATCTGCGCATTCTGTGCAGCCATATTGTTAGCATACTGGGCACCCTGTGCGGGCTTCCAGCTCATATTCTGAGCCTGCTGGAAGTTATTGTTCTGTCCAAGCAGAAGATTCTGGTTATTGTTCTGACCGCCTGTTAACTGAGGCTGGCTGCCGAGTACAGTCTGAGCTCCGGGAAGCTGACCATACTGCTGCTGCATCTGCTGGCTGTACTGGAGCTGACGGATCTGCTCCTTCTGAGCATTCTTCTTGGTCTGCCACAGCCAGGAGTAATAATTCTGGAAAATAGCCGTATCTCCTGAAGCAAGAGACTTGATCTTCCTGAAAGCGATAATAACGATAGCAACCTCAAATGCAAAGAAGATTATAAGCCATACAATGTGGTTCATGGTAAGTGTGAAATCAAAGAAACCATGAACAAGTGCAGGGATCAGAAGTGCCTTCCAGAGATTGGACTTCATTGCGGGAATATTGCCCTGTCCCTCACAGTACTTGGCAAATCCCACATACATTCCCATAAATACGGCAAATATTGCATGTCCCGGAATTGACAGTATGGCTCTCATAACAGATAACTCATATGAAGCATCCCAAAGATACTTAATATTCTCAAGAGCAGCGAATCCAAGTGATGCAGTTACACAATAAACAACTGCGTCAAAGGTATAATTAAAGGCCTTGTCCTTCCAGGCTGCAATCCTGACTGCCATGAGCTTAACAAACTCCTCGGATAAACCAACCACCAGGAAGTTTGAAATGATAATATAAAAAATATTCCTGATATTACCATTGAACAAAAGATAAAGAATATTGAATCCGCAATATTCGAATAAGCTTGCGATAGCTGTTGAAAGGACACCGCATCCAAAAATCTTGGCAAGAACATCCAAAGGCTCTTTTTCTACTTTGTCCTCTTTGTAGATAAACCAAAGAAGCACCGCTGCAGGCAAAACCGCCAGCACGGTCATGACATAATGATCCATAAATTTTCTCCCATCAAAACTATTATTTCTCCTCTTCTCCCCCGTAAACAAAAACATCATACTTCAAAATCTATTAATAATCAAAGGTTATTTTCATCTTCTTCAAAATGTTTAACTCCGTCCTCAGAAAATTCCACTCTCTCCCCGTGCCAGAACCGCAGCTGCAGCTCATTTCTGGTCATTGAAGGAGAAATGTAATTACCGCTTAAGCAGTGGGCCGAAAGATCTTTTACGATGTCATATTGTTCCTTGTTATCGATCCTGGAAATAATGACCTTGCTGTTAAACTGATTAAGGAGGCTGACCCTGGTATTAATCAGGATCTTACCGTTCTCATACCCCGTTCCTTCCATGATGTTGCGGACATGGATGATCATCCCGTCAAAGCCCTTGTTGTAACCTGTTCTGTAGTCCATATACCCGGAGGTATAATTGCCGAGGAACAGCCTGATACCAAGCTTTTTGAAAACATCCATGATATATTCAAGGGAATCTATACCCATATGCGCATCATGCTCATTGATCTCAAACGCAATAAGGGAAGGATCGATCTTAAATCTCTCCATATTGTCCTTGATGGCATCAGCCACCGACTTACTGATGGTCTTGATGGACATAAAATGAATAAGCACAAACTCTATGCGCATATCCGATCTGTCAACGCCGGTGCCCAGGAATCTGAATACAGCCTCAATCATCCTGACCTCAAGCTCCTCAATAAATCCCGTTTTATCCGCAACTGCCATGAATTCCTCGGGAGCTATGGCCCCAAGCACAGAATCATTAAGAGTAAGAAGAGCCTCTGCGGAAGTGATCTTACCGGTTTTTGCATTGTACATAGGCTGGTACAACACCTTGAAATTTTTCTCGGAGATGCCTCGTCCAATGGCCTTCTCAATTTCGATCTTGCGAACAAGGAAGTCCAGATCACTTCCAATAAACACACTCTTGTCAGCGCTCTCGATATCGGCCTCCGCAAGAAGAAAGATATCATCAACGCTGTTAAATTGTCCCGGTGTTTTGGCCGCAAGGATCCTTGCCTTGATCATGGTCGCTCCTTCTCCCACATCAAAACCCTCATTAAATCTGTTGTTGATAAGCCATGTCATGCTCTCAACTTCCGCATCGCTAATATCCGGACACAGAATATAAAAGCAGGAATCCTCTGCTCTGTAGACATCGTATTTGTCATCTATTCCCACAAGGAATACACCAATCTCTCTGATGATGTTCTGGAAATTCTCAAAACCTACGATCTTGCGGTAGCTGTCTGCATCGCTTATTCTTACGCAGATGGCCACAAACTCTCTTTTCAGACTGAAGAAATTGTTAAGGTCATACAAAAATGCGTTTCTGTTGTAGGTGCCGCTGACCGAATCCACCTTGTCATCGTCCTTTTCGATCATGATCATGATTCCCATAAGGCCTATGGAATCCGCCAGTAACTCGCATACGATCTGGGGATTTAACATCTGTATTGCAGTTCCCGTCACAACCAGAAGGGAAAAATAGCTCATTGCCACCCTCTTGACGGTTCCTATGTTTTTCCAATATCTCATAAGAAGATAGAAAGAAAAAGCAGCATATACCACAGCTACTGCGTATACAACATAAATTCCCGGTCTTCTGACAAACACAAGATTCCCCTCGTGAACAAACATGAAACTAATAAAGGGATTGAGTAAAAGCAGTATTTCAAGCACAATAATAGGGAAAACAATAATGACTCTCTGCAGAAACTTTAGCTTGTACATAACTCCGCAGACCAGGATGATATAGAACAAAAAAGTTGGTATGAACGCAAAATGTGTAACAAAATACACCAGTTTACATCCATAGCAAATGACGAACTTGGCGTTAAATGCAAGTTCTGAATTCTGTGTCAGATATGAAATTATTCCGGTTATGGAATCAATAAAAGTAAGCAGCAAAAGAGTAACAAAAAGGTTGCTCCTGGCACTCCTTTTGTTTCGCATCAAAAGTGTGTAAAAAACACAGGTCAGACTTATAATTGCTGCGGCAATCCTGAAGGCCAGACTGCCGTATCCACTGGTATCCATCATATCTTTTTACTCTCAATACGCTTTATTTTTGCTTTTGAAGAAAACATCAAGGGTCTGAAGAAGCTTGTCCTTACTGATAGTCTTAAGCAGGTAGTCCGCAGGTTTCAGTGAGATAACGTTGGTAACGCTGTCCCTGTCATTTTTGCCCGTAAGAAACATAACCGGGGTAGAGCTGGAAAAAGACTCGCTCCTTAGCATCTCCATTACCTTGGGGCCGTCCAGCACAGGCATATCGTAATCAAGGAGAATAAGATCCGCCTTGTTGGTAGCAAGCCAAGCCACAGCCTGGGTTCCGGAATTGGCCATGCCCACTCTGTAGGTATCCTTGAGCCACTCTCTTATCATCTGAATATAGGTAGGATCGTCATCAACGATAAGTATGCTCTTTCTTCTTGCCAGCTCGAACTCCTCGTCAGTGGCAGTAGCAACCTTATTTATAAGATCCGCCATATCAAGAGGCCTTGTAACCTCGAAGGCTATATCCTCCTTCGGGACGAACTTATGCACCAGGTCGAAGGCATCCTTGTCGCCTATTATGAGCATTATCATGTTTTCCTCGATGCACAGATCCTTGAAATAGACCATTGCATCCTTATGCTCCTCGAAATCCTGATCCGTATACAGAACTATCAGATCCGCATCATTCTTTTTGATGGCCAGCTCCGACAGTGCATAGGAAGAATCCGTCACCTCGAATCTATTGCTCAAAAGAGCATTCTTGATGGCGTTTACCAAAAAAGTTTCTTCATTTCTCACAAGCAGAATCTTTTTCTTCATGTCATTACTCCTCTATGTTCAAACGCTGCGATGCAACACTTTGTATCTGTTCCCAGGAAAGCTTGTAGGAAAGCTCTCCTATCCTGGCTATGGCCTTGGCATCATCAGGCGGCAGCTTGTATATCTTGATTGAATCCAGAACAAACTGAAGGGTGTCATAGTCAAAGCTCTTACTAACTTCGATTATGGTGCTGTAGGCATCCCTTAGCTGTGCCTTTGAAATAGGCGGCTTGTCATCCTCGTCCTCATCCTTGTCGCCTGCGATCTCCGGGATCTCCGACAGGGAATACTTCACTATGGAGAACAGGTTAAGGAGTTCGTTCTGATGAAGTTCAATGGTTTCAATGTCACCCGCATTACCGGCATCCTCCATCTCTTTTGCAAGGAGCGAGAGCTTCATGGCGCCTATGGTTCTGCTGGTGCTCTTAAGAGAATGAACATAGCTTGTGTAGTCCTTCCAGTTCTTCTCCTCATAAGTGGTCTCAATGTTTCTCTGTGCCATATCGGAGGACTCGTAATACACCTTCAATATGCTAAGATAACTGTCAACACTTCCGCAGTTCTTAAGTCCCTCCGAAGGATCGATCTCTTCAAGTTTATCCATCCAGTCGGGCCTTTCCTCCGGAGCGACTTCCGGAGTCTTCTGCGTTTGTGCCGTATCAGTCTCTTCTCCGTCAGCAAGTTCTTCCCGGGTCATAATGAGCTTATCCTTTGGAAGGAACCTGATAAGGCATTCCTCCAGTTTCTCGCTCTCAATGGGCTTACTCAGGTAATCGTCAAAGCCCTCCTTCATGAAGTTCTCCTTGGCACCTGTTATGGCGTTGGCGGTAAGAACCACCACAGGAGTATTCAGGTTGGGGCTCTCTGTATCTGCCTTCATGGCTGCCAGAGTCTCTATGCCGTCCATCTCAGGCATTCGATAATCCAGGAAAATAAGGTCATATTTCTTTTTATGCTGCTTCTCCAGACATTCCGCGCCGCTTCTGGCGGTGGATATCTTGAGCTTTGTGGGCTTTAGGAGTTCTCTTATGACAACGTGATTCATTGGCGTATCGTCCACCACAAGAACCTTTGCCTCCGGCGCTGTGAAGCTCTCCTTGTACTTCTTCTTTTCCTTGGAAGCCTCGCTTAGTTTCTGCCTGAAATCTCCGATCCTGGCATCTCCCACCACTTTCTGAGGAAGGATCATGGAAAAAGTGGAACCCTTGCCATATTCACTCTTAACGCTGATGGAGCCTCCCATAAGCTGCAGCAGACTGTTCGTAATGGCAAGTCCAAGTCCGCTTCCTTCCACGGTCTTATTCTTTTCCATATCAAGTCTCTTGAACTTATCAAAGAGATTCTCAAGATCCTCTTCCTTGATGCCCATACCCGTATCGGTGACATCCATCCTGAGCTGAATACTGCCATCAAAGCCTTCATCTCCGGTTACGGTCAGTGTTACTGTGCCCTCCTTGGTATACTTGATGGCATTGTTGAGGATGTTGACTATGATCTGCCTAAGTCTCATCTCATCGCCAAACAACGTATTGGGCAGGTTCTTATCTATATCAAAAATCAGCTTAAGGACCTTTTGCTCCGCCTTGATGTGAACCATGTTATAGACATCGTTAAGTACCGAGCTGAAATCATATTCCGCCTCGGTTATCTCCATACTTCCCGCTTCGATCTTGGAGAAGTCCAGTATGTCATTTATAAGGGACAAAAGAGTTCTGCCTGCTCCCTCGATGTTCTGGGCATATTCTAATATCTTCTCGTCCTTGCACTCTCTTAAGATGACCTCGTTCATGCCAAGTACGGCATTGATAGGGGTTCTGATCTCATGGGACATATTTGCAAGGAAATTACTCTTGGCTTCGTTGGCTGCCTTCGCCCTTCTCTCCTCCATGCGAGCCATCTCTGTTGCGCGTAGGATGGCGATAAACTCATTTTTGCTGACCTGTTGAGAGAAATACTCACCTGTCAGATAGTCCGCCCCTGCTATATCCGCAAGATCAAGAAGCTCCTGGTTGTCCACATTCTGAAGGATCACCTTCTTGCCCATCTGATGCATCATCTTAAGTCTGTTTTCTATAATAATGCGGCTCTGCTCCATCTGGTTGGATTTTTCCAAAAGATCCGCACTTATCTTCACACCCTCAAACATAAGCTGGGATGCGCTCTGCATGCTAAAGAATCCTGTGCCGTAATCATCCATTAAAAACCTGATGCCGTCCCAGGCAAGTTCTGACATAATGATTCCCAGAACGTTCTGATCCGCTGTGGCGGAGGCCTCCGTCACTTCAAAAACTATCTGCGAGGGCCTTACCCCGAACTTACTGAGCAAAGACCTGACCCTCACAATAAAATCCGACTGAATAACCTGCGCCGAGGAAAGTCCAAGGCTTATGAATTCAAGACCCATCTCCTCTGCAATACCGCCTCCGAGGAAGTACAGTACTTCCTCAAGAGCAAACCATCCGAGCTTTTCTATAATACCTGTCTGCTCGGCAATAGGCATAAACTCCTCTTCCGCGATGTTTCCGAGTTCCTTATCCACGAACTGAAGCTTGGCCTGAGCACCGCAGATACTAAGCTCGCTCCTGGTATATATGGGCTTGTAATATATCCTGAAGCCGTCGTTCTGGATTCCTCTTCTGACAGCCTTTTCCACATCAGCTCTTCTTAACAGGAAGTCAAGGTCGTGTCCCCTTAGCACTTTGTGCGACTCAGTTTCCATGGTTGTATCCGACAGAAGGAACAGATGCTCAATACTTCCAAATTCTTCCGGAGATCTGGCCTGCAGAATCAAGGCCTTAAGTTTGACACTGGTGGATCCGTGGATCCATTCGTCGCCAAACCTCTGCAGTATCATCTGAGAAATATGATCGGCTCTTTCCCTGTCTACCGCCTGGCACACAACAAAAAAACAGTTGATATCGGCTCTGTACACATCTGTCCCCGGTTCAACAGTTGTCAAAAAAGAAACTACCACCGACAAAAGGCTCTCAAATTCCTCGTAGCCCGTTATTTTTCTGTAAACATCAGCATTTCTAATATGAACTGCGAAAGTCGTAAAATTCCTGCCGTATTTGAAGTAGCTACCGGTATCCTGGATAAAAACGTTACGGGTATAGGCCTTGGTGGCGGAATCCATCTTCTCGTCGTCATTTTCCAGCATTATCATAAGTCCCATAAGACCTATGGCTTCGCACATAAGCTCACATCTGATATTGAAATTCACCATCTGAATAATGGTGCCCAGAATAACCAGCACGAAGAAATATATCACTGCTATTCTGTTGAGATTATTAAGGCTTTTCCAATAGACAAAGAGAGCCGCTATTGCAAAAAGCACATAGAATGCGCTGACCGCATAAGCGATATATACTCCGGCCTGCCTGTGAAATGCCAGGTTTTTGTCCACAGTATAGACCAGATGAAAGACGGGATTGGTGGCTACCATTGCTTCCATGATTGCAAAAGGCAGTGCCAGCATTCTTCTGCTTTTTTTGGAAAATCTGTATCCGACATTGCATACAGCAAGAATATACAGCGCAAAAATGGCTGCTATAGCGAAATGTGTAAAGAAATACACAAATTGAAGCAGATGAAAAATAAAAAACCTTGTGGCAAACGGAATATCTGCGGTCCTTATCGGGTCACCAAATATACCTGTGATGGCATCAACAGCAACAATAACGAGGATCCAGAGGAAAATCGTGTTCTTCGTCCTCATTCTGTTCTTCATCAGAATAGTATAAAAAATACAGGTAACACTGATAATTACAGCAGCAAGATTAAAGGTTAAGTTCCCAAAGTTCTGAACACTGTCCATAAAAACACCTTAAGATCAGGAAGTTTACCCTTCCTCTCATCCCTGAGGAATCAGATCGCGATACCACTTGAGGGCATTTAGATATGCCTCATATACCTTATCCATGTCCATATTGCCCACAACCATAAGCCTGGATACTTCCGTCCAATCCGCATCCTCATATCTTTTGATGAAATCAAGGACAGGTGCAAATTCACCCTTTCCTTCCAGAAGGGCATCTTTGACGTTCTTGGATACCTGTACCATACTCAGTGCTTCTTCCATGGTTTTTTCCAGCATAATATCAAGAGCTGAAAACAGTCCCATAATGAACAGTTCCTGCGCCATCATGGCAAGCTCAAAGCTCTCTGCCAGGTTTTCAGCAAATTTAGCTCTTATCATTACAAGTCTTGTGATCTCACTGGGCTTGTCAGCGCACAGCTCCTTGGTAACGGCGGTGTTGATCCATCTCTTGAGTTCCCTCTGTCCCAGCATTGCTGCCGCGTGACGGATGGATGTGATCTCAGAATTAAGTGCCATTCTGTTAACCATCTCAAGAAGTGAGATAACAAGCGCAGGATCCTTGCCGATAACATCGGCAGCATCCGTAAGATCAAAGTCAGGTGCATTAACAACATTTAAAAGCTCAATATAGTTAACCTTAAGAGGATTGACCTCGGTCTCGGAGTCCTTGACAGGCATTCTGAAAAAACTGCCTTCGTACAGATCGTACCCTCCGTCATCCTTGAGTTCCTTGTAATCCTCCTGGGAATCAACGTTGACAGCGCACAGCTTGATGCCTGGATAAACTTTGTTGAAGTACATTCTTGCCTTGGACACATCGATCTTCACATGATCCAGCAAGATATAATCACACTTACTGAGGATATTCTTATATGCTTCGAAACTGCTGATGGGGAGTTTTCTGATAGCCAGCTTGTAGCCCTGTTCCTTGAGTTCTCTTACTCTTTTGACATAGGTTTCTTCAGGTGTGATGGTGTTATCCATCAAAAGCACTACCTTATTTGCCGGCACTGTACACTGAAGGGATATTTCCGCAAATATGGAAAACTGATTGATGGGAACGAAGACTTCTTTTCCTCCGGACAAAGTGGCTACGCCCATGCTGCTGACAACCTCCAGTTCATGGACTGTTCCGGCTCCGTCATATCTGGCGGTACCTTCATAATTCGGATTCAGAAAGTGGTTTTCCTTTCGCGCAAAAACAGAATATGCGCATACAGACATATTGGCGTCGAACAAAGGAATAAGTGTAGCCAGCATAAAAAGTCTCCTTTCAGGTGCATAAAGACATACTCCCACTCAAGTATATTTTAGCAAAATTAAACGGGTAATTATATTATATTTTTATAAAATTCCGCTAATTATTATCACTATACCGATAGTCACAAAAAATAGGCGCAAATCCGCTCATAACCGCTAAATATGTGTTATCATAGACATAGAATATTTTCACAAGAGTTCTTTTAAAAAAAGTAACAGGGGGGAAACTAAATATGGCTCAAGTTGAAATGTTAGCCATGATTCTGGCAGGCGGTCGTGGCAGCAGGTTGAAAGACCTGACTACAAAAGTGGCCAAGCCCGCAGTTTTCTATGGCGGGAAATACCGTATAATCGACTTTCCACTTAGTAACTGCGCCAACAGCGGCATCAATGTAATCGGTGTGCTCACGCAGTACGAATCCGTTCTCTTAAACAGCTATGTTGCTCAGGACGGACGTTGGGGGCTCGACTCCAAGGACAGCGGCGTATATGTTCTTACTCCCCGCGAAAAAGCCGATGAGGGGCTTGATGTCTATCGCGGAACCGCTGATGCAATATCTCAGAATATCGATTTTATCGATAACTACAATCCCGAGTATCTTCTTATTCTTTCGGGAGATCACATCTACAAAATGAATTACGAAAAGATGCTTGCCTACCACAAGGAAATGGGCGCCGACGCTACCATTGCCGTTCGTCCCGTGCCCATGAAGGAAGCCAGTCGTTTCGGTATCATGAATACCGATGGCAAGGGCAAGATCGTAGAGTTTGAAGAAAAGCCCGCCAAGCCCAAGAGCAATCTGGCATCAATGGGTATCTATATCTTCAACTGGAAGAATCTTCGCAAGATGCTTGTTGCTGATATGAATAATCCTGACTCCGATCACGATTTCGGTAAGAATATCATCCCCAGGATGCTTGGCGAAGGTAAGAAGCTTGTTGCCTATGAGTTCTCCGGCTACTGGAAGGATGTGGGAACCATCGACTCCCTTTGGGAAGCTAACATGGATCTTCTGGATCCCAAGAACGAGCTCAATCTTAACGACTCCTCCTGGCTTATCTACACCGAGGATGTGTCCACTCTTCCTCAGTACATCGGAAAAGATGCCAAGGTTAAACATGCCTATATCACTCAGGGCGTTCGCGTTGAAGGTCAGGTTACCAATTCAGTTCTCTTTACCGGCGCTGTAGTGGCTCCCGGAGCGAAGGTTACCGATTCCGTACTCATGCCCGGCGTAGTCGTTGAAGAAGGCGCTGTGGTCACAAGAGCACTTGTGGCAGAGAATGTAAGAATAGGCGCCAAGGCCAAGGTCGGTCAGCGAAACAGTGAGAACATTCTGCTTGTTGCAAAAAATGTGAAAGGAGGTAACAAATAATGGCACCAAAAGCATTTGGCATTGTATCCTCCGCAGATAGCAGCATATATGTAGAGGGTCTTCATGATTACCGCCCTATCGGCTCCTTCTCATTCCTTGGAAGATTCAGGGTCATCGACTTCCCTATCTCCAATATGAGTAACAGCGACATCAACCGTATCCAGGTATATGTACGCTCCCGTCCCAGATCCATCGCAGAACATGTAGGATCCGGAAGACATTACAACATCAACTCCAAGCGCGGTAAGATACAGCTTCTTTTCTCAGAGAACAGTTCTACCCGTTCAATTTACAACACTGATATTTCGGCATTCCTTGAGAATATCGATATTATTCAGAGAATGCATCAGGACTACGTTATCATCGCTCCCAGCTACATGGTATATAAGCAGGACTACAGACAGGTTCTTGATGCTCATATCGCCTCAGGCGCCGATGTAACTCTTCTCTACCAGAAGGTAGATAATGCAAGAGAATACTTCAGAGGCTGCAAGATTCTTAACATGAACAAGCAAAAGGGTATTGAATCCCTTGAGAAGAACCTTGGTACCGCCAAGGAGAAAAACGTATTTATGGATACCTATTGCATGAGCAAAGAGGTATTTATCAATCTTATCAAAGAAGCTGCCTGGGAATCCTCCATCTACACTCTTGCTGACATCGTCAACATCAAGTGCAAGGAAATGGATATCAGAGGCTTCCAGCACAGAGGCTACTTTGCAGCACTTACCAGTCTTAATGACTATTACAATGCTTCTCTTGAGCTTCTTGATTACAACATTGCAAGTGACCTTTTCAGAGCAGAATGGCCCATCTACACAAGGACCACCGACTCCTGCCCCACCAAGTATCTCGATACTTCCAAGGTCACCAATTCCTTTGTTTCAAACGGCTGTGTGATTGAAGGCACCGTTGAAAATTCCATCATAGGCCGTGGTGTTACCATCAAGAAAGGCGCTGTTGTACGCAATTCCATCATTATGGCTTATGCCCAGATTGAAGAAGGAATCCGCGTTGAGAACGCCGTGGTTGATAAATGGGCCAAGATCATTCATGCCCAGAATGTCCATGGAGAGTCCGGAAGGCCTCAATATATCCGCAGAATGGACACACTGTAATACACCAGCAATACCAATGCAATCTATAAGGGCCGGTTCGGAAACGAACCGGCCCTTAATATTTTTAGGAGCAAACTTATTGTTATTATCTTAATTCCATTACTTATTTGATCTTGAACTTGCCTACGATCTCTTCCAGAGTTCCTGCGATAGCTTCCTGCTTGGAGGACATGTCATTTACATTGGAAACAACATCTGCCGCAGCCATTACGGAATCGTTCACTTGGCTTGACAAATCTGCCGTATCCTGAGTGGACTCTGCAATGTTCTGAATAGCCTTGGATACTTCTTCCATAGATGCTCTGATATTCTCAACCATCTGAGCGATGTTCTCGGAGGATCCGCCGAAGGAATCAGCGTCATCACCGTACTGTTTAGCAAGTCCTACGAACTTGTCATAATCAGGAGTAACTGTATCCTTGATAAATCCAAGGAGTTCGCCTGAAGAACTTGAAAGGGTTCCGAAAGCTCCCTGTACGCCGTCGATTGTTTCTCTGATCTGTTCAACCGCCTCAGATGTGCTGCTGGCAAGCTTGTTGATCTCAGAAGCAACTACCGCAAATCCCTTGCCTGCATCTCCTGCTCTTGCAGCCTCAATACTTGCATTAAGTGAAAGGAGGTTGATCTGATCTGCGATCTCTGCGATGGTATCGGCAAGTGTACCGATCTGATCAACGATCTTGGCCTTCTCGTTAGCTTCAATAAGATCAGCTTCTCTCTGCTCTGCGATGGAAATAGCATAGTCGTGAGCCTGTCTTGATTCTTTCTCAATCTCTTTAGCTCTTGCCTTGATCTCTGCAGCTTCGCTGCTAGTCTTCTCTGTCTCGGCAGCCAGCTGATGAACAGATGCGTTAACTTCCTCAACGGAAGCGTTAACCTGCTCTGTTGCGGCACCTGATGACATCATGGCATCGTTTACACCGGAGATATTGCCCTGAATGCTGTTGAACTGACTGGACAGCTCGTTTGCCATATTTGCAAGACCTGTAGAGGTCTCGGATACCTGTACGGATCCGTCGGAGATCTTGGTGATAACATCTTTGTTACTCTCAAACATGTTATTTAATGACTCACTCATCTGGCCAAGTTCATCCTGAGTCTTACTCTTGATCTTTTCAACGGTAAAGTCACCGCTGGCAAGTTCGCCTGCAAACTTTTTAACATTATTGATATTGCGGGCGATGCTCATTACGTATGTCCAGATAACTGCTGCGGCTGCCAAAAGTGCTATTACGCAGATGATAGTAAGCTTACGAACAGCTGAATTAACAGGAGCTTCCAGCTCTGTTATGTTCTTTCTGGTAATAAGCTTCCAGTTAACTTCCGGGATATTTACAAAGTCTATGATTATTCTGGTTCCGTTCTCCATGAAGGCTGCCATCTGAGGATCTTCATCACTCTTGGAAACGATCATCTCAGCAAGAGCTGCAAGCTCGGCATTTTCATCCGCAGAGATATTTACGCCATTCATAACATAGTCCTCATTATCGCAGGAAATATATGTTCCTACTGAGTCTACCAGCATAGCTTTTCCTGTCTCACCAAACTGGATGGCCTTAACCATATTGGCGATATCAGTTAACTCCATATCAACTGTAACGCAACCAACATATGCTCCGTTATCGTAAATAGGAGCAGAGCAGCTGGACATGACTTTTCCTGAAGTCGGATCATAATAAGGATTAGTTATGATTGCCTGTCCTTCTGACAAGGCTTTTGCATTAGTGTAGTATTCCTGGCTAAGATAATCATACTCTGCATTGCTGTAGTCCCAGGTCTCTACTATCTGAGTACCTTCCTTGTACCAGTAGGGGCCAATATATTTTTCATTTTCATCAAAAACATTTGGCTCAAACCATAGTCCCGAACCAAGCATGGAGTCATTCTCATTCAATATTTTGGAAAGAGTGGCTCCGTAGCTTTTCATATCCACAAACTTATAAGATGTGGATACCATTGCTGCGATATTTACAGCCGTTGTTCTGACAATTTCCAGGTTTCCATTCATCTCTTTTGATGCGGCAAGCGTGGTTGCATTCATCGCTTCCGTTGACTGCACCTGGATTTGCGATGACAGCTCTTTGCTTGCAATATAGGTCAGAAGAATCATCGCTATTGCAACAACCGGGAGTATGCACAACAACATCTTTGCCCTAATACTCATTTTCTTCATAATCCTTGCTCCTTATTCTGAATATTTGTATCAGTTTTGTGAATTGTTACACAAAATCCTATTTCAATTTTACATTATTGCCTTCAAATATAGTCTTAATATTGTGTAAATTTAAATTAAATAATGATAAACGTACAGCTACTTTTTTGATGTATATATAATCGTTTTTTAATAAATGTGTATTCTTTAATGTGATAAAATTTATACTAAGATAATATGTGTGCTATTTACGCTTATGCAGAAAGGACTCTTTATGAACGCTGAACAATATCGTCGCGCAAACAGAAGCAGTTTCTATGTAACCGTGGTCATTTTAATGTGTGGTCTGGGTATCAATATCTTCAACGGATTCCGTGAAGGCTTTACCGGAGGAAAAATAGCCATCTTCATTGGCATCCTCATCGCCGGAATAATGGTCTTTGCAGGGAACATGGTATTTCCTACGATCAAAAGAGGAGCCATTCTAATAATGGGAGGTTCAACAATCTTCTATTTCATCCTCCTGATAGCCGAAGATAACCTGGTATATTTCGCCTTTGGTCTGCCGATTCTGATCTGCAGTATCATATATCTTAATGTTAGGCTATGTAAGGCAGGTATTGCTGCAATTATACTTTCTTTCCTTATTACCTGTTTGAAAGCCTACTTCGTAACACATACGCTTGATATGCTTCATGTACCGGCCTTTATCACTCTGGCTCTGGCCTTCATAGCATGCCTGTATACGGTAACACTTCTTACAAGATTCAATGAAGAAAACAACGCCGTGATCAACGAAAGTGCCGAAAAGACCATGAACACCGGTAATCAGATGGCTGAGATTGCCAATAACATAACCAATCTGTTCAATTCCTCTCAGGACAACATGCAGTCCCTTCAGGAGATCATCGAATCCCAGCATTCAGGTATGCAGGACATCGCCAGCAGTATGGAGAGCACAGCTCAAGCCATCACCGCCCAGGCCCAGAGAGTTCAGGAGATTCAGGAAGAGACAAATGCCACCGAGCAGCACCGCAAGAATATGACAACAGCTTCCGAAAATGCACAAACAGCTGTTGAGGAAGGTGTAAAGGGAATAAAAGCCCTCAAGGAAAAATCCAAAAACGTATCAGAACAGAGTCAGGTTACCGTTGATGCCACACAGGCTGTTATCAATAAAGTTGAAGAAGTTCAGAAGATCGTTGGTTCCATTATGTCAATATCCAAGCAGACCAATCTTCTTGCACTGAATGCCAGCATAGAGGCTGCAAGAGCCGGTGAAGCAGGCAAGGGCTTTGCGGTTGTAGCTAATGATGTAAGAGAACTTGCTGAGGAAACCAATACAGCTTCCACTCAGATCACCAACATCATCAACGAACTCAATGAAGATGTACAAAAGGCGATGGCCAGCATCGACGATACTGTTAACTCTGTTACCGAGCAGAACGAAATGATCGAATCCGTTGGTGAGAACTTCAACTGCATTGACGAAAATGTAACAGAGATGCTGTCACGCTTTGCTGAGATCGGCGAAGGCATGAAATCCATCGCATCCTCAACCACAGAGATCAACGATAGTATCTCCAATCTGTCAGCTACCAGTCAGGAGGTTGCTTCACTCTCCAATGAGGGCGTACGCTCCTCTGACGCAGCAGTTGCCAAGTTTGATGAGTTCAAAGGCATCCTGGGAGATATCTTCCAGCAGGCCAATAAGCTTAAGGATATGCAGACTAATTAAATTAATATCTTTTGTTGGCATTATTTAATCAATTTCACCGCCTCCGGCAGAGACTAATTAAGTGTCCTGCCGGAGGTTTTTTAATATTATGAATTTATAAATTTTTTAATTTTTTTCTACAAAAAGATTAACTTTTTATCCGATTTTACGATATAATATAAGAGAGCAGGATTTACCTGCGACTTAATTATTAGACTATTCAGGAAAGGAGGTAGACAGTGTATGACAGCTACATGTGATGTTAAGATGGAAATCATGGACTGCATCCGACGCGACTGTGAAGATGAGTACTATCCGGATCCGGAGAAGGTTGCTCATATCACCGGTTTGCCATTGGGGGTTGTTTTTGATTTGTTAATCGAACTTAAAAACCAGGGTTGTCTTGGAAAAAGATGATCTTTCTCAAATAAAACGGAGAAAACCATGGAAGATACGCAGTATTAAAAGGTCCTGTGCCGAATGAGCATAGGACCTTTTCCTTTTATATAAATATTCAGTTGATATTCTTAAAGCATCTCAACAGGCTCGTGTGAGAAATCTGCAATGCCGTTAGTGTACAGTGCTCTGACAAAATCAATGGCTCTCTGGCCGGACTCTTCTATCGCCACATTCTGGCTGTAGATATATTTGATACTGTCACCGGTACTAAGAAGGAAATCCATTTCTGTTCCGCTGATCTGACCATCGCCAAAGTCCAGCGGCTTAACTTCAACAGCTGTGACCTCTTTAACAACGCCTTCGCTAAAAAGAACTCTCATTAAAAACCCTCCTTGACACAAAGATTAAAATAAAAACACTTAACCATATTTTAACATCAAATTGTTGCAATTGCGATACTCTTTGGATAATTGTCTCATTTATGCTATACTAAGCTTTGTGCAAGAATTATAATTACTGAACATTAAAGGAGTTTTTTATGGTCAAATTTGGCAAAATCGGCGCTTATTTAACCGGCGTCTGTTTATCTATATCTCTTCTCACGGGATGTGTATCTTCCGCAGACAAGAATGCTGCCAAGGATACTGCCGACAATTTCCTCAAGGTAGTTGCTTCAGGTCAGACCGAAGGAATCAATGACTACTGTACCGATGAGGTTGCATCCGGCACCTTCGTCAAGCTCTTCGATTCCGGATACCTGGCAGAACAGATTCTCTCAGGTCAGGATACTTCGGATCTTACTGCGGAGACCTTAAGCGAACTGGATGAGTTCTGCAACCTCTTTTCCAACATGGTAACAGGCTATGAGGTCAAAGAAGTTACCGCCAATGATGACGGTTCTGTCACAGCCATCGCAACAATAACCACTGATTTTCCTGTAGATATCATCAAGAGCAGCTCCACCTCCGAGAAGGTAATGGAGGCCGCAGGCGCCTACTCTTCCGAACACGAAGAAGAGATTGCCACTCTCTACGCGGAGCAGGGCGAAGAAGCCACTCAGTCCAAGATACTTAATGATGTCTTTCTCGTAGCTTTGCAGACCTATGAAGACCTTATTAAGGCTTCCGCACCTCAGGACTATGCAATAGCCCTTAAACTTGAAAAAAACGCCGATACAGGCACTTATCTCGTAACAGGCGTAACAGATTATCTCAGCGCCGCTGAAGGAGCTACAACAGCCGCAGAAGAGACCTCTGTACAATAATCGACAATAGCTGATATTATCTGATCCAAGATAACAAAACACCCCGAAATTCCATATCAGGAATTTCGGGGTATTATTATGTCTATTTATAAGCCTATCAGAACAGACCAAGCAACAGCCATGCCAGCAGTACGATTCCAACAAGAATACCAATGCTTATGGGTACTATGGTTATCCAGGCCGACACTATCATGGCAAAGAGATCACCTTTTTCAAGATTATCTCCCACCGTAGGCTCTATCCTGTCCTCATTTGGATCATAGTACTCATCGTCATAGATATCGGGAGTACTCTCCTTCTTGTCCTTATTTACTTTGAACAGTCTGTCTACTTTTCTATTCCACCACATACAATTACCTTATACGAGCTTATGGTGACAAGCTACGAAGTGATTAGGAGAAATCTCCTCCCAATCTGGAACTACATGCTCACAGATCTCTGTGCAGTACTTACATCTTGTGTGGAACTTACATCCCTTAGGAGGGTTAACAGGGCTGGGGATATCTCCTTCGAGAACAACCAGATCCTTCTTCTCCTCTGTTGTGGGAATTGATTCCAAAAGCGCCTTGGTGTAAGGATGAGCAGGTGAAGCAAAAATGTCTTCTGAAGTAGCAAGCTCAACCAGGTTACCAAGATACATAACACCGATTCTGTCGGAGATATACTTAACAACGGAAAGGTCATGTGTGATGAAAAGGTATGTAAGGTTCTTCTGCTCCTTAAGATCTGACAAAAGGTTCAGGATCTGTGACTGAATTGAAACATCAAGAGCTGAAACCGCCTCATCACATACAACGAATTTAGGGTTAACGGCAAGGCTTCGTGCGATACCGATACGCTGTCTCTGTCCACCGGAGAACTGGTGAGCAAATCTGTTAACGAAATAGCCTGCGAGACCACACTCTTCCATGATCTTGATAACCATGTCCTGCATTCTCTCGTTGTCTTTCTTGCAGTAGCTGTGAGCCTTAAGACCTTCTCCGATAAGGGTTCCTACAGTCATTCTGGGATTCAGTGATGAATATGGATCCTGGAAGATATACTGAAGCTGATCTCTTATGAGACGAACCTCGTTGTAGGAGAGTCTTGCAAGGTCGATACCCTCGTCTCTGCAAGCTTCATGCTTATCAAACTCAGCATTGCTCTTATAGTTCTGTCTAAGTTCCTCGATTCTCTTATCGATACCGGCGATGATGTTCTGATCATCCTTCATGGACTGCTCGAAAGAATCCGCCTTCTTCTTAAGAGAAGCAAGCTTGTTCTTTTCTGAATCTGTTGCCTTGTCGCCCTTCTTGTTTACAACGTACTCAAGCTCGTCATAATCAAGCTTAGCTGACTGATACTTGCCAATGTCCTTGGAAAGCTGAGCACAGGCATTGTATCTCTCCATATAGATCTTCTCGATGGGAGCAAGATCATCTGCAACGATGAAACCACCAACAAGGTTAACGATGTTGAGGTATGCATCCTCTGCAGTTTTCTTCTTGGCCATAAGGTCAGTGTGAAGCTGAAGTTTCTTCTTATCATCGGCTGCATCGTACTCTTTCTGAGCCTTTTCATAATCAGCCTGATACTCATTCATTTTCTTCTTGAGCTTGGTAAGATTAGAAACAGTCTTCTTTACATACTTAGGTGCAAGCTCATCCAGAGAAGAACCATAGTACATTGTTCTTCCGTCTGTCTGACGGTAAAGCTGAAGAAGTGTACGTCCAAATGTGGACTTACCACATCCTGACTCACCTACAAGACCAAGGGTCTCGCCTTCGTAAATATCAAGTGAAATGCCATCGTTGGCCTTTACGTACATTCCCTTTTTACCAACGGGGAAATACTGCTTTAAGTTTGTGATCTTCAGAAGGACTTTATCATTTTGTGGCATGACGATCCTCCTTTCTAGCATAGAAACATCTTACTAACTGGCCCTCGCGTACCTTGGTAAGCGGTGGCTCTTCGTTCATGCACTTCTCGGTAGCATATTTGCAACGAGGTGCGAACTTGCATCCCTTGGGAAGCTTAAGAGGATGAGGTACTGCTCCCGGGATAGCATCAAGTCTCTGGTTGGAAGGAGTATCAAGTCTCGGAATGGAAACCATAAGTCCTTCAGTATATGGATGTGAGTACTCTGAAACATGGAATACAGTCTCAGCATCTGTCAGCTCAACAACCTGTCCGCAGTACATAACGGCGATGGTATCAGCGATCTGTCTGATAACACCAAGGTCATGAGTAATGAAAATGATTGATGTATTGTACTCAGTCTTAAGGTCATTCATGAGCTTAAGGATCTGTGCCTGAATTGTAACATCCAGCGCAGTTGTAGGCTCATCGGCAATAAGAAGCTTGGGCTTGCAGGCAAGAGCCATAGCGATCATAACACGCTGTCTCATACCACCTGAAAGCTGATGAGGATACTGCTTGGCAACGATATGAGGGTTAGGGATCTTAACGTCCTTAAGCATCTCGATAACCTTCTCAGCTGCCTCTTTCTTGTTCATTCCCTGATGGATGATGAAAGGCTCACTAACCTGTCTCTCAACAGTAAATACAGGGTTTAAGCTTGTCATAGGCTCCTGGAAAATAACTGAGATGTCGTTACCACGAACCTTGTACATTTCTTTCTCTGAAAGCTTGGTAAGGTCTTTTCCTTCGAAAAGGATCTCACCGCTGTCAATATATCCGTTACCGTCAAGAAGCTGCAGAATACTCATGGCAGATACACTCTTACCGGATCCGGACTCACCTACTACGCCAATGGTCTTTCCTTCATCAACCGAATAGGAAACACCGTTGACAGCTCTAACTATGCCCTTTTTTGTTCTAAAAAAGGTATGTAAATCTTTTAATTCTAATAAAGCCATCTTTATACTCCCTTATTTATCACGGTCAGATTTTGGATCCATTACATCTCGAAGCGTATCACCTACAATGTTTATACAAATACAGGTAACTGCAAGGAATAATGATGTAAATACCCACTGCCACCAGTAGTTCTTGATAATGGTTGAATTGTTGGCACCATTAAGCATGTTACCCCAGGTAGGTCTGGGATAGGTAACACCGAATCCAAGGTAACTAAGTGATGACTCTGTAAGCATACAGGTTGCAAAATCCAGGGTCAGTGTAACGAAGATGATTGATACGATGTTAGGCAGGATGTGTCTGAAAGCAATACGTCCCTCTCTTACACCCATAGCCTTGGCAGCCGTAACATACTCATTCTCACGGGCAACAAGAACCTGTCCTCTAACCATTCGTGCAAGACCTGTCCAGGTAAGGATACCAAGGATAGCCATCAGGATAAAGATCTTCTCATTCTCTGAAATATCCATCTGAGCCATGATAGCTGAAAGGATAAGTGCGAAAGGAAGGAAAGGAATAGCTGCAAAAATCTCTGCCACACGCATGAGGATGATATCAACAGCTCCTCCGAAGTATCCGGAAAGACATCCAACGATAATACCGATGATTGTAGAGATGATAACCGCTACAGCACCGATGGTCATGGTCATCTTACCACCCTGGATAATACGCTGGAAGATATCTGCGCCGTATCCGTCGGTTCCGAATAAGTATCCCTTAAGTCCCCACTTGCCAACAAGTGAATTATTTGAATCAACAGCGTAGCTCTGGAAAGCACCGGCAAAGATCTTAGCAGTCTTGCCGTTTACATCTGCAGGAACATCTGTCTGGTTAAGTGTTGAACCGCCCCATGAAAGCACTCTGCCCTCAGAAGTAAGAGCTGTATAGTGATAGGTTCCGGCAGCAAGCTGCTCAATTGTCTCACCCTCATGAAGCTGAGGCATAGGAACTGAGTCCTGAGGGAAGTTACCTGCAAAGAACAGGCTTCCGTCATCCAACAAACCGCAAAGGTGATTGTTTGTTGCATAAATTGATGTGATCTTTCTTCCGTTCAAGAACTTCTTGGAAGCCTTGGCGGAAGAATTGATGTTGGCACGATACTGATCGTAAAGGCCTCTCTTACCTGTGTAAACAGATGTACCCTGCTCGGTAAGACCAACTATATAGTTAAGTGTAAAGTCGATGTCAATAAGTCCATCCTTATCAACAAAGCTGTTGATATTCTGATAAGCATTGGTATTACCCCAAATATAAAGCTTACCGTCGTTCATAAGGATAGCAGTACACTGATATCCGCAAACAAGCTTCTTAACATTGGCAACATCAATTGTTCCTGTTACAAGCTCTGTAGGCATAGAAATGATGTTCTCTCCTACAGAAACATCCTTATCGATTTCCTTGTTTTCTTCAACCTCGGCAGCAACTTCTTCAGCAGCTGCTTCCTCTACTTCGGCGCCTTCCTCAGAAGACTCCTCTGCTGCAGAAACACCAGCCTCTTCAAGAAGAGCAGCGTCCTCATCGCTGACTGACTCCTCAGCCTCTTCAAGCATCTCAAGAACTTCCTTATCAGTTGTAACATACTGGCCATGCTTGTTGGAACCCCAGCCATAAACCTTACCGGTCTCACTGATGGCGATGATATGGTCGATACCTGCTGCTACATAAGCAATCTTGTCATTCTGTACAGACTCAGGAATCTCACCGATATTGATACCGGTTGTTCCAAGCTGTGTAGCTCCCCAAACATAAACCTTACCTGCATTTGAAAGTCCTACTGAGAATGAACCATAGCTGTCGATCATCTTGATATCATTCTTAAGTTCTGAGGGAACCTTCATCATGCTCAGTGTGGGAGCAACGTTTTTCTGTGTAACTTCAGTATAAGAATCATAATATTTTGGCATGAAAAGCGGTCCGATAAATACCAGCAAGAACATACCTATAACCACGCATAATGCTCCAACAGCGAGCTTGCGTTCCATGAAATTTCTGATTATCTGCTGAATTGGGGTTACTACTTCTTCAACATCCACGGAATTAGCAAGTTCTCTGCTTCCGCCGAAGAATGCTCTGCGTACCCAACCGCACATACGACTAAAAAAATTCTTCTTTTTCATCTCAATCTCCATGCTCCTTAGGCGCTTACTCTGACTCTGGGGTCAACAAGTCCGTATACAATATCGATTATCAGGTTGCCTATAAGAGAAATAGCAACATAGAAAAGCTGTAACAGTACAACTACGTCAAAGTCCTGTGTACGAAGTGACTGGATCATCAGCTTACCCATTCCGTTGATACCAAAGATATTCTCAAACATAAGTGATCCGCCGAAAATACCAAGGAACCATCCTACAACAAGTGTAACAATAGGAATAAGAGCATTTCTCCACGCATGGGAGTAGATAACTGCCTTCTCTGTAACACCCTTAGCTCTTGCAGTTCTGATGCAGTCAAGGGAAAGAGCATCGATCATAGAAGCTCTAACGTATCTTGTCATAGAACCCAGTGAGCAGAATGTCATAGTAATAAGAGGAAGTGCCATGTAGTACATTCTGTCTGTGAACCACTTCCATCCTGTGTAGTTACTTCCCGGTGTCTTCATACCACTGGGAGGGAATATTCCAAGCAGTGAGCAGAAGATCCATACGAAGAGGATAGCTGTAACGAAGGAAGGAAGTGAATAACCGATGATGGTTACCACCTGCATTACCTGATCGCCTTTGCTTCCCTTCTTAACGGCACAGACAATTCCAAGAGGGATTGTGATTCCAAGTGCCAGGATAGTTGCAAAAATATTTATGAAAACAGTATTCTTCATCGGCTGTTTAACAACGTTAATAACGTCATCCTTAAGCTCATAAGAATAACCGAAATCTCCCTGAATAAGTCCGGAGTACTCTCCGTAATAGTTTGGCATGAAGCCTATCCATCTAAGATACTTAACAACCATGTTTTTGGTATCAGTACCGTACTTACGCTGATATTCCACATACAAATCCTCAAACATCTTCTCTTTTTCAGCTTCACTGGCATTACGAAGACGAGTTTTCATTGTAGTCATCTCTGCTTTTGCATCTGTGTAAGCTCTGTTGTTTGGAACCAGATTGTATATAAGGAATAGTATAAAAGATAATACTACAAGAACAGCCAGCATATAGCCAATTCTCTTAAGGATATACTTTCCCATTTGATGAAACCTCCTAAAAATATCTTTCTATATAAACTACCCTGATCCGGGCAGAAATATTCGAAGTCATAATCAATCTATCAATTTAAATCTTTAACTCGTTAAACCAACATAAATCCACGGTCACGATATACTTCATCATGACCGTGGACCATAAGTCAGTTACTCATATTAACACATTTCTACAAATAATGGAAGTAGAAATTATTTGTTCCAATAAATATCTGCCTTGTCCTTGATGTAGTACTGAGAATTGTCATCGTACATGCTAGGATCGATTGTCATATTGAATGAATAGTCATATACAGCTGAGTTGAAACCAGTTGCAAAGTTGAAGCAAGTGTAAAGAGGTGTTCCGCTGTAGTAGCCGTATACCTGCTGCTGATAGAGCTCATCAAGCATGGGAGCGAAGTCACCGGTTGTCTTCTGAACTACGAAACCGGCTGCTGCAATGTTGTCGTTCTGCTCGAAACCTGTTACAAGGAGATCTGAGAACTCGTTGTCAACAGTACCGTACCAGTTAAGTGCAAGAGGCATGTAGTAGTCACCGTTAACCTCTACAGTCTTGTAAGCACCATCGATTGACTGATAGTTCTTATCCTTCTCTGTAGCAACATCGCCTGCAATCTTCTTATAACGAACGCCCTCAGTGTACTCGCCACCTTCTGCGTTGTATACCCAACCGTCGTTCTCAAGAACTTCAATAGCTGAATCTACGGATGTATCATAAGCATCAAGGAGCATGCCCTGGCTAACAGCCTGCTTGTACATCCAAGAACCTGCATAGTAAGGTCCGTCTACAACTCCGCCGTAACCACCGGTGAAGTCCTTAGCAAATGTAGCTCTGTCCATGCAGAATGCGATAGCCTGACGAACTGCTGTGTACTGTACAGGACCAAAGTCGTTACGGAAGCCAAGCTTACCATAACCAGCTCTTGAATAGTGTGTGTAAACATATGCGCCGTCGGAACCATCAGCAAGTGCGATAGCTTCGTCTGTTGCAGAACCACCTGTGATAGCTGCAAGAACGTCTACACCGCCTGCCTTGAAGTCCTCAAGCTGTGTCTCAGCGATAACCTTCTTGTAGATTACCTTCTGGATTGAAGGCTTAACACCCTCGTAGTTACCCTTGAAGTTCTCGTTGATCTCAAGAACTGCTGACTTGTCGCCTGCATCGAAGGACTTAACTACGTAAGGACCTGAGTAAGGATACTTGGTATCTGTGTTATTGGAAGACTCTGTGATGTGTGCAGCCATCTTGAAGCTGTCACCGTTCTTCTCATAGAAGCCATCCTCAATGTAAACACCCTCACCGTCATCAGCGATATCGAAGTCACCAAGCCAAAGCTCCTTGGGTGATGGATAAAGTGAAGCGTATGTGATTGCATAGAAATAAGGAAGGTACTGAGGATCTACTGTTACAGAGAATGTGTAATCGTCGATAAGACGAACACCCTTCATAATCTTAGATGCATCATCAACACCATCGTTTGTTCCGTCATACTTGTTGAATGCGTCGAAACCAACAAAGTTCATAAGAGCTCTGTGATCCTTGCCGGCAGCCTCAGCAGCTACAGGAGTTGAGAATGCAAGTACTCTGTAGAGATAGTTCTTAGCCTTGATAGGTGAACCATCTGAGAATACAAGGTCATCCTTGATCTTGATTGTGTATGTCTTGGATCCGTCATCGTTATCTGTATCATCGAAGCTGTCTACAACAGTATCGTTAACAACATAACCGCCTTCCTTGGTAGGAGCTACAGTCTCAAGACCGTTTGTAAGGTTCTGAATGTCAAGGTCAGCTGATCCGGGTGAGCTTGCACCGAAGATTGCGTATCTGAACTTACCTGAAAGGTCTGTTGAGCTTCCCAGGATGATTGAGTTGTCATCCTTCTCTGAAGTCCAGTCGATAAGTGCTCTTGCAGGATCCCAGTAAGGGTTGGTAGGGAACTTGTCTACGCCCTTGATAGCTGCGTTGTAGAGATCATAGTACTCGTTTGAGTAAAGAGGAATCTCAGGAAGAAGGTGATTCCAACGTGTGATGTAGTATTTCCACCACTCAGCGTATACTTCATCTTCTGTAGCGAAGCTTGTTCCTTCTGTAGTGGTGTTGTAAACCATTGCCATTGAAAGGAAGTCAAGACCGAGCTCATAGCTCTCGCCGTCAACATTGAGGTATGCAAGTCCTGTGGACTCATCCTCTGTTACATCATTGATTGTGATCTGCTTCCCAAACTTGTCATAGAGAGATACATAATCCTTATCCTCTCCATACTCTTTACCTTCGATCATCTGAATTGATGAAGGCTCATCAGCAGTTGATACGTTCTCTTCTTCAACTACTTCTTCAGCCGCTTCTGTTGCTGCATCTGCAGCTGTGTCAGCTGGCTGTTCCTCAGTAACCTGAGTGTCCGGTGTTGTCTCTGCAGGTGTCTGCTTTCCGCAAGCTGATAATGAACCAACTACCATGGAAAGAGCAAGCAGAGATACAAGTGCTTTCTTTTTCATATTTGCCTCCCGTTTTTTTATTTATATGTAATCACATTTCTTATAAGAATATGTGTACATACCTAACAATACTTTTTATTACATTTATTTTTTACTTTGATACCTAAATGTATCATCACTTTACCATTTTAAATTGCCGCATCAAATAATGCAACAACTAATTAATTATAGGTAGCTATAATTATTTTTTTATCAAATTTTCTTCTTCATCTCATCAGCAAGATATTCGATGGTTCCGTCCCTGAAGGGGCTCTTAAGTCCTACCTTATCAAGCATGGGTTCATAGAAATCCTTGGCTGAAAGTTTGCACAGCTCGAGGTAATGCTGCCATGCCTCAGTAAAGTCCTTGTCCATCCATACTTTGAACTGCATAGCCACTACGCTTGCCAGTACATAATCTATATAGTAGAAAGGTGACCAGAAAATATGTCCCTGTTTCTGCCAGAAGCCGCCCTCATCAAAGAATGGATCTCCGTCAAAGTCAAGCCATGGTCTGTAGGTCTTCTCAAGTTCCTTCCATACAGCCTTCCTCTCGGCAGGTGTCATCTCGGGCTTGTCATATACGATATGCTGGAACTCATCAACCATACATCCGTAAGGAATGAAGGTGATGGAATCCTGAAGATGCATCTTGAGGTAATCATCCTTCCTGTCTCCGAAGAACTTCTCCATCCATCCGTAGGTGAAATATTCCATTGACATAGAATGAATCTCTGCAGTCTCCATTGTGATGTCATTGTGTTCAACGATCTCATCGTCTCTGGTTACATAGCCCTGGAATGCATGTCCGCACTCATGGGTAATTACATCCACATCTCCGCTGGTTCCGTTAAAGTTGGCGAAGATATAGGGAGACTTATATTTAGGAAGGAAGTCCATATATCCGCCGGCCTTCTTGGTCTTTCTGCCAAGGACATCAAAGAGCTCGTTCTCGGTCATGAAATCAAAGAACTCTTTTGTTTCGGGAGAAAGTTCTGAATACATCTCCTGTCCGGCCTTAAGTATCTCATCGGGATTGCCGATGGGAGCAGGGTTGCCGTTTGTAAAGAAAACATCGTTGTCGTAGTACTTGAGCTCATCTACGCCGATCTGCTGTTTTCTCTTCTCCTGGATCTCACATACAAGGGGAACAAAAGATTCCTTGATCTGCTTCCTGAAGTTCTCAACCTCAGCTCTTCTGTAGGAATTTCTAACCATTCTGTTATAGCCAAGTTCTACATAGCTGTCATAGCCAAGTTCCTTGGCCTGCTGTGTTCTGTTCTTGACAAGCTTGTCATAAATATCATCAATCTCATCGGTAACAGACTCAAAGTATTCGGAAAGAGCCTTCCATGCACGCTGTCTTGTGTCTCTGTTCTCAGCTGTAAGGCACTTACGAAGGAGTGATATGTTGTACTCCTCTCCGTCAAAAGGAATCTTGGCGGAAGCAATAATGTTGTCATATCTGCTGATAAGTGCGTTCTCTTCCTGCATGAGGGGAAGGATCTTCTCATCGATGGATTTGTTTGCAAGTTCAATATTCTTGAATGCAACCTTGCTGATCTTCTCCTCAAGGTACTCTCTGTATGGTGATTCATACAGAACCTTGCTGTAATCATTGCTGAGATTTGAGATCACAGGTGAGATCTCATCGATGTAATCATTCTCCTTGGTGTAAAACTCTTCAGAGGTATCGATATCATGTCTGAATCTGCCAAGTTTGATATTAGTATAAACATCGCCTATGAATTCATAGTACTTCTTGTGAAGTTCAAAGAGCTCTTCTCCACTTCCTGCATTCTTACTATCAGTAATAAGTTGCTCAAAAAATGCCTTGACCCGATCCAGGTCCACATGCTCATAGGGCATCTGTGATAATTTCATAATTTCATTACTCCTTATACGAAATATTATAAAATATAAAAGGATGTTTCTCCACCGTAGCGGCAAGAAACATCCCATAGTCTCTTATAAATCTTAAGTGTCTATTTAACAATTTGCATCGTTAAAGTATTTCTCTACCACTTAAGCAGAAATTATACTATATTTTAACACTTTAATCAAGCAAATCACCAAATTAGTTTAATATTATTTTAATATTTTTGCAAGTACCATTTTCCCGGCCAGGAGATCTCGCAGGATTCCAAAGCACTCTCTTACCATATTATTGGGAATAAACCGAAACTGCATATAGGCTGCTATACCGCACACCCGGGCATCGGTAATCTTCTTTGCGATATGCACTCCTCTGAATACGTGAAAGCCATTGGTGACTATACCAATCCTGAGATCTTTGTCTTCCGGATATCTGCTCCTGATTATTTCCATCGCGTTCTCGATGTTTTGCACAGTATCAAGGGAAGTATTCTCAACCAGGATTCTGTCCGGAGATACCCCGAGAGAAACAAGATAGTCTTTGCCTCCCTCTCCCTCACTCATGGATTCATTGCGGCCCTGACCTCCTGTGGTAACAATTATGGTCCCCGGATTATCATCAAGATATTCTTTTGCCTTCTGCAGTCTGTATCTGTAGATGACACTGGGACCGCTTGAACGCATCTGAGCCCCCAGAACTATAACATAATCAAGGTTCTTTTCACCTCTATCAAAAAAGTGAGATAAGATACATATCTGACACTGGAGAAAAACCAGCGCTGCAGCTGTCAGAAGCACATAAGAAACGCCCTTAATCGCAACAGGAGCCTTCTTCCACCTATTCTTCCCCGCAAGGAAAAAGCATAGACCAAAGAAAGCTACACCCCCAAGCCATATTATAAAAGAGAAGGTTCCGCTGCCAACAAGATATACCATTATCGAGTATAGAAAGCACAAAGCCGCAAGAACCGCCCAAAGAATTCTTACACGTGGTCTGAAAATGTCTTTTATCATCTCAATATTCTCTCCACAAAATATAATTCATATCCTCCAACCAGGTATTGCCATTAGCTCTGCGGAGGTTCATTCCTGAAACAAATACTCCGTAGGCTTCCACAATATCCGATGTATCATGCCCTGGTTCTATGCAGGTTGCGCAGGAGCTGATAACATAGGGAATGCCCTCCTTGGTTCCAAGATACATCATAATATGGCCTTCCATGAATACCAGAGAGCCCGGCAGCATCTCTTTCAGGACGCTCAACTTCTTGGCAGTAGTCATTTTGGTGCAGTCTATGCTTCCGAGGTCGTAGGTTCTGGCGATGGCCTTGGCATTACGGGGAAGTTCAAATCCAAAACAGGCATAGACCTGACGGACAAATCCGGAACAGTCATTGGAGGACAGTGTACCACCGTATCCATATATCTTCCCCTGAAACTTAAAAGCCTGCTCCAGTACTGCTTTAGATGTCATTTCAGGGTAGCCTGCGCAGACATCTTTGGAGACAGGAATGAGGACTCTCTCCCAATACAACTTCCCATCATCACCCCTGCAGGGCACCTCCGCGCGGTAGCACCCCCAGGCCATTCTGTCATATTCACCATCATCCCCGTCAGAAATGAGTTTTATCTTAGTTCCCATGGGAAGAATCAGGCCTGAGGCCTGTGAATTTCGTGCATTTCTCTCAAGTATGATCTCACTTCCCGTAACCATCAGGAACTGCTCAGGGTGAGATGCTTCATACCACATTGTTTTATCATCGCACAGAGCGACTGTATCCTTATGAACCCAGCCGCAGTAGGATCCGTTTATAGCAAAAAACCACTCTCCGTCCCTGCTTTCCGCCAGTATGACCACAGGAATACCCGGCATGAATTCTGAGCTTATCAGTTCATCAAAATACATTTCCTCCGGATCTGCGGCAATGAAATCATCACAGGGCAGAGTCCGCCCGTCACTCCTTACTACGCATATTCCATAGAAAGGTATGACTTGTTCCTGCAAACAGTCAAGGCCCATATTACTTCTGATCTCATCAAAGTAATCCTCTCCAACTTCTTTGCCATCTGCATAAAGAGGCCCATTTTCCCTGAGTTCATCAATGAGCTCCGGTGCCATCAAGGAAGCCACTACATCGCCGTCAATTTTCTCAGGGAGATCATACATATATAACTTTCTGTTACTGAAGCTCCCTTCCGGCCTGTATTCAACATAGGCTGGATTATTGTCGTTGAAGTCCTCTATTTCATCCCCGGTAAAAAGAACCTCATCCTCGGCCCCCACAAGCCAGTAACCGGGAACGAGCATATCCGCAGTCGTTCCTTCCACTGTCCCAACAAGACCCTCGTAGGGGTCAGCCGCACTCTCATCAGATACAAAGGACGAGCTCGCCTTGGTCACACCATGAAGCTTTACCCCTTCAATAGCAGTGGCACCAATAAACACTCCAAACAGTATTCCATATACCAAAGTAGCTGACTTTCTCTTCATGCCTTTTCCCTCCGAAGCCTCTCGAAATGGCCGCATATCATAAAAAACGGAATTGTAAGGTACATTGACGAAGAATAAATAAGGGGCACCGGTTCTGCGATGCCGATGATCAGTATTCCTGCGGCGCAGGCAGCCAGACAGCTAACCCCCAGAGACCCTTCTCTGTCAAAAAGACTCTTTACCGCAGTTATTCCCCACGTAACGATAAGAGCTACCAATATAAGGAGCCCCGAGAATCCATGTATCCTCATAATCTCAAGGAACGTATTGTGAGCATGAGCCTCCATGATCTCATGATGTCCGCTGTAGGAATCTCCTATGGTCTCTTTACTAAGTGTGGATACTCCCAACAAGAAATGTCTTATGCTCCTGAAACAGGACCTGATGCAGCTCGCCCATATATAAGTCCTGCTTGAAAAGGTTCCGTCATCATCCAGTATCCTTCTGCTACGAAGTTCAATCATTGTTCCCTGTGAAAAGATATCCAACAAACCTTTATAAATATCCTTTGGAAGTAAAAAAGACTCTGCTGCAAGGATCATGACCAGCAAAAAAGCCGCTGTGACAGATAAATATCGGAATATTACACAATCTTTTTTATCGCCGCAAAAGCGTCTGTAGCCTGACGAAAATGTCACGATGCCAAGAGCTGCTGCCACTCCGATAGCCCCTGTCCTGCAACCGGTTAATCCAAGGCAGAACCATCCAAGAAACGCAGCTACGATGTAATAGATCTTCCTCACGCCCTTCGTTGACACAAGTCCAAGGATAGAAACAAACAGGAGCGATGCACACACAAAGCCAAAGCTGTTGGCATTTCTGAGGGCGCATAATCTTCCGTTTCTAAAGCACCCTGTCACAACGGATGCCGGAGATATTCCTATGAACAGAGTCTGCGTGGCATGGTAAAGAGCAGAAAGGCATATCAAAAAATCTGCCACTGATATAGCAAGCACTGATACTCGCAGCAGCTTAACCGAATCAGGAACAGTCCGCGATGCATAATATACCGCCAGGATCATCATCCACGCACATATGAATTTGGAACAAAAGAAGGAAAGTGAAATTCCGAAGGCAGCGATAGCTGAAATCCAGGAAAAAAGCAAAAAGACAGAAAAGAGGACTGTATCTGAATTTAGATACAGTTGCCTCCTTAGCACGCAATATAATACGATGACCAATCCTGCAAGGCCACCTGCCATATATAAGATGTTAGTCAAACCGGCGCTTAACATTCCCCCTAAAACCTTCCCCCCAAAAAGCTTTAGTCCTATTATAGATGGCGCCTTAGGATGTTTCAAGAAGTCTCTTGTACTCAAACAGCTTTTTGCATAGTTTCTCAAAATTGTTTTTGTAAAAGGCCACCACCTCATCTGCGGTTTCTACTGCCATATCATACTGCTCATGAGTCACAATGCCTGAAGCAAGAGCTTCATCGAGCTCCTCGGTATCTATGGTGTGGGGAATTCCTTTTTGAGAAATAACCACATCAAGAAAAAGATCATAGAATCTGGCGTCCCCATCGGGATCCACCTCATTTTTCAGAGTGATATCCACGTAGTGCTGGAACAATTCTCCCTCATGGAACATAGCTGTCAGAGTATAGTTGCCATCCTTAGGTGCCAGCTCCAGCCACTGATAGCCGCGGTCTGCGATGCACAGCCTTCCTTCCGGCGAATCCACCTCATCCCTTGCCACTCCTGTGAAGGTTATAAGGCCGATGCCCCCTTCAAAATGCTCATCCTTATGATAAACACAGGTAAAATCCCTGTCAGAATCCGTGTACCACTCCCGTCTGTCCAGGTTTTTCTCTTTAATTTCCAACATACTTTTTCTCCGATTATTATGTAATATTCTTGTCAGCTCACGGACAGCATCATGCACATCCGTGTCCGATCGCCGTGAAGTCCGCAAGTCTTCTCATTATAACCTGAGTAGTTTCGTCCACAAATCTTGCTGACCTTTCCTTGGTCAGGTACTGATAATTCCTGTGAAGATCCCCGTGATTGTCACTGTGATAGAATCCGCAGATGTATTTTCTTCTGTCTGCGAAAGCGTCCACAGGGAACTCCTTCATAAAGACATTGGTTACATCCGTAGCATCCTCATATATGTGGAAGGCTCTGAAATCAAGGTGTTCCTCCAGATACAGAAAGTCCAGATCATACCAGTCCGCCTTGTTCTTCCAGATAAAGTCCTCCAGAGACATGTTCTCTTTGGTGGCATTTTCTTCAGATACTCCCTCTGAACGGGTCATCTGCATCCACTCTATATCTGTAAGAAGATGTGTAAGGTAACCAAGGAAAAAAGAGTACTCACGAGTAGAATATTCACTTATCAGCTCCTTCGTAAAATACTCGCTCACAAATTCGTCAATGTCAATGAATTCCTTAACTCCGGGCTTTGTCCTGTAATGGGTCACGACCCCGGAAGGTGTAAATACTGTCCAGTCATCGTTTGGAACTCCGCTGTCCGGAGCTATATTTCCCAACACGAAGGCTTCTTCATCCAGCCCCGGAATCTCATCCAGGATCCTGTCTGCAATTCTTAAATGTACCATCCATGATGCCATGAGTTTTCTCCTTTGCTGTCTTATTCCATGAATTATGTAACTGTCACTATGGCCATGGTAAGCTATGCCCCAGGGGCAAGGTCAACAAGTTTTTGATCGCTTCCTCTTAATTGCCTTGACTATCAGAAAATCCGGCTTATGAAAAAGGTCCCTCTGATCCGGATACTTCTCAAGAATCTTGTCATCAGGAATCGGCTCTATCATCCTCTCGACACTAAAACCGTTGTCCACCAGAGTATTCACTATGGTGGAGAACATGCGGTGATATTTCTTCAGATTGTCCACAAACCAGGTTGTCTCCCTCTCCCCCTCAACTCCGTAGTTGGATAGATTGACGTAGATCTTATTTCCGGCTTCGTCCCTGGTCCACCTTGGTCCCTGTCCATGGGTGCTGGTAAGGGGATTCTCCTGGGAAAAGATAAAGAACCCGCCATCGCATAATTTCTCATTGATCATCCCTACTACTCCGGAGAAATCCTCCACATAGTGAAAGGCAAGGGAGCTGATCACAATATCAAACTGCCCCTCTACTTTATCAAGCTCCTCCATGGGAAGTCTTAAATAGGTTATTCGCGGATCGCTATTCTCCTCCCCAGCAACCTCCAGCATCTTCTCTGATATATCAAGCCCCACAACTTCCGAAGCACCTCGATTTACATACTCTATGCAATGCTCGCCAAATCCGCAGCCCAGATCCAGTACCTTTTTTCCAGTAAGATCCGGCAGTAGGGAAAAAAGAGCGGGAATCTCAAATAAGTTATTGGCACTTCCCTCGTTACCTCGTAGTTTCCTGTAGCCCTCAAAGAACGTATCGTTGTCGTAAATATTCTGCTGTGCCATATGTCCTCCCCTAAGCCAAGTAATATCTCTGTTAAATGGTCATTATTATATTAAAGCCTAATTCTGCGAATATTTCCATAGCAAAAGGGAAGACTCGACAGTTTTATGTGTTGATAAATATATTTTCATACAATAAACTATTTATTAGAGGACGTTTTACCGTTTTCTTTAGTCACTCAGCAACTGTTTAATAAGTGTTTAAAGTATAAAGGGGGATTAAAATGGCGCGAAAGCACATTAAGATCTTTTCTCAACGCAACGTTATATAGGAATCTGGATGAGTCCTCCCAGTACATTGTGAACAGTTGCAAGGAAAATATGAGCCTTGATGATTGCCAGCTCGGTTCTACTGAATTTGCCCCACTTGATAACGATAAATTCTTTGCTCTCGATCATGCTGAGATCAGAAATCCGAAATATGGCTATCGTAAAAAAGGTGAGATTACTTATGACAACGCTACTTTGAAGAAATATGGCAATAAATACGTGCCCTACTGGCTACGTTCTACAATCGATCAAAAAAACATGCTTACCCATGCAGATTGCGCTGAAGTAAATTACGACGCAGCCACCTACAGATATTGGCCCACTCTTCGTAGCTATCGTAAGGATACAGAGCAGGGAATAAGTCCTGCCTGCAATATCGATATATCCAAGATTCTTTTTACTTCCAAGGCTAACGGCTACTTTAGATTCACTTTTTTGGCTGAATACAGAAATATCGAAGTTCCCTCAGGCAAAAGAATAAGCGTCAGAGGAAGTGTCATAACCGTACCATTTCGCATTTCAGGCAGGTCACTGGATGATTAGTATGGTGAACCTCCCAATTCCGACACTCATAGTTGTCTTATCCTGTAATCCAAGTGTCTGTCAGTTACTACTTTGACATTCAGAAACACTCGAGGTTAGAGAAATATGCTATACAAGTGTCACTTTTAGGTAAAATCCTGTCATTTGAGGCAAAATCAACACTTGTCAGATAAACACATTGATGTATAAGTGCTCATCCCCTTGTTTTAGGCACTCCTACAGCTATCCAATTGATTATCAAGTGTTGGCCCCCCTTATCATTGGCACTCCTAAATTCAGTCATTGAGTTACCGAGTGTTTTTTCAACAAAGTCAACTGCAATTGGCACGTATAATCCAATTGAGCGACTTTAGGAGTGTCATCAGCTGTTCCCATCATCTTCACCGTCGGCAGAACCGGTCATGCGTTTCTAGCAGGTTCCGTCAAGGGTGGCGTCCTTTGTCCACAACATGGTTGGTCGGTTAAGCTGAAATTGAACGCTCAATTCCTAATATGTGAGACTTCATTTTGAACCCATACTTTTCATACAAATGAATCGCCTTATTTCCATCGACTACTTTCACTTCCAGATGCTTGACATTATTCTGATCAAACATCTGCATTGCCCAGTCCATGAGCTCTTTACCGAACCCTTTTCCTCTGAATTCTTCCTTTACCACCAAGTAGTCCAGTTTGCCGCTTTCACCGTTAATATCGACTTTGCAGAAGCCGATAATCCGGTTCTCGATTTCAGTGACTGCTATATAAGATTCCTGATTTCTTAATGCAGCTTCAAATGATTCCAGAGTCTTTTCATAGGGCTTTAAAGGATAATAGCCTTTGAAATTCACAGATACATCATTGTGATGCTCTGATAACTCACAAATACAATCGTAGAGCTTACTTATCTCATTCGGTTCTATTTCTCTCATGCTCATTCACCTTCTACAACTTCCATTAACGTCATAATGGCATATTCTTATTTTAGATCATTAATAGTTTCATTTATTATTGTTTCTGAGTCTGCTCCAATTATATCGAGGCCGGTTGCCTTGATCAGCTCTACATTTTCAATTCCATAGAAGTTCTGGGCAAGAGCTTTTATATAGCCAAATCCAAACTCCTCCGGAACATAGTTCCCGCCTGCTGTCATGACATAATAAAGCTTGTTTGCCTTGCACAGGCCCTTGGGAAATCCCTCAGGTGTATATTCAAAAGTGATCCCAAGCACATTTATAGCCTCAATGTACTGTTTCAACATTGCAGGAAAAGACAAATCCCAGTAAGGAGCCGCTATCACAATGGCATCTGCCTCGGCAAACTGCCTGGCTAATGCAAACATGTCATCTTCAAAAGCCCCTTTCGCAATCAGATCATCTCTCTTTTTTAGATATGTCTCATCCGTTACGCCAAAGGAAATATCCTCAAGGGATACGCGGGCCACATTTTCACCCAGCTTTTCCAAAAGAGCTTCTGCAAGTCTCTTTGTTCTCGAATCTTTTCTAACACAAGCGTCCACAAATAGAATCATTTTGCCCTCCTCAAACTGCTGATATGTCATCGTAAATGCTCATATCTTCATGCTACAGTTATTTTCCTATAATCAAAGACCATAGCTACCATAGCTATGATCTTTAGCATTGTTCCATCCAATATTCTTATATCCTTGCTGTTCTTCATACAGCCTTTTCCTCTTCCATGCCTGCAAGGTAGGCTGCGATAGGCTCTATATATCTTATATCCGATATGTCATAGGATGATGCCATCCTATCGAACATGGCCTTCTGCTCCGGAGTAGCATCCTTTTTATTTCTGATGGCAGATACAAACATCTTCATTGTGATCCTGGTGGGGGCACTCATTTTTTCATAGCTCATTCCGCCCTGGCAATAGAAGACCTTGATATAGTCCCTCTGCTCATCAGTGAGGGCATTCTGAAGAAGCGCATCCACCTGAGGTTCGCCATTAGGAGTTCCTCCCACGCAGAACATAGCAAGGCGCTTATTCTTCCAGTTCTCTGCTTTTTCAAGAAACCACTTGGCCTTTACGATTTTTTCAGCCATTGCCCAACCGCCATAGCAGATCGCATCATAGGTGTCAAAATAGTCATTCCCCTTCTTCTGTGCTTCCTTAAGATCAAGAAGATCTCCGCCTACTCTGTCAGCAAGCCAATGAGCATACCTTTTGGTAAAACCTGTCTGTGATGTGTAAATAATCAGTGTTTTCATGTTATTCTCCTCCCTCATTTTTAAATAAATTCGTATTTCTCTAAGAAAATGTCTATATGCTTTTCAACAATCTGAAGAGCCTCCTTCTTTTTTCTGGGTTGTCTATCCAAAAGCTGGACCATGATTGTAATGGGGGATATAAATTCCAGCGCAATTATCGCTGCGTCCCCCTTCACCATCTGCCCCCGGTCCATCATTTTCTGGAAAATTGATGTATATACATCCTGAAGATATGTGAGCTGATGCCTGGTGGTAAGCTTAGCCAGAGTAGCATTTCTGTACTGCTCCATGGTTATGAGCTTTCGCATCTTTTTAGCAGTGTCATTCTTAAGGGTGAAATCCAAAGATCTCAAAGCATATGCCTTAAGATCCTCTCCGGAATTAATTCTGTCCGGCAGATTGTCATTCGCCCCCATGCCTTTGAGATATTCATACTCCGCAGTATCGATCACTGCTTTTAGAAGGTCCTCTTTATTTTTGAAATACTTGTATATCGTCGGTCCCTTGATCCCAATTGACTCTGCAATCTCATCCACCCCGGTTCCGTCAAATCCTTTTTCGGAAAACAGATCTCTTGCAGCCTTTATCAAGGGTTCCTTGGCGTTTGTTCTTGGCATATGGCCTCTCCTACATAGATACAGGCAGTTTTTCTAACTATCGTTACCAATTATAAGTTAACGAGCGTTCACTGTCAACGATCCATTTCCGGTTAAATTTCTCCATCAAAAAACAGACCTTATCACTTGCACAAATAAAGTCTGTTTTACACTGATATTTCATCCGATAAGCAGTCTCTTTATCTGTGAGTCTGTAGCAATCGGATATATCTCTTTCATATGGTCTATAATAGCTCTGCCGGAGTCTTCAGGTTTTTCACAGTACCTTGACGTCACATGCTCGTAGCCCCAGATTGATTCAGGCCTGGAATAAACAGCTATAGGCCATCCGTAGAATTCACCCTTCTTGTTCTTCCGTTGCCTGAAGTCCCTGACGCACAGATATGTTTTCATCTGAAGGTCCGTAATTGTACCCTCAAATCCCTTCTCGCCTCCTTTTCCAAAGCCGGCTCTTGCCTTGACTTCATTGGAATACAGCTCAGCCTCTGCCTCGAAAAGATCCATTATCTTTTTCTGGCGTCTCGAGGCTTTCTCATCATCCCAGAGCGCATCGAAATCATAGCCATCACGGCGGAGATTAACAAAGTATGGAAGCCACTTCTTAGATATAAAGCCCGCTTTCTTAGCAAAAAACTTGCCGTATGCCACTTCACCGCTACGGGCAATTATCTCACGCCATTCCCATGGGTCAACCTCCTGATCACCGCACCACCAATACCCCGGCACGGTTCTCTCCTCAAGAGAAAATCCGGGAATGTTATTCTTGAATAACGGCAAAAAGCCTATTTCATTTATGTAGTCTGTTGCATCCTGCACAGTATGAATACATTCGGGATCATTCCAGTCCACACCATACATGATCCATGTTCCGCTCTCGTTTCCCATATCCCCTCCAACTTTTCATGCGCCTATATATCTATAATGCATTTTCAACAACCGGCAAAACTTTCTTCTCTATGAACTCCACCCGGTCAAAAATCCTTGGCTTGAAGGTCCCTGTCATTCCGACAGATACATTTTTCTCTTTATTTACATAGATTATATTTCCGCTGTCACCAATCGCCGCATATACATCTCTGTCATCGTAGGGTTTGTACCATAAGTAACCATAGTTCATGTAGCCAAAGCGCTCCCCCAGCTTAATGTGAGGTGCCAGCATGTCATTCAAATATTCTTCAGAAATGATTCTTTTCCCATTGAAGGTTCCGCAGTCAAGAACAAGTGCGCCGATCACAGCCATATCTTTTGCCGACATGCATAATCCCCAGCCTGCGGTAACACAGCCCTGTGGATCGGAGTACCACTCATATTTCCTGGGATTCTTGTTCATAAAGAAATCAAACTGGTCCTCTTTGGAACTGTCACCGTGTGGTATTCGCTTCGGAAGCCCCAACGGTTCAAATAGATTTTTGTTAGCGAAATCAATGCATTTCTCTCCGGTGGCTCTCTCGATTATTCCTGCCAGTATTTGAATGCCCAGTGTTGCATACCTAAACTCTCCTGTGATCCCATTACGACCTCCAAGATAATCCAGGATTGCAAGAGTAAAGTCCGGTGAAGTGCACACCTTTTTCCAGGGTTCTGACTTGCCCTTATAGGGCGCTGTCATTGTAAGCAGGTGCCTGATCGTGACATCATAGATAGTTTTTTCTCCACGCTTTACAGTGTAATCCGGAAAAAAATCCATCACCTTCTGATCCAAATTCCTGATATAGCCTTTGTCCAGCGCAATTCCCGCAAGCAGTCCCATAACACCTTTTGTTACGGAGTTTACATTCATCGCATCCTCAGTCTTAAATCCATGCCAGCAATCATCATATACTTTATCCCCGTCTTTGATCGCATAGATCTGACAGATATTGCTCTCATTTCCGGTGCTCTCTGAAATTAGGGCGTGAAGTTGTTCTTTATTCATGATAAAAGCCTCCTCTTAGGAAAGATTTGGACGTCCTAAGAAAAGGCTAATATGATTAAAAATTCTTTTCAAGAAAAATCTTAAAAATATTTAGCCGGATCCTTCAGACTGGCCGGTGGATGCTTCATTTCCGGCCTCTGAACCGTTATCGCCATTTCCTTCATTATTTTCGGTGGATCCACTATTTGAGGACTCTTCTTGCTTTTCTCTTTCTTCCTCTTCCTGTTTCTTCTCTTCTTCTTTCTTTTGCTCTTCTTCCTGTTTTTTCTTTTCTTCTTCTTCTTCTTCTGCTTTCTTTTGCTCTTCTTCCTGCTTCTTCTTTTCTTCTTCTTTCTTCTGCTCTTCTTCCTGCTTCTTCTTTTCTTCTTTCTTCTGCTCTTCTTCCTGTTTCTTCTTTTCTTCTTCTTCTGCTTTCTTTTGCTCTTCTTCCTTCTTCTTTTCTTCCTCTTCCTGTTTCTTCTCTTCTTCCGCTTTCTTCTTTGCTTCCTCGTCTTCTGTCACAGTACTACTCTGAGAAGAAGCCTCTGAAGCATTCTGATCTTCTATGATTCCCATCATGTCCATAAGGTCGCCAAGATTGCCGTCGTTAATTCCTGATTCATCACCGGTTGTAGCCTTGACCTTGTTTGGATCAGGCTTAACATACTTAACTACATATTCACCCTCATCAGATATTCCAGGCACTGGGTGCTCTACTATGTAATTGAATATGGCTTCGCATCCTTTCCCAGAATAATGAAGTCCGTCGCCACCGTTATACTCAGACTTTACCTGTCCATCAGATTCTTTGAGGACTTCAGCGATATCAAGATAGAAAATGTGTTTCTCCTTTGCAGTCTCCAAAAGGAAATCATTGTATTTGTCTATCAATGCGTTCTGCACATAGTTTTTGTACATTCCGTTATCATCTACGGGACCTATAGACACAAGTACAATATTGGAATTAGGCGCCAGCTCGGATACGCTGTCTATAAGTGAAATAAATGTATTCTTGTAATGATCCTCGCTGGAATCATTGATTCCGTTTACACCAAGAAGAATATATATAACCTGAGCCTGATGAGACTCCAGGTAAGATTTCATAGTATATTCTTTTCCAGCATTGTTCATGAATATATTGGATGCAAATGCCGGATGTGATATTCCAATCTGCGCAAGTGCGGAATCATCGTTAAAAAAGCCGTAGTTAACCATGGCTACGGTTCTGGAATCGCCCAGGAATACGCATCTGTTAAGATATCCCTTCTTAGCACCTTCTTTTTTAACAAGTACAGTTGTATCCGAAGTAGATTCGGTCTTGGTTTCTTCGGTTGCCATCTCGACTACAGGCATGTCTGCGTCACCGGATGTTCCCTCGTTTGCAATCTGGGTTTCTCCACCGTTCTCACTCAAAGAATTGTTCTTAACACCACTTATGTACGCCATAACCAGGATGATAGCAAAGGCAATCACCACTATTCCCAATGAGATGGCAATAAGCTCCTTTGTACCAATATGCTGCATTATATTATCAAGTTTTCTCGCTGTATTTCTCTTTATTTTCCTAAGTTTCTTAAATATATCATTTCTCATGTGAATTCTATTTTCCTTCAATCTATTTTTTTAGGAATTCTTCGCTGAGGTCTGAAAGAATCCTAAAAGGTCCTGTCTTTTTTATTCCCTACAAGCTCCAATCTGTCATCATCAATAATGCTGTGATTTATCGCTGTTTTCTCACCTGTAATTCAGCAATTGAAATATAATGCTTAACATCAAATTCTTCCGGAGCATTTTCATTCAGCATCCGAATATGTTCCTCATTCCATGCCTTAAGCTGAGTTTCATCCATTGCTGCGCCAACTCCTCTGCAGGCACGCATACGGCCATGCCAGCTATCTCTTGTAAATGAGACGTCAACCCGAAACTCCTTCTGCAGTACCTTGCCAAAGCTTGCAAGCAGCTCTTCAGGGACAAAGACAGGATGGACGGTATCTCCGTAAGAAGACCAATTTGGATTATGCTTTAAGATGATTTCTTCGCTTTTTCCTGCAATATCGTCTTCATAGGGGAGCCATCCCATGTACAGAATAAGCAGCTTTCCTCCCGGTTTCAGCATTCGTGCAAATCTCTCGGCTATCACCTTTGCATCCAGATACCAAATGCACTGGCATACTGTAATAACGTCAAATGTATTATCCGGGTAATCTACTTCTTCAGCGGGGCATGCATAGAATTCAATTTCCATCCCGTTCTCCGCTGAGAGTCTCTTTGCCTGTTCTATCTGATTCTCCGAAATATCGGTTCCTATCCATTTTGCGCCATAGCGATACATATTTCTTGGAAGGACACCGGTTCCGGTTCCGATATCCAGCACCTTCTGTCCATCCCTGCACAATCCCAGATCCAAAATGCTTTGATAGAATTCATCCGGATAAATATCTCTGTATTTTGCATAGTCTTTAGAAGTATTTCCCCAATCAAAAACCTTACCGTTATCTATATCTGAGAATTGCATATGATTCCTTCCCCCGATGCCTTTTCTTCATCACATATTTCTAAATAAGTATCCCTGAAAAATGGTCGATTTCATGCTGGATTATCTGCGCTGTAAAGTCCTTGTACTTGCCATGTTGAGGCTTAAGATCCTGAATAACCCTTTTGTCAGCCTCTGTTGCAGGCTCTGACTTTTGCTGCAAAAACATTATATCTTTAACTATCTGCTTAACCATTACAGTTTTCTCCTTGCAATTATCTTATTGAACACATCACAGATATCCGTTTCCAAAGAGTAAAGGTATATGATTCTTCCTATCGTGTTTATAGTTTCCGTTTCTCCTGACTTAATATCTTGCTTTGTGGTGCCTTCTAATCTCAATGCACGTTTCATGTTATACTCAAGCCATTCTACCCATGTATACGCTATACCATATAGTTTATTATATGATCTAAAACCATTATCATATTCACTTAAATATCCATTATAAAAAGATGCCAAATTCTCACTGCTATATCTCTGATTAACTGTTCCCGCCCACTGGAGCGAAAGGTCAAGGCATGACGCTATAGGATTACTATATCCCAAGCATTCCAGGTCGATTACAAAAGGCTCTCCATTGTCCCACATATGTTGCATGCTTATTTCAACAGTCCACCATGAAATACACATTCATAGACTTTCTGTTCGTTCTGATATATTTCTTCATAGCCCTGAAACCAGGTAAAATCACCGGTCACTTATGGTCCTATCAGCCCCTGCTTTAATAGGATAAATTGTCTTGCCTGTTCATTAGTAATAGTTTTCATACGACCTCGGATATCAGTGTGCAAATCACCAGATTTTTATATAAGCATCCCCGAAAAATGGTCAATCTCATGCAGCCATTCAAGCATTTCTTTCATTAGTCGTCTCCTTTTATCAAGTGTTTTGTCTGTTTTCTCTCAAACTTAGATATGGATATTACTTAATTGTAATCTTTACATCAGGTAAGTATCAATCTGTTTCTTAATTATTACTGCGGATCATTCATTTTTCCGCCAAGTTCCTTTTTTATATAAAGGCCTATGAAAACACTTCAAAGCAACAGGTTTTAATATGCTATAATATGCTGGTATTACTAATATTAAACCTTATTTTCTTAAGAGTGGGGAACCTATGATAAGAAATAACGATTTTACTCTTGAATATATCGGCGACACTCCTTGTCTGCTAACGCATGGTCAAAGCGCAGCAGATAGGAAGAAAAGCTTATTTCTAAATGATACCGGTGTTTTTATCTGGAATTTACTCTCCAAAGATCTGACAATTGAAGAAATCTTTGATAGTTGCTATGAACACTTTGAGATAGACGAGGCAGATCGCCCTGACGCAAAGCGTTCCATTCAAAGCTTTATGGATTCCCTTTGTTATTCAGGAATGATTATAGATACTGATTTTTATAAAAAGCTTAAACTCAAAAAATATGTCAGCATGAATATTGCCGGTATCTGCGTAAATCTGTTCGGCAAGGAAGAACTGTTTGATGATAGCTTTATGTCTTTTGCCGATGATGAATACACTTGCTCAGCTGATAAAACCCAGAATATTTATGTCTATCATATTGCACCTGTAATACATAAATCCGGTGAACTGATCATTCGTGATAAAGAGGTATCCATCATAAAAACATGTGATGAATATATTCTCATTTTCCCGTTATGGGAGCATGTTGACGAGCTTCATATATCACCGGACGGACAGAAGGTATCTGTTTTTGTTAAAGATACTGATAATGCCAAGGAAGAAGTATTCTGGGCTATTCGTCACGCTTTCCTTTATATGGCAAGAATCCATAACTTATTTGCCATACATTCGGTTTCCGTAGAGTATGATCACAAGGCTCTTCTCTTTTCTGCCGGATCCGGGATCGGCAAAAGTACACATGCAGCGCTTTGGAATAGGTTGTACGGCGTAAGACAGATCAATGGCGATTTGAATCTATTGGGAAAATGTGATGATGGCAAAATATATGCGTATGGCATGCCATGGTGTGGAACTTCAGGAATCTATGATGCTAAAGACTATGAGCTTAAAGGAATAGTACTGCTTCGTCAGGATCCTAAGAATTTTGTAAGTCATATGCAGCCGGAAGCTAAAGCTCTGGCTATTATGAACCGAATCATCTCTCCGATGTGGAATAGTGAGATGTCCTTAAGCGTTATTCGCTTCGCGCAGGAAGTTAGCGCTGACTATCCTGTATGGAATTACAGCTGCAACACCTCAGAAGATGCAGCTGCATTCATAAAGTCCCAAATCGATAGTACAACAGCTTAAGTATTCAGGCGATGCTTTCCATCTCGCTGATTTCCTCATCAGATAACTTACAACAGTTGCCGTTTCTGATAGCATATACTCTATCGCATTGTTTTAATACTGAAGGTCTATGTGTAGTAATAATAGTGGTCCTAGGATATTCATCTGCCATGATATTCTTAAGGACCTCTTTTTCTGTCCATACATCAAGAGCAGAGGTTGCTTCATCCAGAAGAAGTATAGGCGACTGTCTAAGGATTGCTCTGGCAATAGACAACCTCTGGGCCTGTCCCTCTGAAAAGCCACTGCCGTGCTCTCCCATCTCACTGTTTATGCCTTCAGGAAGTTTCTTGACAAAGTCCCACGCGCAAGCCATTTTCAGGGCTTTGATGATCTCGTCATCCGTTGCATCCTTTTTTACATTTCTCATATTTTGAGCTATAGTTCCCGAGAACATTGTATTTCCTTGTGGAACATATGCAAAAAGACTTCTCGTTGCAGCTGTTGCATAGAGACTATCTTCAAGTTCCCCATCACCGGTCGTTATACGCACCTGTCCCTCACCGGGTCTTATTATAGCAAGAAGAAGTCTTAGCATAGTTGTCTTTCCTTCGCCTGAAGGTCCGACAAATGCAACTGTCTCATGAGGATTAGCATTAAATTCAGCCTTGGAAAAGACATTTTCTGCACCTTCGTAAGCAAATGACACGTTCCTGGCTTCTACTCCTATTCCCTTACCTGCATGCTCCTGTCCAAATCTTTCAACCTCTTCGGCATTGGAATAATCATCTCTTGGAAGGTCCAGTATGCTTTTAACTCGGTCAGCTGAGTTAAACAAGCTAAGAGATGTTGGTACAAAACTGATAAGATTGGAAACTGAGCCTGTAAGAGAACTTGAAAGGCCTATAAACATGGTCATTGTTCCGTATGTGATAGCTCCGCTCCAAACCTTGTATACGCCCCATGCCTGTGCAGAGTAGGATACAAGCATAGATACAAATGTCAGTATAAAAGTATTGAGCATTGATATCTTCTGATACTTAAGCGTAGCTTCTGAATATCCTTTTTGTATTTCTTTTAGCCTGTCTATGTGATATGCCAGCATATCAAAAGCTTTTATTGTCTGAATATTCGAGAAGGTCTCCTGATGAAAACCGTTCATTCTGGCGGATGCTGACATAGTTCCCATTCCGCTCTTTCTCATCATCTTCATAGAATAGCGCGAACTGATCAGTGTTATCGGGATGCTGGCAAGCGCAAAAATTGCAAATGTCCAATCGTATATGCAAACCATATATAAAGCGGATGCAAATCTGAAAATATAGATTATAAGGTTTGGTACGAGTGTCAAAATTCCTGATGCAATATTGGAAGCGTCACTTCCGCATCTCATAACAAGGTCACCGGAATGATATTTAGACAGGGATTGCCAATCCGTTTGTAATATTCCTTCAAAGATCTGCGCCTTTATCTCATTATTAACCTTAAGACTGATTTTGGTAGAAAGGTAACTTGATATCTGCGAAACACAAGTATTCACTACTGTAAGTACAATCATGATCATAAATGTGCGCAAAAGTTCCCCTGTGCGATGTCCTGTGATTATATCTACCAGGTCTCGTGAATTAAGACTTGTAAAAAGACCAAGTATTATTCCGGTCATGCCAAGTAAAGTGTATATTACAATAGCGGGTATATGGTTTATTGCATATCCATATATCCACTTGAATATCAATAGCTTGTCTTTTAGCTTTCCTTCTTTAATTTTGTTGAAATAATAACTTATCTTCCCCATATCGTAAAAAAGAAGCACCACGTTCATATGTGGTGCTCCAATAAAAATCTTAAATAATTAGTTAATAGCCTGTACATCTCTTATTTTAAGTTCAGTCATTGTACCACTTGTACCTGATTCACGAATAGAACCGCCTTCAACAATAGCTTGGAAAACGAAATCTGTCCATTCGTTAGCATTAAGATGTCTATTAACATCAATACGAAAAGATGTATCAGATTCTTTTGTTATTGTATACTCAGAACTTCCAAAGCTCTTAATTGGTATTATTGAATCAATATAGATACTGAATCTCTCACAAACCTGATTTAATGGATTCTGGAAGTGTACTCTGACGTCTGTATGAGATCCGCCATTGTTGTTATCGTCATTAAGCCATGCGCTGGGTGGATTCGGAACAGGAGTTCCACTTCCGCCAAAAACACCTTCAGCTGTAAAATCGATACCAAGTTCCATTAACTGTGGTGCTTCAAAAGTCTTCATTATATACCCCCTATTAAAATGGATTTTATATCATCCATTTTCATTTTTTATAGTGAAATTATAAAATGATTTATAACAAATGACAATTAAATATCGATAATCTAACAAAATTGAAAGATTGCTATTCCTTAAGTTCCATGTTCCAGGTTGCAAACCATACTCTGTCTTCCGGGTTATCAAGGCATCCTTGAAGCATCTCTGAATATGCCTTCTGCATTTCCGGATTTTTCTCGTCATCTATAATCTTCTGCATTTCCTCATCTGATATCGGATGCAGGAGTAGCCTTTCCGTCTCTATTTTTATCATGTATCTCCTTACTTGCCATCCTTTTTCCAGAAAAATGAATAATGATGTTTCTTCCTGAAGCCAAGCCTCTCATAGAATTCCATATCGGAAATCACGTAAGCCCTGGTTGCTCCAAGGTTTTTGGCTCTGCGAAATGCCTCAAATATCAAGGCTTTTGCAATGCCCTTCCCTCTGTATGCCGGTATAGTACAGACAGGCTCAACATAAACATAATCAGTCCCTGCCATATACCAAAGCAGACAACAGGCCACCATTTCTCCCTTTTCATTTACTGCTGCAACACCTAAGTCCTTATTAAAATGCTTTCTGACTCTTGGAACAATCTCCTCTTCTCTCTCAAATTCTGCTTTATCCTCACCATGATCAAATCCCTGCCAGAAAAGCCATTGAAGGTCATAAGCATCCTTCACAGGATCCGGACAAAATAACTTAAGGCCATCCGGGAGTTTTGCATCAAGTAAGCGACCATCAAGACTCCTTTCCATGATGGTCTCATCCAGGTCCGAAGGTGTAAATCCAAGACTCTTTGTCATCTCTAATTCGTCCGTATTCTCATCACAGATTGCCAGTCCGAAGCCGGAATCATCCCTAAGCACTTTGCAGGCATATTCCAGAACGGCCTTATATAAATCTTTATACTCCGGAAGTACTCCACAAAAGCCCTCGCCAAAATACATATCGTAGATAGCAGCGCCAACGATTTTGTCGTCCACAGTCCAAAGGCCAATGGAATTCTTTAAGCTCTTATCAAATTCAGGATGTTCAATCATCCATTCCAGCCTTGCCCAGTTCCAGTTAATATGCCTGTCATCGTTCTCATTTAATGCAATCAGAAAAGAGCACAAGGCCTCATAATCACTGTCAGTATAATTCTTAAAATCTATATCAGCTCTCATAATCAATATCTTCCTTATAGTTTACTCAAAAATCTGTCCGGGCAGCTTAAGCTTTTCTTTTGGCGGAAAGTTCTTATCAAACTCTTCAACATCAGCATCTTCAACATAGTAGCCCTTTGGAGTCTGGTACACACCGGTGATCCCATCAAGATATCCGGGAATCAGCTCCTTGCATAGGAAGAATGAAGAATCAGCATCTTCCGGAAGGTCATGGTATCTGATTCCGAACTTGCTGGCATAGTCAAAGCCGCTGTGTCCATAGAAACCAATATTCCCTTCAAAAAGCACCGCTCCAAAGCCCATTTCTGCAGCCTTTTCAAGAGAGTAGTCCAGGATTGCCTTGCCATATCCTTTTCTTTTAAGCTCAGGAGCGATGCCGATCGGTCCCATTGTAAGAACATCGATAGTCTTTCCATCATCTGCCTCAATAGTAGTTTTCATAAATATGTTCTGACCGATAAGCTTGCCGTCTTTCTCCATGACAAAATCAAGTTCTTTTACAAAAGCAGGATCATCCCTAAGGACATGTATAACATAATGCTCACTACATCCCGGGCGATACACGTTCCAGAAGGACTCCCTTACAAGGTTTTCAACTTCTCTGTACTCTTCTTGAATCCGGTCACTTTTTGTAGCAATGCCAGAACTGACTTCTTGCCTCAAGCACAAACTCACCGTCTTTTTCAATTTTATCTTCAAAATATGCAAGGAGCTTGTTCTCATATCCGGCAATAGCTTTCTCATGAGCCCTGTAGTAATCCTTCATCTTCTCCACGATTTCTTTTGCCTCAGTGTAATGCCAAAAATTAGGCAAAAGAACTGACTCCACCCTTGCAAAACATTTCTCCATCATGGATATATACTGATTTCTCTTCTCTGTCTGACCTGCTATTGTTTCATCTATGAATGATGAGTCTTCTCCTATAGCTTCAATAGCTTCTTTAAAGAGATTGTTCCAGTTTGCCACGTTAGCACCGTTGAAAGAAAACAGACCATCCTCTGCGACTACCTTGCTGGCATGTGCCACGATAGCTTCGATATCTTTTATCTCAGAATCAAGGTAATGAGCTATAACTACGTCATATTCGCCATTTTCATCAATCTTATCCCAGGTCTTCTCATCCTCAAGATCTGCAAATTCAAGCTTAATGTCTGCGCCTTCAGGCAGTTTATCTTTATTCTCAGGAATGAACCTTGCAAAATCATCTGCCCAGCTGCCGTGAATGTCATACCCTGTAATCTTTGTTCCCTTGGGAATGTCAGTCCAATTGTTTCTCCAGAGCTTAGCGTATCCGCATCCCAGATCAAGAACTCTTTTTCCGTCTTTAAGATCAAGAGAATTGAAGATTCTCACATACCAGTCAAGTTCTCCGCTTGTATGCTTCAGTGCATCCCAGTGGCGCTCATCAGCAGACTGGTCAGCACTTACATACTGTACGATTTCTGCAACGTCATCCCAGTCAAGTTCTTCCTTTCGTGCCAAAGTTCTTTTAATTGCGTCAGTGATCTTCTCCAGTTGATATTTCTTTTCCTCCATCTTCTGAAGCTGAATTTCCAGTGCGCCCTTAATGTCACTGGCTTCACCGCTCTTTAGATTATCTCTGATTTCTTCGAGGGAAAACCCTATCTGCTTAAGTGCCACAATCTTTTCCAAAATCTGCAGTGCTGCGTCATCGTAAAGACGATAGTTACCTTCAGAGTATTCGGTGGGTTTAAGTAGCCCTTTTTCATCATAAAGACGTATTGCCTTCTGTGATACTCCCGCTTTCTTTGCCATTTCTCCTGATGTCATTTTCTTTTCCATTTTGGGAACCTCCTTATTTGTTTATAAAACCACCTTAAGGGATTCCCTAAGGGAAGAGTCAACAGGCTTTTTGTTTTTTCAAAAATTTCTAAGTTTCTAAGTTGTATGATAACGCTTCTTAACCTGTGCTCTGCACGTGCAACAGATAAAAATCATCCGCATATATGCGCTCTCCCTGCACATACGGTTCCAGGTTTTCCTTATGCCACCGTACCATTCTGGGCAAAAACCATTCCTGCTTACCCCACTGTTCATAATGAATTCCGATACAATCTAACAACGAAAGTATAAAACAAGCATCTAGCACGTCATAACGGATTGTTCCGCCTGCATTCCGATAGCCTTCTGCCATTTGTTGTCTGCGTACCAATCCGCTGATATTTCCAAACAGAACTGCAAGATCATACATCGGATGTCCCATTCCGAAAAACGAAAAATCAATTGGCACCAGCCCTCCAGGTGTTTGCAGGATATTTGACACAGACAGATCACCATGGATCATATGAAATTCATCCTGCGCTTTTTCCAATACTGTCCCGGCATGGTCACAGCACTTTTGCATGATCGCCGAATACTCAGTACTCAACTTCAGATTTTCCAACGCCTGTATTCTTTTTCTCGTACATTCACAATGTTCCTTATCGTATGATTTTACCGGAGATGCCCGGAAACCCTTTGCATTCTGATGCAAACAAGCGAGCATCCCGCCTATCTGATAACATATCTCATCATTCAATTCAAGTTTGACTAACGATTCGCCTTCGATCCATTTTGAAAGCGTAACATACGTACCATTATGCAATTTCGTTATGCGTTCACCCCAACGATTCTCAACTGCTTCACGTATCTGCATGCCCCGGTTCTTTAAGTATTCCTGAAATGCAAGCTCTGCTTTATAAATCTCGATACGATCAAAACCGTCATAAAAAAAATCTGCCGTAAACCCCTCTGCCGGCTCATGAATCTGCAACAAATAGTCCTTTCCTACACGATAGGTCAGATTCTCATTGTGTCTCAGCAATTCTATTTCCGACGCATTGATATTGTAATTGGCTAACGCCTCTTGTATGCAGTCGTGCTCCATAATTAACCCCTCAACTTATGATCTCTATCTGTAATCTCGATATGCTCCTTTGCAGATTTTAATTGTTCAAGTAAACAGCAGACTTCGACGTCGTTTGCAGTGGGCAAAAACTCACAATGCCGTAAGCTGCTCTACTCCGGACTCAGACTGATCTACCTCGGGATTTCGGTTTGTCATAACAACAGAAATCTCTCCTGTCACGAAATTCATTTTCAGCATGCTCTGTCCGTTTTCTCCCCAGCCCTGCGACACCATCGTGTCATTGCCTCGCAGGAACAGACCAAGGCCAATCCACGAAAAATCTTCTGTCGGCTTAATCATCTCCCGGGCAGATTCCCTGCTCAAAAACGAGTTCCTGCCATTTACCGCCTCATTAAATTCTTTTGCAATCATCATCAGTTCATAAGGCGTACTCCATAAGCCTGAAGCGGCAAGGTCCGGAATCTGCGGGTATTTACCGGGGATTAATACACCTTCACCGTCATATCCTGCAGCCAAATTCCGTTCTTTTTCCCGAAGTTCTATAGTCTTAAGTGAAGCAAAGAACGTCTTCTTAAGTCCTAACTGCGAAAAAACATATTTGGTAACGACTTCTTCAAAGTCGGCTTGCATAACCTCCTGAATCATCAATTGCAGCACACAATAGCCCGCATCGCTGTATTCAAATTCTGTTCCGGGCTGTTTTTCCGATGCGGTGCGTCGCTTATTATATGGAGTTCTGCCCTCCAAAACATCCAATACACTGACCTGAGGGTCGTTACGGCGAAGCCCGTAAAAAGAATCTTCCCCATCAACTATCCCGGAGGTATGATTAAGAATCGATCTTATGGTTGCATTGCTTTCTTTTCCGTCAGAAGCAAGCAGCTTCCACTGATGAAGATAGCGGTTGACAGGTTCGTCGATATTGCAAAGCTCCTGTTCCTGAAGCTTCATCACGGTTATGGCAGTAACAAACTTTGATATCGAACAGGCCGGAAAAGCGGTGTCGCCATCCACCGGAATACCGCTTTCTTTGTCGGCAACCCCGTCATATTTTAAAGTTTCTCTTCCCGCTGCATCCCTGTAAGCACAGCTCACCCCCGGGAAGCATTCAAATATTTGTCTCTCAGAGTTTTCGGACTCATGATTCATATAGTCTTTAAGCGCTATATATTCCCGCTGATATGAGCCTCTTTTTTCCTCGCTTATGTCCGCGTATGATTCATGTTTTGAGAACAGTTCGATTGCATCCTGCAACGGAATCCATTCCGGCTGTACTCCGCGCTGCTTTTCAACATCGGTAAGTCTCATCTGCCCTTTTCCGGTTACTTCGCAGACAAAGAAATACCCCGTATAACGGTATTCTTCGTAATATTCGTGCATCGTCAAAAACTGCTCTGTCAAGCGGACGATAAGGCCCGTTTCTTCTTCGACCTCGCGAATCACGCAGTCCGCAGGACTTTCTCCTTGTTCAATTCCTCCACCCGGAAGCAGCCACCAACCGGAGTTTGATTCATGCGCAAGAAGAATCTTTCCGTCATGTATGATGATCGCTCTGCTGCCGTCGCGTGTCTTTGTATAATTATCAAACCGGTTCGCTCCCAAAATATCTACCGTCTTCATAGCCTTCTCCGCTTTCCGCCTAGACATACGCTTCCTCTCGGATCTTCCTCATTCTCGACCACACATTATCACCATAATTACTGAGCATGACTGTGATCATCCCGTTATTTGGATTGTATTCGGAAATTGCACTCACTCCGTCATCGACTCCCTGCATATATACATAATCCTGTCCTTCGGGATTATCGATGATCCATACTCCGTAGCCATAGTATCCCTCTTCCGGATCCTTCCCGTCTCCGCTCTGCTTGGAAAACATCTCCGTTACCATTTCCTCTGAGAGCAGTTCATGTCGGATCAGACCGTTCCAGAACTTCACGATATCCTCTATGGTTACGAATGCTCCTCCGTCACCGGTTCCCTTTGCTCCGACGGAATAAATATTCGTGCGATAATCTTCCATTTCGGGACAATAAATGTAGCTGTTTGCACATTTTGCAGGCAGTTTATCAAATTCGAAGTATCCAGTAGAATCCATACCACACGGATCGAAAACATTTCTTTTCAGATATATGTCGAAATCTCCCCCCGTAATCTTTTCCATGATCAGAGCGAGCAGTACATACCCGGAATTATTATATTGAAATCTCTCACCCTTCGGATACATCATGGGTTCATCTATAAACAACGGGAGCATGTCCTTATTATGTCTTATCCTGTAATTCGGATAATCCGTCCACAGGGCTTCATAATCATCCATGACCGACTCATCGAAATAATCCGGAACGCCGGAAGTATGGTTCAAAAGCTGCTTCACGGTGACACCCGGATCAATGCTTTTCAGATCGATATCAAGGATAGTCCCAAGAGTATCTTCAAATCCCAGTTTCCCTGCTTCGATCAGCTGAAGGATCCCCACAGCAACAAATGTCTTTCCCATGGATGCAGTTGCAAATCTTGTGTTCAGCGTATTCGGTATCTCATTCGCCAGATCCGCAAAACCACCGCTGTAACTCAAGAGCACATCTTCATTTCGAATGATATATGCATTTCCTCTGAATTCCTTATCCATTTCTATTTTCATATCGAAGCTCTTCTCCCACAGATTACTGATTCCTCTGTGATCAGCATGCGTTATTATATTCTCAATAAAGGCATACGGCCTTACGTTCCTTCCGTTTCTATCATCATATCATTCCTCATCACGCTCGCGATATACAAGCTCGATCAGTATTCGCAGACGTCTTAGTACATAAAATATTATGGCCCCCTATCCCCGTCCCCCAAGGGTCAAAAACGTTAATTCAGTTTCCGCCAAATCCGGCATACGGTATCGATCCAATGAGACAGCGCGCGGCATCCTCAATATCTTCATAATCAGGTTCTTCGCCTTCACGTTCACAGCATTCAAACTCATCAACGATATTCTCGATAAGCACCATGTCTATGAACAATGGCAGCTGCTTAAGCATCTCTTCCGCAATATCTGTTTCCGTCTTGTAACCCTGCAATTGAAGCTCGAAGCACTGCTGCATCAGCGCAAGTCGCTTTGCCGGGTCGTTTTCCTGCCTTGTCCACCCTTCGTTGTGTATCCAGAGATTGGCAAGGTCGAACATATACCAGCAGTTCATGCAGTTGTCAAAATCAAACACAGTGATCCGGCCTGTATCCATGTCGATATGATAGTTGCCATCGCTAAAATCAAAGTGAACCAGGCCATAGCAGTTTGAATCCTTCGGGAGCGCATGAAATGCGTCCAGACGTTTGGTTATCGCCTTCTTCAATTCACCGTATTCGTCAGGAATCAGTCTGTTTAGGCATGTCATATTATACTTGTCAAAATAATCCGTGCGCGGATGAAGCGGCGTATATAATCTGGAAAGCCTGTGGATCGCGCCCAGGGTCTTGCCGCTGTTATAGAAATATTCACTCAAAGGTGCTCCTTCCCGGTAACGGTAGCCATTATCCGCCAGGAGCATTCCTTTGGCATATTCAAACAGGCTGACATATACAGCCTCACCATCCGCTTCCACGCACTCCACCAACCTGCCATGAACAGATGGGATCACATCCGCCACGGGCGCAGCGTTTTCCGCCAGGAAATGCACAAACTCTGTTTCCGCGAGATAATCTGCCTCGCTGCGGTCTCCGATGTCGGAGATACGAAGAACGTACTGCTTAATACCGTTACGACTGACGATAAATATCCGGTTCCGTCCGCCTTCGTGCCCGGATACCGGGGTAAGAATGCAGTCCTCAAGCGGATATAGTTTTTGAGCTTGTTCAATTATTTGATGCAATCAGATACCTCCTGTTTCTCCTACACACTATAATCCTTTTCAAACCTTCATACTCTTTAATCCTGCGAACTGCTTCTTCCAGCTGCCTGTGTCCGTATCCCTGTCTCTTATACTTTTCCCTGATTCCATTCTGCCCGATTTCGACATACTCAAGTCGATTACGCGGATCCCAGGTAACAAATCCTATGGGTTCTCTGCCCATACAGGTGACCAGTCCGTATTTTTCCGCAATCTCTGGATTATCGTAAAAGAAATCTCCCCTGTCACGAAATTCATTTTCAGCATACTCCCGCCATTTTCTCATTCCTGCGCCATATAGGCATATAGTGTTACCCACTTATTCTCTTCTCCGACGTTTCCGACCTTGAATGCAGGTACGCTTTTTGATGCTGTCAGCATATATCTTCCATTTTGCTGCCTCCCTGCTTTTCTAATTGTAAAACCTCACGGCATTTTGTTATAGCTTCACCCGCGGCTATTCTTTTTTCTACAATTTCTCTTACTTCTGCGCACCATGCGTTGGTTTTTGCTATATCAGAGCAAAGTTCATTTAATATCAGGTCACATTCCTTAAGCGCATCCTCATATTGCTCATCTGACAATTCTCCTGTGTCATGCGCCTGATCCAGTTCATCGCGATCATCGATTTTCACATCACCTTCAGGAGTAAAGATAACATCCAGATATTTGTCTATGAAAACGGCTATACCATCTTCATCATATTCAAGACCTTCAATGATATCTACGTACCAGATTGATGGACGATACTTAGCGTAAAAACTCTCGGGATAGTTTGCTCTTTCCACGTCGTGAGTATCATCCGGAAAATACTTTACAGTTATAACTCTGCTGGTATTGTCTGGAATCAGTTCCAGCCAGGTCATGTCCTCTCCAGTAACCTGTATTCTACCTGCCTTAGGAGTTTCCCAATAATTTGCTTCTCCATCAGTAAATCTGATGAGACAAACCAATCCATGAAAGCTCTCGCAGTCAATTCTCATCTGATAATATGGATAATACTGGAATCCCCAACCATCTCTATTAAGTCTCTTGTGCTTCATTATCATTCTCCACTTTTCCAGTTTTTTAACGATTCAATTCATACCAGACATCCATCTCAGCTTTTTCAGGTATTTCAAACATAGATAGTAACTTATTTAGCAAGCCTTCATCCACATAAAAGTCTGATCCACCATTTCCTTCTTCGATTCTTTTATTACGCTCTTCTATGTTACGATTCCAAGTAGCATCATCACCATCTATAGTAACTGTGTTAACCCTTACCTTGTCGAATACAGCTTGAATATCTTCCTTCGCCCCTTCAAATTTTGGCCACGCATCTATTCCATCATCTCTTTTTCTGGGGATTATGTGAATATGGAAATGAGGTACAGACTGTCCGGCACTTTCGTCACTGGCATTAAGCAAGTTAATACCGTCATATCCACAATGATCTGCCAGATGATTGGAAACCGTTTTTACGGTCTGCGCAACGGCAGAAAGCGTATCTGCATCACAATCCAAAATGTTCTTACAGTGTTTCTTAGGAATAACCAGGATATGACCATCAACATCCTTTGCTATATCCATAAATGCTAGCGTTTCATCGTTCTCATATATTCTTAGCCCCTGTATTTCACCAAAGCTATCTTACAAAAAATGCAGTCTTCCATTTTCTATCTCCTTCATAAACTGGATTTATTGATCCAGCATTATCTCAAACGCTATCATTTTTGTCATATTCCTTTATAATTTCCTTCATTCCATAAACTTCCCCATCATCACAAAATTACTTACAGGGTAGAAACCTAAATTACTATAAAAATTTATGTGTCTATCATCGTTTACGCTGTTCAGTTCTATTATTGAGGCATCATTCTCATTAACTACTTTTTCTAAATGCTTTAGAAAATCTGTTCCATAGCCCTTTCCCTGATGCCCCACAAATATCACTATTTCCTCGAGAAAATAGCCTCGTATATCATCATATTCCTTAAAATATCCCATAAGATATCCGGTTATATTATCATCCTGATCTGTTTGGATCATGCACATAGAGTCTTCCATCGTTAAGACCTGATGAATTCTCTTATATGCTTTTTCATATGTCCAACAGCACTCTTCAACAGTATTGTAGTATTCAATGTTTTTCTCAACTACATACTGAAGATCATCTACCGTCATTTCCCTGTATTTCACTTATTCAAATCTCCGTTAATTTTGCCTTCTTCATGGTCTGAGCAAAGCTCTCATCAACATGCTTTATCGTTGGTACATGTATAAAAACAGCTCTTCCATTAAACTTCCCTAGAGTATTCCAATATTTCAAATCTTATCTTTTCAAAATCCTCATAAATAAATGCTCATCATCTTCGCCAACCTTATAGGCTCCGTTATTTAGCATTACCTTTTGGGATGCGATATTATCCTTGTTGACGCGCAGGTAGATTTCATCTTCAGGCACGATCTCTTTTGCCTTTAAAAGAGTTAATCTAAGCCCTTCCGTTCCATATCCCTTGCCACGATACTCCTTTGAAATGCTATATCCTATGTGACCCGCGCCTTCACGAAGAGCGTCGGTAAGGTGATGTCTTATCCTAAACTCACCAATTAGTTTATCTTCATCCCATAAGTAGTAATAGGTTTCAGGTACAAACCAGTCAGGCATATCTACCGGGTTTTCATGAGAAATCTGCTTAGGAAGAACTTTTTCTTTATACTCATCAAAAGAAACTCCACGATAAGAATTGGTTAAACCATTCTCGTCTTCCGGTAAATTCGTTGTATACTCCCACTGTGCTTCTACATCTTGTAAGTTAATCTTTCGAAGTTCCATACTGCTCACCTTTCACCATTATAAATCGCGCACTAAATAATCATAGCATAGCAGGGCTTTCCAACATACACAATAGCTACAACCAAGTATTCACGAGCAAAATTTAAGAGGCACTCTATAAAAGAATGCCTCTCTTTCGTCAAATCATCTTAAAATGCTTAAGCGCTTCTGTGATAGCCTTCTCTTTCTCTGGTGTAATTCCCGGTTGTCTACTATCATCTGACTTTGGCTTATTATAATTTTCACGTAACTCTATACCGTTCTTTCTTTTTACCTGAGCAATATTAAGGTTAGTTACATGAAGCTGATAATTATCCCCAACCCAGTCTCTAATCTTATCATACGTAGCTTTTGTTTCTGCGCTGGTTTCATCAAGCTCATCCAAGTCAATCTTTATGCGGATATGCTCGTCTGGTTTTTGTTGGGACAAAAGAACAGCAGTCTCCACATGCGTAATCATCTATGTTTGCATGTACATATACGGACTAATACTGTATCCCCCGTTGAGAAACATAGAAATTATGGGTATTAAAAATACTAGGTAAATACATTTTTCTGATATTTACTGTATATGCTACATCTTCCTTTGTACATTCAGATGTATTCTAACCCTCAGTATGTGCTAAAATCAGAACCTGTCTGCATTTGCATTAAAGATTTATGCAGTGCGTAGGGATTTATGTTCCCCTATAATGCAATAAGAAGCGGCTGTTGCATTTTTGGCAACAACTGCTACCTTTAAACCATTTCCATTTTGGAAATAGTTGCTCGTATTACTTATGTTCTTTGCTTTTTACTATATTCATCACCTTTAATTGCCTCGAATTCGAGGCAATTGTGCAAGCAGACTTGCATAATTCCACTCACGTCTATACTTATTCTTAATTCCAATACTTCTTTAATTCTTTGTAAAAATTCTCGTGTGTTCCTGCCAAAATCACTACTACAGTTTCATCATTTACATATTCCACTGTATAAGCCACTCTGTAATCAGTCTTGTTATACCTGAAATCGTAGGTAGACACTCCTTCCAGATCACCTACTTTTGCATCTCCTATGGATGGATCTTCAACAATCTCATCAATTGCATCTTTAAACAACCCCTTAAGATTTTTATCCTTAATCTTTTTAAGATATTTACCTGCTGCAGGAGAAATAATAAGTTTTGCCACTAATCATTCCTCCTCACCGAAGACATCATCATATGACATCGACTCAAGCTCTCCGGTTGCCATCTTATGAGCGTCATCAAGCATTTTCTTAACTGCTGGTCTTACTTTTGCCTGTCTATTCTTGAATTCCTTAAGTAGAGCTTGTCCAGAATATCCTTCCTTTATAAGATCAGAAAGAATCTCTTCTGCAAATTCACCATTAGAATCAATTCTAGCCGGGCGTATAACCAACTCATTATCCCTTATGATACATTCTGCTTTATCTTCAAACCCAAGTTTTGCATAAAAAGCTCCTGGGATAGTTAACTGTCTTTTTGACGAAATGCTTATAATCTTTTTATTCATTTCAGCTATCATTACGAACCTCCTAACCGAAACAGTCCAAAAACAAATTTCTTTGTTTCTTGGTTTCATTGTATCTCACTTTCTTTGTTATTTCAATTAACCTTATATTTATTTCATAAAAAAATCAGCAATAGTTGTCACTTTTTACATACCTCTTTTATAACTCCATATATCCACGGTGTGGTTGTCATTGCCTCACGAAGTATTTTTTTCTTTTCCTCTTCCGGTAGCAAATCTGATAATATACTTATGTCTTTCGGCTGAATTCTATCTTTTCCAATACTCTTAATTGCTTGAATAACTATAATCGTAATGAAACTTTTGCCGGATATTTCCTTATTGGCGCAATGCTTAAACTCAACCAGATAATTTCCAATCTTGTACTTTCGATATGGGCCATCGCTGACATAGCTATAATTAACAGGTACCTGTGTTGATAAATGCAATTTATTAAGTGCAATTTCTCCTGAAGGCGCAACCGTCCAATTATACTTCCGAGCAATAGCCTCTACAACCTTCTCAATATTTGGTGGAAGGTACTCTCCTAAAAATTCGCTGTATGAAGGCTTATCATATATCCCCTTAAGTATTCTTCGTATTGTTCCAGCTTCGCAAAGCCTTGATAATGCCTTATTTATCGGATCAGTTCCAGCCATATCACTAAAGTCTACTGCAGAAAAAGCATACCTTGGATCAAAACTTTCTATTCTTTTTTCTATTTCAGTCTGAAATTTATCTCTCATCATGAATTCCTTTCGTCAGATAGATTATATAATTTATCAGACGTATTGTCACGATTACTACATGATTATCGTGGCATTTCAAAGAACTCAATAATCTGTTTCACCGACACAGGATAAAAGTTATTTGCATCCACTCCGACATCATACCTGAGCACACCTTCGTTCCTGTTTTGCATAGTTATGATGCCTTTAAGCCCCATATGTAAATCACTTGTAAAATATATCATTCGCGCCCCTTTACACTTCTATCTTCTCAAACTCCCTCGATACCGAATCAATCACTACCATCGCAGATTCACCGATTTGCCGTCCGTCTCGATAAGTAGAAAATACATCCGTTGAGATAAATCCATTTTCCTCATAGATCTTATCAACTGGAGTATGCCCTACAACCTGCATAAATGTCTCTTTTCTAAAAGCATCAACATTTCTGTGCTGTGGCCTAAACCAGAGTGGAGATTGATCATTCCAAAGATATTTTGGTGAGGCTTCATTTATAACAGATAAAATCTCATCTATATCAGCATCAATTAGTTCTTCATTCAAGTAGCTCACAAAGTCTTCTGTCAGCCCACCATGGCAAAAAAGGACATTATCAATCCTATGGATAATAGCTATCTGTGAAGGATCTGGCAGCGCATTAGTCAGCTCCTCCAGTTTGGATATGACCGTTCGCTCTGCATATGGAGAATAACCTGTTTCCAGTTTTCCCCACGGATAGCTAACGTCATGATTGCCGTAGCACCACAGAGTATCAGGATGCTCTTTTGCGAATCTGATTGCCCGGTCAAATGTATCTCTATAGCGTGCAATATCAAGCTCTTTATCCCAGTCATCAGGGACATCCATTAAGCACACTGCTCTATCAGCTTTGCCCCTGCGTATTATTTCTTCTGCTATATCAAAAATCCAACTTTTCAAATGGATATCAGGTATTACAAGAACTTTCATTTCTTATACTTCTCCTTAAGTTCTTTCTGAAACTCCTCACGAGTCGCCTCACCATTGAGCATCCTTCCAAGCTCCTTTTTTCCTGAATCACCAAGTCTGAGGTTGCTAATCTCCAACGTGGCTTCAGTCTGACGTAAAGCATCATAATAAGCCTTGTAACGATATGCAGTTCTCCTGCTTATTTTGCCTTCTGCTACAATCTCCATGATCGTCATACCACTTTCAAATTTGACAACAAAGTCATTATATGACTGCGTCCAAGCCGCATCATGTTTCTGTCTGCCAGCAAACTTACGGCCTCTGTATTCCTCAAGCTCAGCTTTCAGATTAGCATTTTCCACTTCCAGTTCACTGATCCTTTTCAGAGCATCTTCCAAAGTGGTTATCATATTCACCTCCTGTGCCAAAATTTTTATGACACAATTATAGCCATTCAAAAAGAGAGTGTCAATTTAATATTGACACCCTCCATGAATCTATTCATATTAACAAGCAGTTTATTGTTTAAAGCGCTATCTTTGTTGTCTTCCTGTCTGGACTCTTAGCTACAACTCTGTCCTTATCACCATCCGACCAGAACCGATCCATGATATAGCAGTCGTGGCAGCAATACTTCCGGCCCTTCTTCCCATATGATGAAAAGAAGCGACCACAATAGGTGCAGACTTGATTGTAATAAGCGTCAGCGGATTTATTACCTGCCTCAGGATGCTCTTTCCACCACCTTCTCCTGCACTCATCTGAACAAAAGAGCTTTTCCCCGGAATGAGGCTTTCTGACAAGATGCTTTCCACAATACTTGCAGTTATCAGGGGTATTGCGATGCTCCCTATATTGCATCTTTACCTGCTCTGCATATCCATCAAGGCCATGTGTCTTACAATAGTACCTGACATTCTCACGAGAAGTTCCAACAACTATGGACTTATACCCAAGTCCCTTATGTCGCAGCTCCGTAATCTGACGTGCCATTTCTGCATTCATTGCGATACCTCCTTATTTGGACATATAGTATTTGTCCGCCGAAGCGGTATACCATACATCAGTTATAAGGAAGGAATAGTCAAGAAGCATTAATCCCACTGCATTAAGTTCGCCACTTCATTTTCTGTGCCACATTTAGGGCACGGTAGCATACTTGGGATAATGTCAGAATTTTTCTTCATAACATTCCCACACTTACTGCAAATATGACTATATTCCCTTATCAAATGATAATTTTCTTCCAAATCAAAACGCATTACACAAGGCTCGTGTCCAAGTTCTTCAACAGTTTTTTCGCCATACGACCGCCTCTTTAAAAGCTCAATATCATTCGGTGCGTACAATGATAGATTTGCATCCACCTTCCAGTTACCACAATTATCACATATAAACAGTTCACGTTCTGCATCCACTGCAGCATAAGGTGTTTCTCTGAAAAGCTTCTGCATTTCTTCACCATACTTACCATTATCTATACTTTCCAGCGTTTCTCTATACACCTTAGGAAAAAGAAATCCTATCCCCAAAAGTTCATTGTCCGCTAAAAGTACATAATTTTTGCTTCGATTTAGTCGACCAGTTTCCTTCTAAATAGTCCTCAAACCCGCATGGTTAAGTGGTGGCGTCCCACCACTATTTCACAATGAAGTTCTGCTCTCGCCCCAAAATACGGGGCTCGCCAGAACAACCGCGCCTGTAACACTCAGCCTTCGCTGCCGCTCGTCTTCGTTAACAGGACGACGGTTTCAACATGACTCGTCCACGGGAACTGATCCACCGCAACCGCCCTGGAAATAGCATACCCATTGTCCTGTAATATCTCCAGATCTCTGGCCAGTGACGTAGGTTTGCAGGAAACATAGATCATATATGGAACGCCGTAGCCTATGATCTTGCTAAGAGCCTTGGGATTGATACCGTCACGGGGCGGATCAAGGATTATCATATCCGGCTTGGTCTCAATGTCATCCAGGACCTTGAGCACGTCGCCTGCAATAAATTCGCAGTTATCAAGGTTGTTGAGCCTTGCGTTCTCTTTGGCAGCCTCCACGGCCTCTTCAACGATCTCGACGCCGATTACCTTGTCGGCTATAGGTGCAAGAAGCTGGGCGATGGTGCCGGTTCCGGAATAGAGGTCATAGATGACGCCATCTTTCCTGATCTTCTTCTGATCAAACAAAGATATAATGTAGCCTCTTACTGTCTGGTACAGAACCTCGGCGCTAAGGCTGTTGGTCTGGAAGAAGGAAAAAGGTGTGATCCTGAACTTAAGACCAAGGAGCTGCTCATAGAAGAAGTCCTGTCCATAGAGGATCTCGGTTCCTTCATCAATAACCGCATCAGCTAAGGCATCGTTCCTGGTATGAAGAATACCCACGATTCTACCACTGAGCTCCAATGATAAAAGGGCATCCTTGAATCCTGTAAGATCATGCTCTTCCTGAGTTGTAGTAATAAGGTCTACCAGAATATCTCCGGTCTTTACTGCCTTTCTCACAAGAAGGTGTCTAAGGTATCCTACCTGCTTCATCCTGTGATAGAAGCTGATCTCCTTCCTGTCATACATAGGAGAAAAGTAATCCACAGTAGCAGATAGAATAGCTCTGTAATCATCATCCACAATTCTGCAGCCGCTTACGGTAACAATATCGTAGAAGCCACCTCTCTTATGCATACCCAAAGAAAGGGGTCCACCCATGACTTCATCTCCAAAGGTGAACTCCATCTTGTTTCTGTAGGCATACTTAATGGGACTTGTCTTGATTCCCTCCCAGGTCCATCTCTCCTGCTGCCTCTCAAAAGCAGGCTGCAGGAGCTTCCTTACCTGCTGTTCCTTAAGACCAAGCTCCTTAACATAGGGCATCGTCAGATAACTGCAGCCGCCGCATTTACCGAAATGTATGCAGGGACTCTCATGGGAATCCGAAGGCTCCTCCAGGACTTCCAGTAGTCTCCCCTCTGCCTTATCCTTACGAACTTTCTGTATCTGAACCGATACCTTTTGATCGGGAAGGACGTTCTTGACAACGACCTTCCCTTCTTCTGTTTCAATTATTCCTTTATTGGGGAATTCTACGCGTTTAACAATTCCCTCGATTATATCTTTTTTCTTCACTCTTAATTCTTAACTTTCCTTCATGAAGTCGTCATCGTCGAAATCATCATCGAAATCGTCGAAGTCGTCATCATAATAATCATCTTCAAATGCCGGTGTCATGTAGCGGTATACGAGGTATGAAATGATTGCTACAGCCGAAATCGATCCAAGTACAGCAAGGATCCACAGGATCACGTTGGAAGGCTTCTTGGCGTTAGCGGCTTCCCTCTTATCAAGAAGTTCGTTGATACGTGTCAGTTCAATAATGTCATCAATCTTAGATTTTACTTCCATTTGTAGCCCCTCCATTTGTTAATATGTCAATATCATTATAATTATACCACATTAATGACCCTTACAGTTTCTGTAACTTGGCAAAAGCAGCATACATAACCTTCTGCCCGCAGTCATCGAACATTACCGTAACCTTATAATCTCTTGGTCCTTTCTCAAGGGCAGTAACCGTTCCCACGCCATACTTCACATGGGAAACTCTGTCTCCCTCGCCGTAATCTGGCTGAGAAGTTGTAGTTGGCATTCCCTTGGAAAGGCCTGCCAATGAACCCTTGGTGTAAGTCTTGGCAGCTGAGGCGATGTATGGCTTGTCCTGAGGAACAGCTCTTGGCTTCACCGGTGCCGGTTTAGCCTTGATCTTGTAGGTATTGGCAAGCGGTGAACTGCCGCCGGTGTATCCTGTGCCGGGCTTGTAGGTACTCTTTATGCCGGATCTGCCACCGGAACCACTGACGGATGAGCTGCCTGCTCCATAGCCCTCCATGCCGCTCTCATAGGCCCCTCTTCCCTTGAAGGTGTACTCAACGCCGTCGTACTCATCTATAGAGTCATCGTCATCATCCATCATAAAAGAGGGCAACGACGAAGCTCTGGAGGTCTTCTCGATAAGGTCCCTTGGAATCTCATTTACAAATCTGCTGACATCATTAAAAAGAGTCTGTCCTCTAACCATTCTCCTCTTTGCATAGGTAAGGGTGAGGTGTCTCTTGGCTCTTGTGATTCCCACATAAGCAAGACGTCTCTCCTCCTCAATGGCCTCAGGATCTGCATCTTCGTTCTGCAAAGTCATGTAGCTGGGGAAAACGCCCTCTTCCATGCCCGCAAGATAAACATGTTCAAACTCAAGTCCCTTGGCGCTGTGAAGGGTCATAAGAAGAACCTTCTCGTTGTCCTCGCCTATTCTGTCGATGTCGGCAACCAGAGCAACTTCCTCCAAAAATCCCGTAAGGGAAGGAAGCTCTGTCTCCTCGTTCTCCTCATAGGCTGCTGCCTTGGAAATAAGTTCGTCCACGTTCTGGGCTCTGTCGTTATCGCCGCTGTCATCGTCATCATCCAGCGTCTTCAGATAGTCCATATATCCTATAGTATCGATCACATCCTTGATGAGTTCTTCAAGAGACATCATCTTCTGTCTGGTTCTGAAGGCCCTTATCATCGTAACGAAATCTGTCAGCTTGCTTGTACTTCTTGATACAGCCACGATCTGATCTGCTTCGCAGAGGGCGTCAAAAAAGGTTATCTGCCTCTCGTCAGCATAATTCTGAACGTAATCGATAGTTGTCCCGCCGATACCTCTCTTGGGAACATTAATTATTCTTTTAACAGCAACGTCGTCCCTGCCGCTGTCAATTACCTTGAGGTATGCGAGAATGTCCTTGATCTCACGCCTTGAATAGAAGTTGGTGCCGCCCACGATATCATATGGGATACCCTCGTGAACAAAGCGCTCCTCCAGAAGTCTCGACTGTGCATTGGTTCTGTACAAAACAGCGCAATCGCTGTAGGATAATTTGCCGTTTCTCTTGAGCTTGCCTATATCCGAAGCAATAAACTCTGCCTCGTCGTATCCGGTGTCAAACTGCATCAGCCTGGCCTTCTCTCCGTCCTTTTCATCGGTCCAAAGAGCCTTGTCCTTACGGCCATAGTTGTTTCTTATAACGGCATTTGCGGCATCCAGGATCTGCTGAGTGGATCTGTAATTCTGCTCCAGCTTGATCACCACAGCTTCAGGATATACCTTCTCAAAATCAAGGATATTCCTGATGTTGGCGCCTCTGAATCTGTAGATGCTCTGATCATCGTCGCCCACAACGCACAGGTTCCTGTACTTATCCGCCAGAAGCCTTATAAGCTCAAACTGCGCGGTGTTTGTGTCCTGATACTCATCCACCATGATGTACCTGAATCTCTCCTGATAGGAATCAAGCACGTCCGGATTGTTCTTGAACAGCTCCACCGTCTTCATGATAAGATCATCGAAATCCATGGCGTTGTTCTTTTTAAGAGCAAGCTGATACTCGGTATAGGCCTTGGAAATCTTGGCTTTGATAAAATCGTTCCCGGATACGGAAAAATACTCGTCCGGAGTAACCAGATTGTCCTTGCACCTCGAAATGCTGTTCATGATCTGCTTGAGCTTAAGCGTAGAGGTCTCAAGCTGATACTTTTTACAGATGTCCCTCATAAGAGTCTTGGAATCATCTGTGTCGTAGATGGTAAAATTGCTGTCGTAGCCCAGTCTGTCGGCATACCTTCTAAGAATCCTTACGCAGCTGGAGTGGAAGGTGGAGACCCAGATGCTCTCAGCACCAAAGCCTACAATCTTATCTACCCTCTCTCTCATCTCCCCCGCTGCCTTGTTGGTAAAGGTGATTGCCATAATATTCCAGGGGTTAACGCCGCAATCATCAATAAGATACGCAACACGATGTGTCAGGACTCTTGTTTTGCCGGAACCTGCTCCCGCCAGTATCAGCACCGGTCCGTCGGTCTGGAAAACCGCCTGTTTCTGCTGCGCATTAAGTGTATCGTTTATTCCCATTAAAAAATTCCTTTATTAGTCTCAGTTCTTTTTCTTTTGTTTCAATTCTTCCTTGGCCTTTGCTTTCTCCTCGGCATCCTTCTCGTTGATATTGTCAAGGATCTTCTCGATAAGAAGCTTTTTCACATAGACATCATAGGATAAAAGAGATACAAAGGAAAACATCTGCATTCTCTTTTTCTCCTCCTCTGACAGCTCCATATCATCAAAGGTGTGAAGTGACCTGTCGTATTTTTTCTTAAGATCCTCAATGAGGGGCTCCAGCTCCTCGTTCTGAAGATCATAGGCCGTGTTGTAGATCTTACTTAAGTTAAGCTCGTCGTCGCTGACATGAAATCTCTCCTTAAGCGGAGTGATCAGTGTCTGAATGTCATTGATGGACAAGATGCTCTTATAGTAATAAATGAAGATCAAAAGAATAAGATGATCCTTGGAGTACTTCTTCCTGACAGGTGGCGGAAGAAGGTCATTTTTGGCATAGTTATTGATCATGGTCTTGGTCAGCACCTTGTCGGTGTCAGGGTGCCTTGTGGTGCGGTTCAGGCGCTCAGACATAAAGGTGGTGAGCTGATCCATATACAGATCAATATTTGGCATCTCCTCCAAAGGAATCGCATCGATCCTCCCAAGGGATGCTATAACGCTGTTCATAAGATCATCATTATCTATAGTCATCTTCTTAAGTCTCCGTTAATTAAGCCTTGGCCTCCATGGCCTCTCGCCTCATTTCCCTTGCATTCTCAAGGGTAGTCTCAGTGAGTTTTTCTGCTCCGAGAAGTCTTGCGAGTTCGCCTGTGGAAGCATCTTCGTCAAGGGCATATATTCCTGTGACGGTTCTGCCATCATCAAGCCCCTTCTCAATCATAAAATGAGTATCCGCCATTGCGGCAATCTGTGGCAAATGGGTAATACAGATGATCTGGTGATCTTTGGCAAGGGTTCCCAGCTTGCGGGATACCTTCCATGCCGTCTTGCCGCTGATACCGGCATCTATCTCATCAAAAATAAGTGTGCTGATATCATCCTTGTCCGCAACGACAGTCTTAAGTGCCAGCATAATTCTGGACAGCTCACCGCCGCTGGCTATTTTTTCAAGAGGTCTGAGCTCCTCGCCGGGGTTGGTGGAAATCATAAATTCCACATCATCATACCCTCTGGAAGATACCTTTTCCTCATCACTTCTAACATCAATCTCAAATCTGACATCAAGGAAGTTAAGGTCAATAAGCGCCTCCTTAAGCTTATCCTTAAGGGATGCGGCGCCTTTTTTCCTTATGTCGGATATCTTCTTGCAAAGCTTCAAAACTTCCTCTTTTGAGGCCTCATATTCTCTTGACAGCTTGCTTCTGTACTCATCAAGGTCTGACAGCGTATCCAGTCTTTGCTGCTTCTCATCAAGGGCCTTCAAAACCGACTGAAGGCTTCCGCCGTACTTATCCTTCAGATGGTTGATAAGATTAAGTCTGTCCTCTGTGGTCTGAAACTCCTCATCGTCAAACTCCAGATCCTTGATATAGCCTGACAGAGACCTGTTGAAATCACTGAGAAGATTCTCCACATCTGAGAGCTGATCCAGAAGTCCCTGGAGCTCTTGATCATAGTAAGCAACCGATGACAATTCCCTTACGGCTCTTCCAATGATATCTGAGGCACTCTCCTCGGAATCCCCTGAGCCCGTCATGGCTGCTGCCGTATAGGCTGCCTCGGAGATCTTCCTGCTGTTGACCATCTTGTGGTAGGAGCTCTCAAGCTTCTCATCTTCGCCTATAACCACCGCAGCATCCGAGATTTCCTGAACTTCAAATTCCAGTAGTTCCTGCTCTCTTATCCTTGATGTTTCATCCATCTCGGTCTCGGAGAGTTTCTCGGAGATGTCCTTCATTTTTTTGTACTCATCGGAAAGATTATCAAACAGGTCCTTTAATCCATCCATACAATAATCATCAAGAATCTCCAAGTGTTTCTTTTTGTGAAGAAGTTCCTGATGATCATTTTGTCCGTGGATATTTATAAGAATGTTAGAGATTTCCTTGAGCTGTCTGGCTGTTACGGTCTCGCCGCCAACCTTGGACACGCTCCTATTTGGCATCAGCTTTCTCTGGATTGTAAGACTTCCGTCTTCTTCTATGGGAATGTCCATTTCCTCAAGAAGCTGTCTTTGAGCGTCACTTTCGATTCCGAAAGTCAGCTCAACCAATGCGTATTCCTCCCCGGTTCTTATAAGGCTACCGTCAGCCTTTCCTCCAAGGGCCAGATTAACTGAACCGATCACCACAGATTTACCTGCGCCGGTCTCACCGGTCAGTATATTCAGCCCCTTTCCAAACTCGATCTCCTGCTCCTTGATAAGAGCAAGATTTTTCACATGTAAAGTGTATAACATATAAACCTCATCCTTCTAGAAAATGAGTTCCCCGCCTTGCTTTTAAAAGCAAAATTTGTTGAAAAAATAAAGGTTAGCTTTCCTTTATCATTTTCTGCATATGTTCCATTACTTCCACTGCATCCTCATTGGTCTTAAGCGCCACCATGATGGTGTCATCACCGGCAATACATCCGAGAACCTGCGGAAAATCAAGCGCATCTATGGCTGTTGCAAGAGCCATAGCCATACCTGAAACGGTCCTTACAACAATCAGATTCTGAGCTGTGTCCATACTAAGATATCCGGCCTTGAGAACGCTGACGTACTTATCCTGCATAACATCACTGTCTGCTGTAGTATATACATACTTCTGTCTTCCGTCCTCTGTTACCTGCTTGGTAAGCTTCATCTGTCTGATGTCTCTGGACACTGTGGCCTGAGTTACATCATAACCTGCCTGCTTAAGAAGGCAGGCAAGCTGCTCTTGAGTCTCAACTACATTTTTGGCGATAATTTCGATAATCTTATCGTGTCTGTTCCTCTTCATTAATAGTTTCCCTTCCTTCTATCCTTCTATCATTTATCAAACTTTTTACCGAGTACCTCAATAAAGCTGACTCTGTTAAGTTTGATTATCTTTGTTGTTTTCTTAGACTTTATGACCTCAATCCTGTCTCCGGTCTTAAGGTCTATCACTCCGCTTCCGTCAAAAGAAGCTATGACATTCTGAACACCGTTATCTCTCCCGGGGCCTATCTCAATAGATATCTTGGTATCAGCAGAAAGCACCATACTCCTGGAATTCAGGGTATGCGAGCATATAGGTGTTACCAGTATCATGTGCGCTGATGGCTCCACTATCGGGCCGCCGGCAGACATATTGTAACCGGTGGAACCTGTGGGCGTTGAGATTATCACTCCGTCTGCATGATAATTGGCAAGAAGAAGATCATTGATGTAGATATTAAAGTTAATTACCTGAATCGCCGAGCATCTGGTAACTACAATGTCATTTAAGGCATAGTCCTTTTTCTCGCCGATACTGCCCTTGATCATCATCCTGTCTTCGATATGGTAATTACCGGAGAGAATTCGTTCAAGAGCCTCATCAATGCCGCTTTTTTCGACCTCCGCAAGATATCCCATGGTGCCAAGATTGACGCCGATTATTGGAATATCCAGGAAAGCAATACTTCTTGCCGCCTGCAGCATTGTACCATCTCCGCCAAGCACGATCACACAGTCGCTGGATTCCGGGATAGTGCTCATAAACTTCCTGGCACCTGTAGTATCAGCAGGGTTCTTCAGATCCTCCGCTATATCACAGGTCTTGCCATGAGCCTTAAGGTAATCCCTGATATAATGCGTAACCGAAAGGTCCGCATCTTTGCTCTTATTGGTAACTATGCAAAAGTGTTCCATACTTATACATCCAGATTTCCATGGGCTGCTGCCACAGTTCTTGTTATCAGTTCTTCCATTCCCTCAGTACGGGAAAAACCGGTCTTTTCCGCCTCAATTTCCCGAAGAAGCTTCTCGCCCTCAGCTTCGGTAAGCTCTGCAACCTGCAGATTCATCTCCGGGTCTTTTTGAATATGTACAAGGTACTCGATATTCCCTTCAGGTCCCTTGATCGGAGAAAAATCAAGATGCAGAACTTTAAAACCTGCTATCTTAGTAAAATCCACAATTCTGTGAACAACTTCCTCGTGAACCTTAGGATCTCGTACAACGCCCTTCTTACCTACCTTCTCCTTGCCGGCCTCAAACTGGGGCTTAATAAGGCACACCATCTCTCCGCCGTCCTTAAGAAGTCTTCTGGCAGGAAGAAGAATCTTGGTAAGTGATATAAAAGAAACGTCACAGGATGCAAAATCCAGATCATCTCCGATATCATCCCTTACCATATATCTGAAGTTGGTCTTCTCCATGCAGACCACTCTGTCATCGCTTCTAAGCTTCCAGTCCAGCTGTCCGTGACCTACGTCCACGGAATATACCTTGACTGCGCCGTTTTGCAGCATGCAGTCTGTAAAGCCCCCGGTGGAGGCTCCGATATCCATGCACACTTTATCTTTTAAAGAAAAATCAAAATTTTTGACCGCCTTCTCCAGCTTAAGACCGCCTCTGCTGACATAGGGAAGCTTCTCTCCTCTTACCTCCAGCGATGTGATCTTTTCTTCGGAAAAAGTGGTTCCCGGCTTGTCCTCACGCTGGCCGTTGACAAAAACATCACCTGCCATAATAAGAGTCTTGGCCTTCTCCCTTGAAGGTGCAAGTCCTCTCTCAACCAAAAGGACATCCAGTCTTTCTTTATCCTTAGCCATATATCACCTTTGTATTTCTCTCAAAACTTTTTCTGCTATGGAATCAGCATCTATTCCAAGTTCTTCCCTCAATCTGTCAACACTTCCGTGGGTAACAAACTTATCGGGGATAGCAATCTGAAGAACGCTTGCATCAAGTCTGTGCTCATCGATGTAGGCTCTTACCTTCTCGCCAAAGCCGCCGCTTGCCACATTCTCCTCCATCGTCACAAACAGCTTGTGATCTCTGGATGCAAGATGTATATACTCTGTGTCGATGGGCTTAACGAATCTGGCATTTACAAGTGAACATCTGATTCCGTTATTTTTTAATATATCTCTGACCTTCTCAGCTATCTTGACCATGGAGCCGACAGCCATGAGGCATACATCCTTCTCTTCATAGATAGGCTCGCATTTGCCAAGTTCTATCGGTGCTCTGTACTCAGACAGTCCGTCATAGGCATTGCCCCTGGGATATCTGACTGCAACCGGTGATCCAAGGTTAACTGCGAATTTAAGCATATCCGACAGCTCCCACTTGTTCTTGGGCGCCATGATAGTCATATTGGGCATGGAGGACAGATAGGACAGATCAAAGATACCCTGATGGGTCTCACCGTCGCTTCCGACAAGTCCCGCCCTGTCTATTGCAAAAGTAACCGGCAGGTTCTGCAGACATACATCTTCAAGTATCTGATCATATGCCCTCTGCAAAAATGACGAATACACAGCAAAAACAGGCTTGTATCCACCCGTAGCAAGTCCCGCCGCATAGGTAACGGCATGCTCTTCGGCAATACCGGCATCCACAAATCTGTCAGGATACATATTCCTGAATCTCTTAAGTCCTGTGCCGTCAGCCATGGCTGCTGTGATGGCAACCACCTTCTCATCCCTGGCACCGAGCTTGCACATAACGGTGCTGAAAATATCCTGATAATTGGCTGTGGTCCTTGGATTTTTCGGAAGTCCGTTTTCCACGATAAAAGGCTCCGTGCCGTGGAATCTTGCGGGATGTCTCTCCGCAGGCTCATAGCCCTTGCCCTTCTTGGTCATAACGTGGATCATGACAGCCTTTTTGACCTTCCTTGCTTCCTTGATGGTCTTAACAAGTGCTGCGGTATTATGACCGTCTACAGGGCCAAGATAAGTTATTCCAAGGTTCTCGAAGACCATCCCCGGAATAAAGAGCTGTTTAAAACTGTTCTTGGCTCGCCTGATGCCATCTACCATCTTGGGATTGGAGTTACGAAGCTGCTCATACACATCCCATTTAAGATTAAGATATCCTTCTGCTGTGCGGACAGAATCGAGGTATTTCCTCATTCCTCCAACGCTCTCCGAAATGGACATCTCATTGTCGTTCAGAATAATAATATAATTGGTCTCCAGCTTGGCTGCATTGTTCAGCGCCTCATAGGCAAGACCTCCAGTAAGCGATCCATCTCCGATTACGGAAACAACCGCATAATCATCTCCCTGCAGATCTCTTGCCTTAACCATTCCAAGGCCTGCGGAGATAGATGTTGAACTGTGTCCTGTGTCAAAACAGTCTGTATCACTTTCGCATCTCTTTGGAAAACCGCTGATTCCGCCGAACTGCCTGATCGTATCGAATTTGTCCTTCCTTCCCGTAAGAAGCTTGTGTGTATAGGACTGATGTCCCACATCCCAGATGATCTTATCCTTGGGAAGATCCAAAGCCACATGAAGAGCCATGGTAAGCTCCACGGTTCCAAGATTGGAAGCAAGATGTCCGCCTGTTACCGATATATGCTCTATAAGAAAGTCCCTGATCTCCTGTGCCAGCTCGGGGTACTTGGATTGTGGGATTTCCTTTATGTCACCGGTCTTATTTATTTCATCAAGAAGCATTTTTTCGCTCCTTTCCCCTGTAATCACTTGTTTCTGTATATAAGATACTCAAACAGCCCGTCAAGGAAACTGTCTCCAAAGCCCAGCTCCGACAATATGGCTGAGGCCTCGTCCGACATCTGCTTAACCTTATTCCTGGCCTCTTCCATGCCATAGAGACTGACATAGGTTGTCTTGTTATTCTTCTCATCGGAACCTATGGGTTTACCAAGTTCCTCCTGATTGCCGACAATATCCAGAATATCATCTTGAATCTGGAATGCGATTCCAACGTTGCTGCCAGCTCTCTCCATCATATCGACCTGCTTTTTATCAGCGCCGCCAAGAATAGCTCCCACCATAAGTGAGGATTCTATTAAGGCTCCGGTCTTGTTTTCGTCAATGTAAGCAAGAACATCCTTCATATCGGCGCTGCCAAGATCGGCATTCTCCGCCATTATATCAGCGCACTGTCCGCCCACCATTCCATAGATTCCCGCCTTGGTTGCAAGGACTTCAAGAGCTGATAAAAATCTGTTCTTGTTCTCTCCGTCGTAGGAAGGCAGTTCCTTTCCTGTAAGGGCTCCCTTCACCGCTGTCTCGAATGCAAAATTAAGAAGTCCGTCTCCCGCAAGAGTAGCCATTCCAGCGCCATATACTGCGTGTGTGGTCTTCCTTCCCCTTCTGTACTCGTCATTGTCCATACAGGGAAGATCATCGTGCACCAGAGAATAGGTATGTATCATCTCAATGGCAGCCATAAAAGGCTCCACCACACTCTCATCTCCATTGCCGGAAAAAAGCCTGTAGGACTCCAGCATCATTACGGGTCTCAGGCGCTTGCCTCCAGCCATAAGGCTGTAATTCATAGCCTCGATAACTCTCTTTGCGTAGCCCTCCTCGGCGGGTAAAAATCTCTTAAGTACATCCTCTACGTGGGATGCTCTGGCCAGGAGCTGTTTTTCAAAAATCTGATCTGCCATTTACTCAAAATCCTCCAGACTTCCGTCCTCGGATATTTTCTGAACCTTCTGTTCCACCACTGCAATAGCTTCGTGGCAGCTCTTTAACAGCTTCATTCCCTCCTGATATTCCTTGAAGGAATCCTCCAGAGTAATATCCTCATCCTCAAGGGCTCTTATCTTCTCTTCTATTTTCTTGAAAGCTTCTTCTACAGAGAAGCTCTGCTCTTCTTCAACTGCTTTTTTTCTGGTTGCCATATGGTCGTCCTCAGTTTCTGTCTATTTGACGGCTCCCTGTAACTGTTGCCTCTATGACGCCGTCGGTGACGTATACTTTAATATCATCTCCCTTGGATACATCCCCTGTGTTTCTGATGTTCCTACCCTCGTCATCGGTGGTGTAGGAATATCCGCCTTTTAGTCTGTCCAAAGGAGAAAGCCCCTTAAGTTTCTCAATATCCAGGTCCAGCCTGTGTCTTAAGGATATCAGACGCCTATCCATAAGCGCCTTCAACGTATCTTCAAACTGATCCATGCGAAGATACTGCTCTTTTATCTTACCTGCGGGACTAAGGAGCCTGAGCGTCTCATAGAAGCGCTCTGACTTGTACTTGTACCCGCTAATTTTCCTATCCATATTTTTATACAGGATCGCTGAATAATCCTCCAGATCCTGCACAAATCTTCTGTATTCAAAAACCGCAAGCTCTGCCGCTGCTGAAGGTGTAGGTGCCCTTCGGTCCGACACAAAGTCTGCAATCGTGGTATCTGTTTCATGTCCTACTGCTGAAATAATAGGGATGGGGCAGTCAAAAATAGCCTGTGCGACTATCTCCTCGTTGAAAGCCCATAAATCTTCTATGGAACCTCCACCTCGTCCAACGATGATAACATCGACCTGCTTGGAAGCTAAGGTCTCTATGCCCCTGACAATACTCTCAGCGGCCTGATCACCCTGAACAATGGCAGGATAAAGAATAATCTGAATATGCGGATTTCGCCGCGTCGCCACATTGATTATGTCGCGAACTGCTGCTCCGGTGGGAGCGGTCACAACGCCGAGAGTTCTTATAAATGCCGGAATAGGCTGTTTGTAATCCTGCGCAAACATGCCCTGTTCCTCTAGCTTTTTCTTTAACTCCTCATACCTTTCATAGAGAGCACCGGCGCCGTCAAGCTCAATCTGCCTTACATAGAGCTGATACTTGCCGTCTCTCTCATAAACGGTAACCGAACCGGATGCCTTAACCTGCTGGCCTTCCTTCATTCGAAATTTGAGCCCGCCCCGCTCGGCATCCGAGCGAAACATGACGCAGGAAATAGCCCCTCCGGCATCCTTAAGCGTAAAATAGATATGACCGGAGGAATGATACTTACAATTGCTCACCTCTCCTTTGATCGTTATTGATCTGAGGAGAAAATCCTGAGCAAACATATTTTTTACATATGCATTAACCTGTGTGACTGTATATTCACTGCGCAAATTTAGCTAACACTCCGTTTACGAAAGCGGGTGAACCGTCCTGTCCATATTTCTTGGCAAGCTCTACCGCCTCGTTAATAGCAACTCCTGTGGGTACGGACTCGTCATATTTGATCTCGTACACAGCAAGTCTTATTATGGTGAGATCCACCTTAGCCATGCGACCGGTGTCCCATCCTGAAGTCTTGTCATTTATAGCTGCATCGATCTCTTCCAGCTTCTCGGCAATCTTCTCATATTTATCTCTGATATAATCCGCATCTGACTTGGAGAACTCAGTGTCACCTGTTGTGGCAAACAGCTCTTCCTGCTCGGGCATATCTTCAATCGGATTAAATTCTACGCGAAAAAGAAGCTCAAATATCTTCTCTCGCAGCATACTTCTATTCATCATATTTTCCATTCCTAATCAGTAAAAAAGGTTGTTACGGTTCATGACTTGGGCATTGTAATGCCGGCAATCCTTACATTGACGTCGGTAACCTGAAGCCCTGTCATATTCTCGATGGCGGTCTGAACTCTGGTCTGAACCTGTTGGCAGGTAGCCGGAATATTGTAGCCGTAAGCCATCATAAGTGCAAGATCAACCTTAACCTCAGAAGCTGCAAGTGCTACCTTGGCACCCTTGTTCAGGTTCTTCCTGCCGACCTTCTCAAGAACATCGCTGGTATAATTGCCTGCCATAGCTGATACTCCGTCAACCTCAAGAGCTGCCAGAGCTGCGATTCTTGCAACTACGTCATCTGCAATCTTAACTGTTCCAACCTCTGCTAATTCTTTTCCCATTATTAGTACCTCGCATAAGTATTGTATGTATCAAGAATGTATAAACATACAAAAATAGTATAACATATTACAGCCAGAATATCATAGTTTTGGTATCGGCAAATGTAGTATAAGAAACCGTACCGGTTTCATCATGTAGATAATCAAACACTCCCCTCTCGGTGATAAGCATCTGAAAAAGTGCATCATACACAGCGTCGGAAGCACATTTGATAGTCACATTCTCACTTCCGTCTGCATAACGCCTCTCAAAAAGATCTCTCACCAGAGCTGGTTCAGCATAGGTAAAATATTCGTCCTCACGAACATAATAATTGTCCTTCATGCTGTTACAGGTAGGCATATAGATAAGATCCGAGATCTGGTGATTCCTGCTGATCTCCTGCGTGGAAACATTGAGATAATCATAGTTCACGGAAGGGAACTTGGTGGAATCCGCCGACTCTCCCGAAGAAGTCTGATAAGAAGCATCTCCCCAGGTTACATCCATGTAATAATACGCATCGTTACACAGAACCAGATTCCAGGCGTGCCGAACTCCCGTTGAATTCTTGGTTGTAACGGTTCCCGTAACCAGTGTGCAGGGAATACCCAGCTTGTTAAGAATAAGCTGCGCCGCCTTGGAATAACCGTTGCAGACACTTCTGCCGTCTATAAATACTGAGCAGATATTCTGGTTATCTCCGGCGTCCACATCATATTCTGTATTGTTTATGATATAGTCATAAACATATTTGATCGCATAATAGTCATCGGTAGAAGAAGGTGCGCCGGCCAGGCAAGCGTTAACGGATTCGTTGATCAGTTGCTGCCTTCTATCCACTTCATCCTTGTCATACAGGTAATTGCCTGTGAAGGTGATCTTGGTAATAACATTATCCAGGGTGTAATTGGTATACTGATATCCGTCCACATAGAAGATCTCGGGATGATCCGTCATTACATAGTCAAAAACCAATTCGATGGCATCATCGCTGGTGGTTGACACCAGAATATCCTTTCCCATCCCCTGCATAATAAGAAGAAGCTCAGCATAGAGAGTCTTGCCGGAATCGGTAAGCCTCTCATAGGCATAATTGCCCTCCTGCTGCCTCTTTACAGATTCAAGATTTGCCTCAGTGATGCCGATTTCCTCCCTGGCAGCCTTGAGCTTCTCATCCGTATCGGAATCCTTAAGCTTCCTGTAGCTGGACATAAAGGAAGAATCTGCGTGACCGACATCCTCGTCCCGTTCCCTGTCCTGGGATAGTACAGCTCCGTCGTTCATCCCGGAAGCCGTCTCCGCCATGGCAGCGGCATCCTCATTGTCCACCTCGTAGGTTACAGCAACCGAATCAGCCGGAATATCCTCGGATACAACATAGGACTGTTCATGTGAAGAAATCACCCCTTCTTCATATTCATCGGGATTTTTGACTCCTATATCCTCCAGATACTGATTCCATGCTTCCCCGCAGCCTGTCAGAGCACTGACAGCAATAATAACACTGCTCATTAAGGCAGTGACTTTTTTAAATCCATAATGCCTTTTAAGCAAATATTTTCCCCTCAAAAAATAGAATTTAGTTCTTCTTGAATTCGGAGAGAACAAGCCCCTTATTTCTCTCCATTGTCATGCCGACGCTCCATTCGTTAATAAACAAAAGAAGCGGTCTGTCGTGCATATCCTTGATCTTCTTCATATCGGAAGTGCCCACAAGCGCAGACATATCCACGTCCTCGTTATCTACCCATCTGATATATTCATAAGGGAGACTTTCAAGTATTATGTCTACATTGTACTCGCTCTCAAGTCTGAATTTCAAGACATCAAACTGAAGAACACCGACAACGCCGACGATGATCTCTTCAAGTCCGGTATTGAACTCCTGAAAAATCTGAATAGCGCCTTCCTGAGCAATCTGGGTGATACCCTTGACGAACTGCTTACGCTTCATGGTATCAACCTGTCTTACCCTTGCGAAATGCTCGGGAGCGAAGGTAGGAATTCCCTCATAAACAATGTTTTCCTTGGGCATACAAACAGTATCTCCGATTGAGAAAATACCGGGATCAAATACACCCATGATATCTCCGGCATAGGCTTCGCTTAAGATCTTTCTCTCATCAGCCATAAGCTGCTGAGGCTGGGAAAGACGCATTACCTTGCCGCTCTGTACATGCTTAACTTCCTTGTCTGCATCATATCTTCCGGAGCAGATACGCATAAATGCAACTCTGTCTCTGTGGGCCTTGTTCATGTTGGCCTGGATCTTGAATACAAATGCAGAAAACTCTCTCTCAAGAGGATCAATAACCTCTCCGTCAGCTGAAGTTCTGCCTGTGGGAGGTGTAGCCATCTTGAGGAAGTGATGAAGGAAGAGCTCAACTCCGAAGTTCTGAAGAGCAGATCCGAAAAATACCGGTGTGAGCTGCCCTGCTCTTACAGCCTCAAGATCATACTCAGCTCCTGCTCCGTCCAAAAGCTCGATCTCACCTACAAGCTTGTCGTAAGCATCCTGTCCGATCTCGCTGTCAATGGCAGCCTTATCGTCAAGGCTGATGATGGTCTCTTTACCTTCCTTGGTTCCCTTCTGGGTCTCTGAGAAGGTTACGATATGTCCCTCTCTTCTGTCATAGATACCCTTGAAGCCCTTACCTGAACCGATAGGCCAGTTCATAGGACATGTGGCGATACCAAGGTTGTTCTCGATATCATCGAGAAGATCAAAGGTGTCCATGGCATCACGATCCAGCTTGTTGATAAAGGTAAAGATTGGAATATGGCTCATGGCGCAGACCTTGAAGAGTTTTCTGGTCTGAGCCTCAACACCCTTACTTGCATCTATTACCATGACAGCAGAATCCGCTGCCATAAGTGTTCTGTAGGTATCTTCAGAGAAATCCTGGTGACCCGGTGTATCAAGAATGTTGATACAGCATCCCTCAAAATTAAACTGAAGAACTGAAGATGTAACGGAAATACCTCTCTGTTTCTCAATCTCCATCCAGTCAGATACCGCATGTCTTGCGGTGGCCTTACCCTTAACGCTGCCGGCCATGTTGATGGCTCCGCCGTAGAGAAGGAATTTCTCGGTAAGTGTTGTCTTACCTGCGTCAGGGTGGGAAATGATGGCAAAGGTACGTCTCTTATTTATTTCATTAATTGTTTCTTTTGTATTACTCATATTAACCTCAATCTATTCAATATTAAGGCCGGTATGCAGTTGCATGCCGGCCAATTGTTTGTTACCTCAGAATAGAGCAGGTTACTGCTGAGCTACGTCCTTCATTGAGAAGCTGATTCTGCCCATCTTATCCTTGCCAAGGCATACAACTGTAACTGTGTCGCCAAGTGTAAGAACATCCTCAACGTGATCGATTCTCTCCTTGGAGATCTTGCTGATGTGAACCATGCCCTCTTTTCCGGGAGCGAACTCTACGAATGCGCCAAACTCCTTGATGCTTACAACCTTACCTGTGAAGATCTGGCCCTTCTCAAAGTCTGAAACGATGATGTTAACCATGTCAACGGCCTTCTGGATCATCTCTGCATCCTCACCGCAAACGGATACCTTACCATCATCTGTGATATCAATCTTAACTCCTGTGCGAGCGATGATCTCGTTGATGGTCTTACCTCTCTGACCAACTACATCGCCGATCTTCTCAGGATCGATCTGAACTGAAACAATCTTAGGAGCATACTTGGATACTTCCTTACGAGGCTCTGCAATAGCCTTGCTCATGCACTCATCCATGATGAAGAATCTAGCCTCACGGCACTGTGCGATAGCTGTCTCAACGATAGGCTTAGTAAGACCGTGGATCTTGATATCCATCTGGATAGCTGTGATACCGTCCTTAGTACCTGTTACCTTGAAGTCCATGTCTCCGAAGAAGTCCTCAAGACCCTGGATATCTGTAAGTACTACGAAATCGTCATCTGTATCACCTGTTACAAGACCGCAGCTGATACCTGCAACCATCTTCTTGATGGGAACACCTGCAGCCATAAGTGACATACAGGATGCGCAGGTTGAAGCCATTGATGTTGAACCGTTGGACTCGAAGGTCTCTGATACGGCACGGATTGCATAAGGGAACTCCTCAACACTTGGAAGAACAGGAAGAAGTGCTCTCTCTGCAAGGGCGCCATGTCCGATCTCTCTACGTCCGGGTCCTCTTGAAACCTTGGTCTCACCTACTGAGTAAGCAGGGAAGTTGTACTGATGTACATATCTCTTGTCAGCTGCGAAAGAGTCAAGGCCTTCAACCTTCTGAGCCTCTGAAAGAGGTGCAAGAGTTACTACATCACAGATCTGTGTCTGTCCACGAGTGAACATAGCACTTCCGTGTACTCTTGGAATAAGGTCAACCTCAGCTGCCAGAGGTCTGATCTGCTTGATCTCACGGCCGTCAGGTCTCTTGTGATCCTTGAGGATCATCTTACGAACGGTCTTCTTCTCATACTGGTAAATAGCCTCACCGAGGATTGCAAGCCACTCTTCGTTGTCTGCAAACTTCTCTGTAAGTCTATCTGTGATTTCTGCAATGTTGCCCTCTCTGGTCTGCTTGTCATCTGTGAATACAGCCTTCTCCATCTCTTCCGGAGGAACAACTTCCTTGATTGCTGCAAAAAGCTCTTCGGGAACTGCGCAGCTTGTGTACTCGTGCTTAGGCTTACCAACCTCTGCTACGATACCCTTGAAGAACTCGATAAGCTGAAGGTTCACATCATGAGCCTTGTAGATAGCTTCCTTCATCTTCTCCTCAGGAATCTCGTTGGCACCTGCCTCAATCATGATAACCTTCTGTCCTACAGATGCAACTGTAAGCTTGAGATCACCTGTATTCCACTGCTCCTGAGTAGGGTTAACGATAAGCTCACCATCGATCATACCCATCTGTGTCATAGCACAAGGGCCATCGAAAGGAATATCTGAAATAGAAACTGAAACTGATGCGCCGAGCATAGCTACAAGCTCAGGTCTGCACTGAGGATCAACTGCCATAACCATCGTCTCGATAGTTACGTCGTTTCTGTAATCCTTAGGGAAAAGAGGACGCATAGGACGGTCGATAACACGGCTGGTGAGGATAGCGTTCTCAGAAGGCTTGCCCTCTCTCTTGTTGTAACCGCCGGGGAACTTTCCTACAGCGTAGAACTTCTCTCCATACTCTACTGAAAGAGGGAAGAAGTCGATTCCGTCTCTGGGCTTAGCTGATGCTGTTGCTGTACAAAGCACTGTTGTGTCGCCGTACTGCATGAATGCGCAGCCGTTAGCCTGTTTTCCTACCTTGCCGATCTCAACCTTAAGTGTACGGCCGGCCAGTTCCATTGAATAAGTCTTTACCATTTTTTTCTCCTTAATCTCTCCTGCTCATCCGCGGTCCATCATCCGCATGTTGCGCTTCAGGTGCGTGTGCAGGCTTTGTCATGTTGATATTACTTGGTACTTTATATGAAGCATAGGTTTCAAGGTCATAGCTAATACCACGAAATCGCACTATTAACTATAACTTTGAATCCCTGATTCATATAAAAAATTAAAGACGGAATAAGCCGATCATCCAATCAGCTTTATCCCGCCTTTCAATTTCATGAATTACTTTCTGAGACCAAGATCAGCGATGAGCTTACGATAAGCCTCGATGTCCTTCTTCTTGAGGTAACCAAGAAGGCTACGTCTCTGACCAACCATCTTAAGAAGACCTCTTCTTGAGTGGTGATCCTTAGGGTTCTTCTGAAGGTGCTCATTGAGCTCCTGAATTCTCTCTGTAAGGATAGCTACCTGAACTTCCGGTGAACCTGTGTCTCCGGCCTTTCTGGCAAACTTGTTGATAACTTCTGTTTTCTTTTCCTTTGTAATCATGTTTTTCTCCTTTTAAATCTGTAATCCTGAAATCCGCCCGGTACACAGATGCGGTTGGAGTATCCAACATCCGAGTAAAGGGTAGTTTCTGTAACTGTTGCGGACATTATGTCAGCAACTAAGATATACTAGCATAAAATTGCCACATTGTAAAGTAACGCTGTTTTAGCTGACTGCGTAGCTCTCTTTTTCAACAAGAGCATATATGTCTTTACCGGTCTTTTCTTCAAAATATGTTTTCAGAGCCATGACGGAATCCCATTTCTCCTGAGGGAAACTGCCATATCGACGTTTCACATCATTCATGCGATCCTCAACGCTCACGACGCCTTCACTACCCGACAGTGCATCACAGATCTGGATCAGCCTGTCGTATTCATCAAGTGAAATCTTACCAAGCTCTGCAACGATGAGTTCGTATTCTTCCTCGGAAGTATCCGCCCTGCCGATATACTCATCTATTCTCATGTTGTTAAAAGAGTGGGTAAGGCATATTCTTGCCACCTCATCATATCCAAGGGACATCATATATGAATAGCCGTCCGAGACATGCCCCAGATGTCTTACTCCAAACTTTCTTCCGATGTCATGGAGAAGTCCTAAGATATAAGCCTTCTCAGGGTCCATATCACCGCATCCTAAAGCTATTCTCTCAGCACAATGAGCAGCCACACGGCTGTGATTCCCCCAGGGCCCGGGATTACACTTTTCTGCTTCAGCCAAAAGTTTCTCTGCTTCTGATCTTGTAGGTAACATACAATCCCCCTTCAATGCTTAGTTCCTTTTGCGATGAGCATTCCATACTCTTTTGGTAAATCAATGGTTCCATTAATTGCATGTCCCTTAAGTATCTCAGTAATCTTATTCACAGGAACATCCAATATTGCCTTGAAAGACGCAAGACTGCACAAATATCCTACCAGATCATCTATGTCCGTTATATGAAGTGAATCCTCATAGATCCTTGTTTCAACTTCTTCAAAAGCCGATCTTAAAATACCCTCACCATTTTGCATTGTGAAGTTATGGTTCGGTTTAAAACTTTCACCGCCAAGCTCAAACCACTCCGCAAGCTTGTCAGTAAAGTTATTCTCACCTAAAGTTGTGGTGTAAAACGCCCCATCAGCCCTAAGTACTCTGCGCACTTCACTGATTCCTTTATTGATGTCCGGCACGTGATACAGCATGGAATTAGCTATAACCATGTCAAAAGAGTTATCTTCAAAGGGGAGATTCTGTATATCTGCCAGTCTGTACTCTATATTCTCTCTTTCTCCCAGATTCTCTTTAGCTGTAGCAAGCATCCCCTCTGATAAGTCAGTCATAACAAGCTTACCGAACCTTGATAATAATTCGTCGCGCCCTAACCAAATACTACCTGTGCCACAGCCCAGTTCCAAAACCTTCATGCCTTCATTTATTTCATAATTGGATACAGTCCAATTACCATATCCCAGCTTATTAGTGGAATACTTATCATGAAAATTCAGTCTCGTATCCAATCCTTTGGAAGTAGCATACTGCTCCTTTACTGCTGCCGAATCATTTGAACTACCAATTTTCATCATGTTTTCCTCCTGTTGTCATATTGTATGTTCATATGGTAAAGGCTGCCCCAAGGGCCGAGTCAACTACTTTTTTATTATTTTACCGGAGGCTTCCAGGGCTTAGGTGTCAAAAGAGTTGTCTTTCCAATATCGGGAAGTACATCGTAAACCGAGCATCCCATCCTGCTTTCAAAGTATTCCTTGATACTAAAGGCCACTTCCCAGCCCTTAATGTAACCTTCCATGATTCCGTATCTTCTTGTGACATCCACGAATCTCTTTTCAAGAATTACGAAGCCATAGTCCACAGCCAGTGAGTCACACAGCTGGATAAGCTTATCATAATCATCAGCTTCGCAGTCCATGATATAAGCCTTTATTACCTTCTCATGCTGGTTTTCAGGCTCATAATCAAACTCATCCTTCATCAAAAGATAGGAATGAGTCATGCAGATTCTTGCTGCTTCATCCCAGCCCTTTTCCATGCAGTATTTATAGCCGTCATAAACATGTGTGGGGATATCGGTTATACCGGCCCTTCTGCCTATATCGTGCATTAGACCTACTATATAGGCCTTCTCAGGATCCAGCCCCGGGACCTTTTCAGCGATATTTCTGGCTGCGATTCCGGTATTCATGGAGTGCTTGACCCAGGGGCCGGGATTAAGCTGTCCTGCTATCTCAAGTTCCTTTAGTGCCTCATCTATTGTTGGTAACATCTTCCTTCTCCTTCCACCCGAAAGTACGTCATCACTTTTTTCTTATATACCAGCTGTAACCGTAGAAGATAAGATTCTTTTGTTCTCCGCCAAAAATAGGTGCAAGTGTCTCCAGCATCCATTCTCTGGCCTCTTCGGTGCTGATGTTTCCGTTTTCTATCTGTGCATTAACATTTGACTGGATCAGCATGAAATCCACAAATTTCTCAAGGTCGAAGGAATACTCCATGTCATATTCAGTCTGCTTCTCCATGAGGAAGCCTTCGGGAAGATCCTCCTGAGTCCACTTGTTCTCTTTCCTTGGTGGCTTGGGGAATTTCTTCAGATACTCGTTCTGATACCACTGTGTGTAGGCGCCATTTCCTGCCATTTTGTCGGTGATTCCAAAATCATAAATAACGATGACTCCATTGCTCTTAAGAACCTGAGCCATATTTGTCATGAATCTCTTCTCATCCACCCAGTTGATGCAGCCTGCAGCAGTTACGATATCATACTTTTCTTCAGGAATCTTAGTCTCCTCTGCCCCTGCAACATAGAAAGATAACGCTGAATCCTCTGCATACAGCTCCTTGCATACTTCAACCATGGCATCTGCGATGTCAGTTCCTGTTACCTTATCACAGATAAGCCTAAGGGCCTTGGTAGAAAGTCCTGCTCCGCAGCCCACATCAAGACCGTTTCCAAATACATAGCCTTCGCCCAGACCTAGATCTACCTTCAGCTGCTCTATTACCGATTTGTGAAGCCAGGGTCTCTTAGCATACCCCAATGCAATTCTCTTTGAATCAAATGACTTATTGTTCAATTATCCATACCTCTCAATTCCAAAATTCATATCCCAATTCATCAATATAATCGGGCACCTTTATTTCTTTCCCCTTCGTATCAATTGCTCTGTAAAAGAAAGGCTGATTCATAAGCTCCACAGAATCATCGAATTCCATGAGGAAATTATTATCAGTATCATCCTTAAGCGTATATATTCTCACATTCTTGTAATCCGGGTCAGCAACAGATGAACTGTTTTCATCCTGAATGACATAGCCTACACAGCCGTCGATATATTTGGTGTTAAAAGCATTGTTGATCGTTCCGTAGCCAATGTAGGATCTGCCGTTGTACTCTATCATTCCAAACAGAGCGTCATCACTCTCCGTGTCTTCAAAGGTTCCGAGTTCAAATGCAATGGCATCATCGGGTAATGCCGGATATTCTATCCTTCCGCAGCCCGAAATAGTTAATATACCTGCCAGCAAAGCTACGCAGGCTCTTGTCTTCATACTCCTGCTTCCTTTCAAAACGTCTCATTACCTCCTGTAAATGATGTTAATGTCTTCAAGACGTAGCCAGCAAAATCCTGCTCTCTCTAAGGGTCTTGGACTGATCATAATCGTATTCTATAGTGTTGATGTTGGCGTGGGGATATAACTGGCGAAGCTTCTTAAGTACGCCTCTCTCTGCCACATGGCTTACAAGGCAGCCAAAGGGATGAACGATAAGTATCTTGTCATAGCCCTGCTCTATCATGTGCATGGCCTCTGCCATAACGAGCCAACCATCGCCTATGTTGTAATATTCGCTGAGAATATCCACTGACTTTTTTCTCATCTCCTCAAAACTTCCGTCCGCATAAAAGCCGTTCTTTTCAAGAAGACTACTCATTTTGTACTGCATTCCCTTGAGATAATCGATTATCTTCTGGTAAATCGTAAGCTCAGCCTTGGAAGCGTTGTTAAGTTCCGCGGACTTCATTTCAGTGAACATGACATAGGTACAGTAATTCAAAAAGCCTTCCATTCTGTATTCCATGCCGTTGTCAGCAAGGAACTGCTCCAAATGCCTGTTTCCTATGGGTGAGCACTTGATGTATATCTCTCCTGAAATACCAACTCTGGTGAGTTTTTTCTCGTCACGGGAAAAACGTTCTATCTCGAGGAAATCGTCTATGATTTCCTGATATCTTTTTTCCCTGAAAAAGAGGTTCTTGCCCGCTGCTATGTCAGCGGAAATCCTCTTGTTCCAATCATCGTAGATACATTTAGCCTGCCCGTAATTCTTCTCATAGGGTCTTGTCTGCTGATAAAGTGTCATCAACAGATCGCCGTAACATACCGCTGCAATGGCGCCGAACAGCATCTTAAGACCGATCTTAAAGCCCGGATGAGCTTCAGAGCCTCTGAAATTCAATGACAGAACCGGAATCCTATATCCGCTTTTCTTGACACACTGAATGATCAGGTCGTAGTAATTACCCGCTCTGCAGGCGCCTCCCGCCTGAGGTTCAAGGATAGCCATATGCTCCTTGTCCGTATTATCTGATTCAATATGAGCCATGAGATTGCCGATGATATCCATTGCACAGGTGCAATATCCGGAATTAACAAGAGACAGCATATTGTCCGGAAATTCATCATATTCCGGAACAATATCCAGCTTGTAGCCGCCAAGTCCAAAGGCAGCAATGAGAAAATCATTATGATAATGGAGCATGTCAGGCATGTAGATAGTATGTGTCTTCTTCATGCTCCTTGAGAAAATCGTATTATCTTTGTTCATTTATTACTTCCCACCAACACTACTTACAAAAATAAGGCATTGGAATATTACTTCCAATGCCTTAAATCATATACAAACCTCAGGAATTATTCAACACTATTTATCAGTGCAAAAATCTCTTCCTTGATCTTCTTATTGGTCTCAAGAGCATTCTCTCTGCTGTCCCTGTTGGAATAGAAGTAGAATTTGATCTTGGGCTCTGTTCCTGAAGGTCTTACAGCAAACCAGCTGCCGTTATCAAGGAACAGTCTGATGGCATTCTGAGGTGGAATATCCTCGAAGCCTTCAATATAATCGATAACCTTCTCAACCTTGGCTCCTGCAACCTCTGTAGGAAGGTTCTCTCTGAACCACTTCATCATACGCTGAATACGCTGTGCTCCGGGGATTCCCTCAAGAACCATGTTGGGCTCATCCTCAGCAAAGAAACCGTACTTGGCATAAATCTCCTGAAGAACATCCCAAAGGGTCTTGCCCTGCTTACGATAATAAGCTGCAGCCTCTGCAACAAGCATACCTGCTGAGATTCCGTCCTTATCACGGATATCCTCGCATACAGCATAACCTACAGACTCCTCATAACCAAAGAGGTAGGTGTATCCGTTCTCATGAAGGTAAGGAATCTTACCGCAGATGTTCTTGAAGCCTGTAAGGGTCTCAAACATCTCTACGCCATAGGCCTTAGCCATAATAGTTGAAAGGGTTGAAGTAACGATGGACTTAACCATTGCTCCCTTGGCAGGAAGTGTGCCTGCATCTTTTCTTCCCTCAAGGACATAATTAACAAGAATATATCCTGTCTGATTGCCGTTAAGAGGAATATAATTGCCCTTGTCATCTCTGATCTCGATAGCAAATCTATCGGAATCAGGGTCAGTAGCCATTAACAGTTCAGCTCCAAATTCTCTTCCGTACTGCTCTGAGAGCTTAAAGGCCTTGGGATCCTCAGGGTTGGGATATCCAACTGTAGTAAAATCAGGATCGGGATTTTCCTGTTCAGGAACGATCTTCCAGTTGTTGAAGCCTCTGTCTGTCAGCATCTGTCTGAAAGGAATTGATCCGCAGCCGTTAAGAGGTGTGTAAACAAGCGGAATGGAAAGATCCAGCTCATCTCCCTCATGAATTGCCATACCCTCGATCTTATCAAGATATTCTCTGTCATATTCTTCACCGAGAACAATGATCTTGCCTGCTTTAACGCCCTCGTTAAAATCAGACTTCTTAATGCCGCTCCAGATGTCAACAGCGTTGATCTTCTCTGTCATTCCGTCAGCAACATCTGATGAAACCTGACATCCGTCGTCCCAATAAGCCTTGTAGCCGTTATATTCCTTGGGATTATGTGATGCTGTGATGTTAATTCCTGAAACTGTTCCCAATCTTCTGATCATGAAAGCCAGCTCAGGAGTAGGGCGCAGATCCGGGAAGGTATAAACCTTGATGCCGTTAGCTGCAAAGATACCTGCTGCCAGCTGTGAGAATTCCTTGGAAAAATGTCTGGGATCATGGGCGATGATAACACCCTTCTCCATATTCTCTTTGCCTGATTCTACGATGTAGTCGGCAATACCCTGAGAAGCCTTACCAACAGTAAAGAAGTTCATCATATTGGTTCCTGCACCAACCTTGCCGCGAAGACCTGCGGTACCAAATGCAAGATCCTGGTAAAAACGCTCCTCGATCTCCTTGTCGTTGTCTTTGATATTCAAAAGTTCGGCTTTGAGAGGATCGTTGTCCTCAAGATGCTCAAGCCATTCGTTGTATCTTGCTTTATAATCCATAGTTATACCTCCGTTAATTTATATTATATTTTACCATTAATAGGTGCCTGTCCCCATTAACAAATTGTGAACAACACAGAATTCCGACAGACATTTACGTTCACAGTTTGTTGATGGGGACAGGCACCTTAATATCATCTCACTGCCTGGCAGCCTCAATATCGCTCTGTATCTGTTCTTTCAGCGCCTCAAGGCTATCAAACTTCATCTCCGGTCTCACAAACCTCTCCAGCGCGATCCGTGCGTATTCTCCGTACACATCTTTATCAAAGTCATAGATGTAGGTCTCAACACCAACCTTTTCCTTCTCGGAAATAGTGGGTTTTCTCCCTATATTGGTCATACCGCGATATTCTTTTCCATCAAGATATACCTTGCTGGCGTACACTCCAAAGGGCGGAAGAAGCTTATTCTCAGGCGGGATAACATTGACCGTGGGAACCCCGATGGTGTGACCGATATGATTGCCGTGTTCAATCTCACCGCCTACGCTGTACTCTCCACCAAGAAGCCTTTTTACCATGGCCATGTTGCCATCTGCTACTTCGTTCCTCACTCTTGTGGAGCTGACCTCATCGCCGTCGATACGTACCTTCTCAATAAGCTCCAGCTCGTAGCCACACTCCTTGGACAGGCTCCTTAAGAGGTGCTGATCGCCCCTTCCCTTGTCTCCGAATGAAACATCGGTGCCGGCAGCTATGTACCCGGCATGAAGCTTCTCAACCAGTATCTTCTTGACAAAATCCTCCGGCGGTGTTGCGGCAGTCTCTGCTGTCAGCGGAAATTCAATGAGCACATCAATGCCCATCTCTTCGAAGGCTTTCCTCTTCTCCTCCCTGGTAAAAAGCTGCCTGACCGCTTTCCCCAGAAAGAATTCTTCCGGCGACGGATCAAAGGTAAAAACCACCGCCATAAGGTCATCCACCTTCTGCTCCAGAATATAATTAAGGAGCTTCCTGTGTCCCAAATGAATTCCGTCAAATTTGCCTATTGCAACGGCGCTTTTTCCGTCTATCTGAAATTCTGTTGTTCCTAAAATTATCTGCATCAATCTGTTTCTTTCGTAGGATTATTTTTCAAAAAAGAATTTGTCCACATCGAAGGTCTTCTTTTTTGCGCTGTATCTGTATATGCCAAAGAAGGTGCCGTCTTCGCCGTATACTCTGAATTCGTTGCCTTCCTTGAACATCTCATCGTCATATTCGGTATCATTGACCCCATCGGGATTCTCATCCACCAGGTTGTCTTTCCTGAAGCTGTTGCCGTTTTCGAGAAGACCTCTTGCGGACGTTTTAACATGAATAGCATCAAGGTCTCTGAAAATATACTCCGGGGACTCGATAACGTCCATAAGAGTGCCGTTATCTCTAAGCTCCTCAACCTTGGACAGCGGAATAGCCGTATCTATTCCAAAGGCTCCCACTCTGGTTCTTGCCAGCTGAGCCATGGCAGCGCCGCAGCCAAGTGACAGTCCGATATCGTGACAAAGAGTTCTGATATAGGTTCCCTTGGAGCACTTGACCTCCATGGTAAAAACGTGCTCATCCCCAAGATGCTCATCATCCAGAATAGTGATCGCACTGATATGGACCTTTCTGGGCTTTCTCTCCACCTCAATTCCTTCACGGGCCAGCTCATAGAGCTTTTTGCCGTTCTGCTTGATAGCGGAATACATGGGCGGTATCTGATCGTAGTCACCCACAAAAGCCTGTACCGCTTCGCGAAGCTGCTCTCCGGTGACATTGACCTCTCTATTGTCAATCACAGTTCCGGACATATCCTGGGTGTCCGTGGTGACACCAAGCTTGCAAACTGCGATATACTCCTTATCATGATCTGTAAGCATCTCCACCAGCTTGGTTCCTGTTCCGAGACATACCACCAGAACTCCCACAGCATCGGGATCCAAGGTTCCGGTGTGACCGATCTTTTTCTGCTTAAGTATTCCCCTTAACTTGGCCACAACATCGTTGGATGTAAATCCGGGCTCCTTGTAGATATTTATAAGTCCGTTATACTTATTTGCCATTAAATCCTGTTTCTCCATTAAGAAAAATAATCCCACCGGGATATCCTCAAATATCAAGGTGGGATTAAAGTCTGTATTATTCTTCTGTTCCTTCAAGCTGCATATGGATGTACTTGGTGATAGCGTTGATCGCATCATGAGCCGTACCGTTCATGGTACAACCTGAAGCACGTACATGTCCACCGCCGCCAAATACCTGAGCTATCTTGGATACATTAACAGCTCCGTTACTTCTAAGGCTTACTTTGTACTCCATTGGCTCGTTCTCATACATGAATATCGCACAATCAACTCCGATAGTGAACATCAGCTGATTGACAATACCGTCGAGATCGCCGCCTGTGCAGTTATAGAATTCCATAGTCTGCTTGGAAACAACCGAAACGCATACTCTTCCGTCGAGAAGAAGAATGCTCTCAAGAAGTGCTCTTCCAAGGATCTGATTCTGAAGATAGGTCTTCTCGTAAAATACGTGATCGATAAGGCTGGTAAAATCAAAGCCGTAACCGATGAGCTTGGCAGCAACCTGAAGCGTCTTGGGTGATGTGGAATTGTACTTGAACACTCCGGTGTCAGTAACCATACCTGTGTAAATAGCCTTGGCAGCCTCAATATCAAGCTTGTCTTCCTCAACACAGTCAAAAACAAGTTCGCAGGCTGAGCTGGCTGTGGGAACCACATATGTGATATCTCCGGTTCCGGTATTGCTGATATGATGATCGATATTGAAGGTCTTCTTCGCTGCATCAAAAATCGGCTCTGAACCGCCAAGTCTTCCCTTCTCACAGTCAAGGCAGATAAACAGGTCATAGCTGTCAACATCTGTCTCAAAAGAAGTGTTTATCTTGTCACTGTCCTTAATGAACTGAAGCTCCGGTGGAACGTCCTCAAGAAAAACGTCTACCCTTATATCAGGATAGTTCTTAGTTATGTAAAGGTACATTCCCATGCAGGAGCCTATGCAGTCTCCGTCAGGTCTTACATGGCCACTGATCGCTACGGTTTTGACACCGCCTAATAACTCATCAATCTTCATCTCTTACTTCCTTACTCTTCATCTTCATCTGAGAACTCTTCCTCAGATTCTTCTAATTCTTCGCCTCTGGCAAGTCTTGCCTCGTTATCCTTGGCAGTTACTTCGTCGATCATCTTGGACATATTGATTGCATACTCGATGGAATCGTCCATGATGAATCTAAGCTCAGGTGTATATCTCATATTCAGCTCCTTGGCAAGGGTTGAACGGATATAGCCTGCGGCGCTCTTAAGCCCCTCTGCGGTTCTGTCTCTGTCTTCGTCATTACCCATGACTGTGACCCAGACCTTGCAGGTCTTAAGGTCAGGAGCAACCTCCACATCCATAACAGAGGTCATGGGGCTGATCCTGGGATCTTTACTATAACGGATGGCTTCTGAAATAACCTTCATTACCTCTCCGTTTATTCTTTTATTTTTGTTACTGTTTTTACGCATATATTTTCCTCCGCGATATACGGATCATTACTGGCGAGGAACCTCAACCATCTCGTAAGCTTCTACAAAATCGCCTTCATGGATCTGATCAAAGCCGTCGAATACAAGACCGCACTCGAAGCCTTCCTTAACTTCCTTGACATCATCCTTGAATCTCTTAAGGGATGCAAGATCACCTTCGAAGATCTGCTCGCCGTCTCTTGAGATACGAACCTTGCAATCCTTCTTGATGATACCGTCCTTAACAAAGGCACCGGCAATGTTACCAACCTTGGAAGCTTTGAAGATAGCACGAACCTCGGCATGTCCTGTAACTCTCTCTTCGTATACGGGAGCAAGCATACCCTTCATAGCGTACTCGATCTCTTCGATTGCCTGGTAGATAACCTTGTAGAGCTTAATCTCAACACCTTCATGCTCAGCCATGCTCTTAGCAGTAGCATCGGGACGAACGTCAAATCCGATAATGATAGCATTAGATGCAGCAGCAAGAGTAACATCGGACTCATTGATAGCACCTACGCCACCGTGGATAACCTTAACAACAACTTCATCATTTGAAAGCTTGAGAAGTGACTGCTTAAGGGCCTCTACGCTACCCTGAACGTCAGCCTTGATAATGATATCAAGTTCCTGAAGTCTGCCTTCCTCAATCTTGGAGTAAAGGTCATCAAGGGACATCTTAGCCTTGGTCTCTTCGATAAGGTCTTTCTTGTGCTGCTGAAGGTATGTGTTGGCATACTGCTTGGCCATCTTGTCTGTCTCATGTGCAAGGAATACTTCACCTGCATTGGGAACATCTGAAAGACCAAGGATTTCAACAGGCTGTGAAGGAAGAGCTTCCTTAAGCTTGTTGCCCTTATCGTCTACCATCGCTCTTACCTTACCTGAGCTTGCACCTGCAGAAATGAAGTCACCTACATGAAGTGTACCCTTCTGAACAAGTACGTTGGCAACGGGACCACGTCCCTTATCAAGTCTTGCCTCAAGTACAAGACCTCTTGCCTGTCTGTCGGGGTTAGCCTTGAGCTCAAGGATATCAGCTGTAAGAATGATGGTCTCAAGGAGGTCCTCAATACCCTCTCCGGACTTGGCTGATACGGGAACGAACTCTGTTGTTCCGCCCCAATCTGTGGAAATAAGACCGTACTCGGTCATTTCCTGCTTAACTCTGTCTATATTTGCATTGGGTTTATCAATCTTGTTAACCGCAACGATGATCTCAACCTCTGCAGCCTTGGCATGGTTGATAGCCTCTACTGTCTGAGGCATAACACCGTCATCGGCAGCTACTACAAGTACTGCGATATCTGTAGAATTGGCACCACGCATACGCATAGCTGTGAATGCTTCATGACCGGGAGTATCAAGGAATGTGATCTTCTGATCATTTACAGATACAGTATAAGCACCGATTCTCTGTGTGATACCACCTGCCTCTCTGTCAGTTACAGAGGTCTTACGAATAGCATCAAGAAGTGATGTCTTACCATGGTCAACGTGACCCATTACGCAGACAACCGGAGGACGCTTCTTAAGTGTCTCTTCTGCGTCATCTTCCTCCTTAAGAAGTTCCTCGATAACGTCTACAGGAACCTCCTTCTCGCAGATGATATCGTACTCGATAGCTATATTCTCAGCTTCCTCATAGGAAAGCTCTGTATTAACTGTTGAAATCTGGCCTGCCATAAAGAGCTTCTTGATGATAACAGAAGGCTGCATCCTCATCTTCTCTGCAAGCTCCTTGATGGAAACCTTCTCAGGGATAGTGATAACCTTGATCTGCTCCTCAGGCTCCTCCACCTTCTTAACCTCAGGCTTGATGAATCTGCCGACTCTCTTACTTCTAGGCATCATCTCTTCCTGCTCATAAGCAAGATCCTTCTTGTTTCTCTTATCCTTCTCCTGGCCCATGCGACGTCTTTCTTCGTCTCTGTGGTTACCGCCCTCTTTTACGGGAGCCTCGAAACCACCGGATCTTCCGCCGCCCTGCTTGTCAAACTTGTTGCCGCCGAACTTGTTGTCCTTGCCTGCGCCGAATTTGCCACCCTGGCCGGGTCTTCCACCCTGATTGTCACGACCGCCGAAACCGCCCTGGTTCTGACCGTCTCTGCGGAAGCCGCCCTGACCGCCTCTATTACCGCCATCTCTGTTATCACGGGGCTGGAAGCCTCTTCCATCCTGACGATTGCCGCCCTGACCGCCTCTGTTGTCTCTGTTTCCGCCGGCCCTGTTATCACGAGGCTGGAAGTTTCTGTTATCCTGACGATTGTTATTAGCAGTCTCTCTGTTCTCCCTTACCTCTCTTTGCTTGTTCTCGGGAGCAGGTGTCTGAACCTGAGGCTGTACCTGAGGTGCGGGCTGAGGAGCTGCTGCAGGCTTAACCTCTACAACAGGTGTTACAACCTCAACAGGAGCTTCCTTCTTGGGCTGTGGCTTGGGAGCAACAGACTTGTTAACAGGTGTGTTGTAGCTCTCGAGCTGTGAAGGAGCTGTCAAAGGCTTAATGGGATGATAAACGTTCTGGGACTGAGCAAAGGTCTTCCTCTGTCCGCCGTTTCTGTTATCCCTGTTATCTCTGTTATCACGGCGCTGATTGTTTCCGCCATTTCCCTGGTTATTGGAACCCTGTCCGTTATAACCGCCCATCTTGGAATTGCCGGCATTGGTTACCATGATAATCTTTTTCTTTTTCTTGGGAGCGTCTCCGGCTTCGGGAGCAGGCTTCTTAACGTGCTTCTGCTCTGAAGCTGTAGCAGGCTTCTGCTCTGCGGGCTTGTCAGCCTTGGGAGCGGGAGCTTCCTCTTTCTTCTCTGCCGGAGCAGCCTTGGGAGCAGATTTGCCAAAATGCTTTCTTGCAATCTCAGCATCACCCTCCTCTATGGAACTGTTCGAACGCTTCGCTTCTATTCCCTTCTCCTGTAAAAAGCTGATAAGCTCTTTTCCTTCGCATCCAAGCTCACTGGCAAGTTCGGATATTTTAATTTTTGCCATTCACATTTCCTCCGTACTTTTTATTCAAGGTAGTTCTTTCGAAGCGTTTTTGCAAAGCCTTCGTCCATAACCGCAAGGCTTGTTCGAACATCCTTACCAATTGCATGTCCCAGATCTTCTTTGTTTCCGAAAAAGATCATGGGAACGTTATAATAACTACATTTATCACTGAACTTTTTCCTGGTGTTATCAGAAGCATCCTCACTTATGATAACCAGTTCAGCTTTTTTATGCCTTATGGCTTCCAGCACGGAGAACTCACCGCTCTGGAGCTTGCCGGCACGCATGCATAAACCAAGTAATGAATATATCTTGTTAGAATCCAATATTTTATCCAAGCTCCTTCTCAATTCGCAAGGTAACATCGTCCGGGATCCGTGATTTAAGGGAACGTTCAAGGCCCTTGTTCTTAACTGCCTTCCTGAAGCACTCTGCATTGTTGCACACATAGGCTCCGCGGCCGTTGGCCCTTCCCGTAATATCAAGAAGTATCTCATCCTCAGGTGTCTTGATAACCCTGATAAGTTCCTTCTTCTCCTTCATCTCTCCGCAGCCGACGCATTTTCTCATCGGAATCTTTTTAGGCATAATTATTCCTCTGTTTCTCCGGCTTCCTCAGATTCCTCGTACTCGCCTTCCTCGTACTCACCCTCTTCGTACTCGCCTTCTTCGTACTCCTCGTACTCCTCATCATAATCTTCGTCATCCAGATAATCTTCCATTCTGAATCCGGGAGCATCCTTAGCCTGAGTCTCGCTCTTGATATCGATCTTGTAGCCTGTAAGTCTTGCTGCAAGTCTTGCGTTCTGACCTTCCTTACCGATGGCAAGTGACAGCTGATAATCAGGAACAACAACCTTGGCGCTCTTCTCATCGGGATCAGCAAATACTGCTACGATCTTGGCAGGTGAAAGAGCATTCTGAATAAGGTTACCGGGGTTCTCATCCCAGTTGATAACATCGATCTTCTCGCCGTTAAGCTCATCAACGATGAGATTAACTCTTGCGCCGTTAACACCTACGCAGGCACCAACCGCATCAACGTTAGGGTTGTTGGAATATACGGCAATCTTGGTTCTGCTGCCGGCTTCTCTTGCGATTGACTTGATCTCTACTGTTCCGTCCTGAATCTCGGCAACTTCCTGCTCGAAAAGTCTCTTAACAAGATCGGGATGTGTACGGGATACAAGAATTCTGGGTCCCTTGGAACCGTTCTTAACCTCAAGAACGTATACTCTGATACGCTGTGTAGGTCTGTAGGTCTCTGTCTTAACCTGCTCGTTCTCGTTCAAAAGAGCATCTGCACGGCCCAGGTTGATGCTGACATTTCTTCCTACAAATCTCTGAACAACACCGGTTACGATGTCATGCTCCTTCTCGAAATACTCGTTGTAGATAGCACCACGCTCTTCCTCGCGGATCTTCTGAAGAATAACGTTCTTGGCGTTCTGGGTAGCAATACGTCCGAATTCCTTGGAATTAAGAGGAACCTCAACCATATCACCTACTGCAGCCTTCTTGCTGATCTTCTTGGCATCATCCAGGGAGATCTCGATCATAGGATCCATAACGTCATCTGCAGTCTCAACTACTTCTTTCTCTGCGAAGCATCTGAAGTCGCAGTTGTTTCTGTCAACCTCAACTCTTACGTTGTCTGCCTTGCCGAAGTTATTCTTGCAGGCTGTGATAAGTGAATTCTCGATTGCATCAAACAGAGAATCCTTGCTGATGTTCTTCTCCTTCTCCAAAAGGTCAAGGGCATCCATTAATTCTTTACTCATGGTAATCTCCTTTTTTAATCAAAAATCAAGTGCAAGTTTGATCACTGATATTTCTTTTCTTACAAAAACTTCATCTGTTCCATTTATATCAACGGTAACTGTGGTCTCATCAAAACCCTTAAGTGTACCGGCAAACTCCTTAACTCCCTCTCTGGGCTTAAAGAGCTTGAGCTCAACATCCTGTCCTATGCTGTTGGCAAAATGTCTGTCCTTCTTGAGCTGTCTTCCAAGTCCGGGACTTGAAACCTCAAGTGTATAGGCCTCTTCAATAAAATCGTCGGCATCCAGCGCATCCGAAAGTGCATGATTCACATCCACGCAGTCATTGATGTTGACGCCGCCTTCCTTGTCGATGTAGGCCCTTAAATACCATTCTCCCGCTTCCTTGACATATTCAACGTCGTAGATGGAAACACCGCATTTCTCAGCGATGGGAGTAAGGAGAGCCTCGGTCTTAGCTTCAATATCGCTCTTCTTCATAAAAACGTATACCTCATTAAGTACATGCATGACAACCAATTGTCTATGCAGCAAAAAAGTGGGCTCTTCGCAAGCCCACTTCCTAGTTCCACGCTTAAATTACCACAAAAACGACTTTTCGTCAAGTCCCTATTATCATAGCATTAGCAGAAAAGTCACTTTCAGCCCTTCCAAACTCCGCAAGCACCCTTTTCCCCTCGGGAATCACATAGGTATTGTCAGAGGAATCAGCAAATCTGTGGAAAAGAACCAGTTCCTTATCCAGCCACTTTCTTACATAAAGCTGATTGCCTGTAGGATTGTTGTAGCTGTTTGTGGTGTACTGCTGCAGCGTAGTTGTGCCGTATTTTATAATATCCTTTGCCATATCATAAAATTCCATGCCGGCCTTTACGATATCCCACTGCCAGTCCGCCAGATCATAAATATCACCACTAAGGCACATTCTTCCAAAAAAGGTGTTAATCAGAGAATACTCAAGACGGGTCCTGTCATCATCTTTTCTAAGCACCGCCCAAACTTGCGTCTGATCAGGCCTTATCACCCTGTGCACATTTGCCGCAATAAGAGGAATTGCCTTGGTCTCATGGGCATCTGAAAAGCTTGCCTGACTTGCAATCTCCATCATTGAATAAACAAGTCTGTGGCCGCCGCTGGAACAATTCTCTATTACCAGATCCGGAATCTCTTCCTTCATCTTTTTAAAGAACTTCCTTGTTCCTTGAACCTTGTTAAAAAGAGCTTCTCCAAGACTGTCTCCGCCATCGCAGCCGATTCCTATGGAGTCGTTATAGTCCACCTTGATATATCCAAAACCGCAATCCTTAAGGTGTTTAATCACCTTCTCTGACAGATGCTCGATAACCCACGGATTCTCCATATCCCAGAAACGGCGTCCCGCAACAGTCAGGGGATATCCGTCCTTTTTAAGCAGATATTCCGTTTTATCAAAATAAGGGCTGTGAGGTCCCACAACCTCCATCTCATACCAAAGTCCCGGGATCATGCCCTTGGACCTTATATAATCCGCAGCTTCCTTCATACCATTGGGGAAAATATCCCTGTTCACTTCCCAGTTGCCTACGCTCTCAGCCCAGTCGTTCTTAAGCCCGTACCAGCCGGAATCAATGACAAAATACTGGATTCTTTTGCCCTCAAGAACATCCGCCTGTTTTCTGATGCTATCAATGGTAGGATTGCCCCAGCTGGTGCAGTATTCGTTAAACATGATACCCATGTGATCATCCACGGGTGAAATATCCGGATGCTGCGCCTTCACCAGTTTGTCGCACACCTCTTCCAGAGAGTTTCCTTCAGCGATAAGAGCATCCGGTGTAATAAAGCTCTCTCCGGGCGCAACCTTCTTGATCCAATGACCGAAGTCTCTGTCCGCAATGCCGCCCATAACAAGGAATTCCTGAGCCTTCTTGCAGGAAACCTCTATCTGCCAGGAGGAAGCCAGTCCCATAAGAACACCCACGAAATGTCCCGACTCAGAGTCCTCAAGAGCCACAAAAGGAAAATACTTTCTCACAGGCATAGAGCCCACATTTCCAAATTTGAACACTCTTGTGGAACAGCCATTCCAGGATTTTTCCAGATGAAGATCTTCTATAGTCTCAGTCTTTAACTTACCCTCTGCGCTCCAAAAGCTGAGAAGTCTGTGGATCTTGTCGGCCTTTACTCCGGATAATGCAAAAGAAGCGATCATCTCAAGCACAGCTTCTTTGTCACTGCCGTTCACAAATTCCGCGAAAACTCTCTTTGCGGCATTATCTTCCTTTTCATGAACCTTAAGAATATGGTGCCTGTCATCCTCATATGTATCCACACGCTCTTTTCCGATATCTGCAGAACCGGTTTTCTTAAGTCCCCAGAAGGTATCACTGGAGCACATACTCATGCCGCAGGAAAAACCGCCCGCATATCCATCTCCCAATAGTTTTACTTCACCTATAAGTTCCATATCTTACCCCTTATGAACATTGAAGGCTCTATCTGTGTACCCATTTCTGTATCTCCTTAAATCACATTATTTTATGCTTTTTGCAAACTCATATACCTTCTCGGACCATTCCCATATGTCTTTGCAATCGTTTTTGACATAGTAGACCTTGTCCTGGAGCTGCGCAGGTATATGAGATCTGAATTCATCTTTATAATTCTCCGGAATTATTATGGCATGAATCCAGTCCTTTAAGACAACTTCATCCTTAATCTTAAAAGGCAGCACTCCCTCAAAAACTCTGCCTGGATGCTCCGCTAATTCATTATACCTGAAAAAGAACCTTACTCCGGGAGTAAAGTCTTCGCTCAAGTCCTTTTCTTCTGGAAAACGGCCCAGCTTTCTCTCCATCACAAGCCTGTCCCCGGCCTGACAGTTGCCCCAAGCGAACATCACGTAGTCAAAGTAATCCAAGGGATCATTGGCTGCATTTCTTGATTCTGCCTTAAGCTCCTCTGCGGTCTTTTTTCTCGCTCTCACAGCAGAAAGAAGACTGCCGCTATCAAAGATACTTTTTGCATTTTCCACAGATGCTGTATGGCAGACCAGATCCGTCATACATCCCTTGTACTTATGACAGGCAGTGCACTCGGTGATCTTCTCAGGCACAGGAACCCTGACTCCGGATTTATAAACAGGTCTGTAGTCCTCAATAGCCCTTGCAATCCCAGGATCCGCCTCGATATCGCAGTCTCTGCCATTATCCGCTTCATACTTCATGAAGTCATAAATTGTCTGTATTTCCCACTCAGAAATATTGGGATAGTCCGACAGTTTTTTATACAACACTCCATCCCAGCATTCCGTAAATTTAAATTCACTGATTTTTATCTTCATGCCCGCTCCCTGTAATCCGGAATTCCCACAATCTTCGCGGCCTCGGTAAAATATTCTTCCTCGATATAAGGCCAGGTCACAGGCGCCTTCGTGGCTTCTTCCTGAAGGCTTGCGGCCTTTTTCAAAAAGTCCACAGTGATGTCTTTGCCTGTTTTCAGCACATAAACGTTGTTGGCAATAAACCATTTTCCCTTATCCATAAGGCCCTTTTCATAAAGAGCATCAATAACATAATCCACATCATAGGGGATATTTAAAAGCTCCGCTTTCCATGAGGGGCCTTCCGGTTCGTTCTCGTCATAGCCGTGAAGAATCAGGCACTGGGCCTGCCCCGGAGCATGTATGGCAATTCCTGTTGAGCCGGTGTTGAAATAGTGCTTTCCCTCTGCCTCCAGCTCAGTCTGAATATGGGTGTGGGCGGCAACAATATAGTCGGTATCAACCTTCTTAAGCCAGCTCTCGGCGCTGCCATCCTTGGTCAAAAGAAGCTCCCGGCTGTTATCCGGTGAACCGTGGCAGCATGTTATGGCAGGATAGCCCGGGCAATCATACTTAAAAGAAATTGGCATGGATTCGAAGAAATCCAAATCCTCATCCGTCAGCAGTTCATAGGTGTAAAGAAGGTTACCACAGGCTGAATTGTAGATCCAGAGCGGTTCATCGGACTCCCCGCGAATAACCTTTCTCTGCCCCAGAAGATAATCCTCGCGATTTCCCCTTATGGCAGTCACCTTGTATTTTCCCATGAGTTCCCGCATATACTGCATTGTCTCAACAGCGTCGGTGGTATCGGACACATAGTCCCCCAGGAGAAAAAACTCTGTGATTCCCCTGCCAATCATATATTCCGCCGCTGCTTTAAAAGCGGTGTAGTTACTGTGTATATCTGAAATTACGCCTATCTGTTTTGTCATTTTTCACACCAAATATTCTTTACACTTGTCAAAATGCATTCCGGAGCAATTGTTTACTCTGGCTATCACAGGCTCCACCTCATCCAGCTTGTACCACTTAAGGTCGTCCACCTCTACAGAATCTGCGAAGTCGCTCTTATTTACATATGCAATGAAGCCGATCATGATAAGCTGCTTGGGTTCAAAATAGTAACTGGATACATACTGGCATCTGTTTACTGTCTGGCCGGTCTCTTCCTTTACCTCTCTGGCCACAGCTTCCTCGATGGTCTCCCCCTCTACCATGTAGCCTGAAACTACTGTCCACTTATCCTCGGATATGTAGTTCTGCTTAAGGAGAAGAACTTCGTTGAGCTCGTTCACCACCAGCACTTCCACTACAGGCAGGGGATTGTTGCCGTATATTCTTTTGCAGGCTGGGCAGATCTTGCAGTCGTCATCCCCAAGTCTTATTTCATCAAGTTTATGTCCGCATTCTGCGCAGTATTTAAAAATCATTGTTGCTCTCCTTTATATGTTTACTTGTGCCAAGCATAATCCATGCCCTAAGGGCATAGTCAATCACTCATTTTCTTAGAATGATCATCTCTCCATTTTTATAGTGAAGACTTGATTTATCTTCTTTGAATCCGTTCTGCTTCATAACCGATATCAGTGTATGCATGAAAAATCCATGGGTAACCAAGGGGCAATCTGAGTTCCGCTCTCGCACCACTCTTTCATCATTTCATTGAACTGCTCGAAATAAACCAAATCCGGTTTTGCCAAATACAGTTTCATTTTAGGCATTTTCATCCCAAATAGTACTCCTTATCCTCTTTTCACAATCATAGCCCTTATTATATTAGATATTATCTGAATTTGAGAAGTCGCAAATGTCATAAAGCCGCATCTATTCTATTATTGAATTCGCCCAATAAAACAAATATTGCTTCCATCGCAGTAGGTGAATCCAGCAAAAAAATCTGGACTTTACCATCGTCATGCTTTCTGTCAGCGTTCCCGGTATTCCCGGAGCAAATATGGTTTTCTTGAGCATTCTTCTTGCTCACCTGGAGGTTCCCGTTGAAGCAGTGGGCCTCGTTCTCGGAATTGATGCTATTCTCGATATGATAAGAACTGTTTCAAACACCACGGGAGATATTGCGGTATCCCTGATCGTGGCAAAAAGTGAAAACCTGGTAGATATGACTAAATGGGAAAGAAAAAAATGAGCACTACAAAAATTAGTACAGCAATGCAAAAAAATAAGCCAGAACAATTAAATGTTCTAGCTTCTCGGGTTGGGCTGTTCTTAACTGGGATGCTACACTAGACTCGAAAATACCTCGTCAAGTGTCCACCCATGGCTCGCACTAGGTTCGAAAAGACCTTACCAAGTGCTCTGCTCAAGTCAATACCTCGTAGCGGAATCGAACCGCTGATTCTGCCGTGAGAGGGCAGCGTCTTAACCGCTTGACCAACGAGGCACGGTATGTTGTCCACTGAAGTGGACTTGTATATATTATCTCATGAGGGAAGAAATTGCAAGTACTTTTTAAAACAGTTCTTCTCTCTTAAGAATACCTCGTAGCGGAATCGAACCGCTGATTCTGCCGTGAGAGGGCAGCGTCTTAACCGCTTGACCAACGAGGCTTATCAAGTGCTGCATGTCAGCAGCAACTCGATTATAATATTACATATCCGGAATTATTGCAAGTACTTTTTTGAAAAAAATTCAATTTTTTTATTTTTTCTTACTGAGCCCGCATAAGATCAAACAAACTGATCTGGTTGGAGTCCGGAATATCTCCCAGAAGTCCCATCTCCGCCATCTTGTCGATTACGCCCTGAGGACATTTGGTTCTTTGACGGAAGTCATCCTTGGACAGAAATGGTCCGTCCTTGGCTGCCTCCACAATCTGATCCGCAGCCTTCTCTCCCATGCCTCCGATACTGTTAAGGGCAGGCATGATCTTGTCGCCAATTACCTGGAACTCTCTGGACTTAACCTTGAAGATATCTATGGGCAGGAATTCTATTCCTCTCTCATACATCTCCTCAACCAGTCTCATATCACCGTACTCTGCCTGCTCGGTGTTGGACAGTTCGTCCTTTCTGTTCTGATAGTCCCTCATAATGGCATGAAGATGGTTCTCTCCCTGGCACATATGCTCATAGTTGAAGGCCTTGGCTCTTATGCTGAACCAGGCTGCATAGAAGGCCTGAGGTATATAAGCCTTGAAATATGCGATTCTCCAAGCCATCATAACGTAGGCCGCAGCATGGGCCTTGGGGAACATGTACTTGATCTTCTCGCAGGACCAGATATACCAGTCAGGAACGCCGTGGTCTATCATGTCTTTTTTCCAATCGGGCCAGTTCTTCTCCTTACCACCGGCAACCTTACCCTTACGCACTGCCTCCATGATCTTGAAGGACTCGGATTTATCCAGTCCCTTCTGGATCAGATAGATCATAATATCGTCACGACAACAGATACAGGTATCGATGGTGGCCTTACCTTCCTGGATAAGGGTCTGAGCATTGCCAAGCCATACGTCCGTACCGTGGGAAAGACCTGAAATCCTGATAAGGTGGGACAAGGATGAGGGCTTGGCATCAATAACCATCTGCATAGCGAAGTCAGTACCAAACTCGGGAAGTCCCAGACATCCAAGCTTTGTTCCGCCAATCTGCTCAGGTGAAATATTAAGAGCCGTTGTGTTCATGAAAAGGCTCATAACATTCTTGTCATCAAGAGGCACCAGCTTGGGATCAAGACCGGTACAATCCTGAAGGAATCTTATCATTGTCGGATCATCGTGTCCGAGAATATCGAGCTTCAAAAGGTTATGATCGATGGAGTGATAGTCATAATGAGTTGTAATTGTAGCGGTAGTCATATCGTTGGCAGGATGCTGCACAGGGCAGAAGGAGTTAATATCTTCTCCCACAGGCAGAACAATGATTCCGCCGGGATGCTGACCTGTACCTCTTCTGATTCCGGTACAGCCCTGAACTATTCTGTTTATCTCGCACTTTCTTTTGCTGCTTCCGATGGAGTCATAATACTTTTTTACAAAGCCGTAGGCAGTCTTATCAGCCAGAGATGCTATGGTTCCGGCTCTGAAGGTCTGACCGTAGCCGAAAATAACCTCAGTATACTTGTGGGCCTTGGACTGATACTCACCGGAGAAGTTAAGGTCGATATCAGGCTCCTTGTCTCCCTTGAATCCAAGGAAGGTCTCGAAAGGAATATCAAATCCGTCCTTGTTCATCATATGTCCGCACTTGGGGCATCTCTTATCCGGCATATCACATCCGGAATTACCTCCGAAGGCCACTACTTCTTCCGATTCAAAATCGGAATACTTACACTTGGGGCAAACATAGTGAGGCGCCAGAGAGTTAACCTCCGTAATACCGGAAGTGAAAGCAACAAAAGAAGATCCTACAGAACCACGGGATCCTACCAGATACCCGTCCTCGTTGGACTTCCAAACCAGCTTCTGGGCAATGATGTACATAACCGCGAAACCGTTCTTGATAATTGAATTAAGCTCTCTTTCAAGACGCTCCTTAACTATCTCGGGAAGTTCTTCACCATAGATCTCATGAGCCTTGTCGTAGCAGATCTTGGTGAGGATCTCGTCACTGTTCTCAATGACGGGAGCGCACTTGTCAGGACGAACCGGAGAAATGGAATCGCACATATCCAGGATCTTCCTGGTGTTATCAATTACTATCTCCTTGGCCTTGTCACCGCCCAGGTAGTCAAACTCCTGCATCATTTCCTCTGTGGTCCTAAGGTACAAAGGTGCAGGTTCCTCCTCGTCCATACCTTTTCCCGCCATGATAATGGTTCTGTATATTTCATCCTCAGGGTTAAGGAAATGGGCGTCGCAGGTAGCAACAACAGGCTTGTTAAACTGTTCTCCAAGCCTTACTATCTCTTTATTTATCGCTCTGATGTCATCATCGGAGTTAATGTCTTCATATTTCTCGTTATCCACCATAAAGTGGTTGTTGGCAACGGGCTGAATCTCCAGATAATCATAGAAATCCACAAGCCTTGCGATCTCTTCGGGAGCTCGTCCCTCAACAACAGCGCCGTACAATTCTCCTGCGCAGCAGGCACTTCCGATAATAAGTCCCTCTCTGTGTTTGATAAGTTCGCTCTTTGGAATAAGAGGGAATCTTCTGAAGTAGTCTACGTGAGACTTACTTACAAGGGTATAGAGATTAACCCTTCCCAATGTATTCTTGGCCAGAATAATACAGTGATTGGGGCGAAGATGTCTTATCATCTCGGGTGTGGGCTTACCGAGGATATTCACATCGGTAAGATTAACTGCCTTCTGCTCCTTGAGCATTGGCACAAACTTATTGAATATCAGCGCCGTACATTCCGCATCATCCACCGCTCTGTGGTGGTGATCAAGAACTACATTAAGGGTCTTGGCTACCGCATCCAGAGTATGCTTGGCCTGAAGAGGGAAAAAGTATCTTGCAAGCCACATGGTATCAACGGTGGTATAGTCTACATCAATTCCCAGATCCTTACAGTTCTGGTTGATGAAGCTGATATCAAAGTTGACGTTATGACCTACCAGCACCGCATCCTTACAGAACTCCACAAACTGAGGGATAATAACCTCCCTTGTGGGTGCATCCATAACCATGTCGTCGTTGATGCTGGTCAGCTTCTCAATCCTATAGGGAATCGGCACCTGAGGATTAATAAACTCCGAGAACCTGTCAATGATCTCACCGTTTCTTATCTTAACGGCGCCAATCTCGATAATTCTGTTCTTAATAGGCGAAAAACCTGTGGTCTCAATATCAAATACTACAAAGGTAGTATCATCCAGTGGCTGCCCCTTGTCATTTACAACAATTTCCTTGAGGTCATCTACCAGATAGGCCTCAACACCCAGGATCAGCTTAAAAAAATCCTGTCTGTCAATCGGAGGCTCGCCGGCTTCTTTCCTTCTCTTCTTCTCAGCTCCGTAGAGATCCTCCCATACATGGTTGGCATCGGTAAGCGCCTGAACAACGCCGTGGTCTGTGATGGCAATTCCCGGCATTCCCCATTTATAGGCCTGCTTGACGATGTTCTTAACCTCGGAAACACCGTCCATATCACTCATCTTGGTGTGACAGTGAAGCTCAACACGCTTAACTTCAGCCCTGTCCACACGCTTTGTTGTAAAGTCGGGAATCTTCTTAACTCCTGCCACAGACTGAATCGACAGCTCATGGTCAAATTTGTCCACAGCAGCAATACCCTTAACCTTGATAAAGGCTCCGGGCTTGATATCCTTACAGATCTCAGGAACATCCTCAGTCTTAACAAACATCTTGACCGTGATGGAATCTGTAAAATCCGTTATGTCAAAAATGAGAATGCTCTTCTCATTCCTGATATCTCTCTTGTCAAAGGCTGTGATTTGTCCGTGAACAACAACTTCACCAAGTTCGCCCACGAGATCCACCAGCTTCATTGCCTCTTCTTCAAAATCTCTTCCGAAAATAACGTCAGGGTTATCGGATCTCTTATAGCTGCCACCGAAATCACCCTTCTTGCCGGCCCACTTGCCCTTGAAGGAAGGCTTGGCTTCTCCACCCTCTGCATTATCGGCATTAGGCGCCTTGCTTTCGGAAGGACCTGCAGCAGCGCCTGCACTGCCTGAAGCCTTCTGAGCAGCCTTTTCCTCTTTGAGTCTCTTCTTCTCCTCAGCAGCTGCTTCCACTGCTTCGAGTTTCCTGGCCATCTTGGCGGATTCACCGGAATAATCGGGCTCGGAATTCTCCTTCTCCACCTTGACAAATTCCGGAGAAATAGCCACTTCAAGGCCGCACCTCTCGTTGATTATCTTGGATAAAACCCTGATAAGGTCAGGAGCTTTCTTCTGTCCAACAACACTGTCTTCCAGCTGGATTATGAGATTATCCTGATCCGGGTACAAAAAATTGGCAGAACGAAAAAGACTATATTCCATATGGTCATAGTCTTTTAATTCTGCCTCAATGCTCTCTCTATAGATATCAAGCAGGTTCTCGGGAGTATACTGAGCCGACAGTGAAAACTTCTCGTAGATCTTGATCACCACGTCCTGTCCGGCAAAAAGCTGTTTCTTGATGCCGTTTTCCGTCTTAATAATGTCGGCCTTATCGATAAGCCTGGTACTTGAAATATATATCCTAATAATATCCTGCTTCCTGGTGGTGGACACCTTCTCCACCACAGTCTGCTCCATGATCTCCCTTGTGTGGGCATCAAGAGTCAGCGCAGGGAATACCTCAAAAAAATCTTTTGACATACCTTACTCCAAATCTTAACGGTAATTGTCCAGCTCTTCCTTAAGTACGCTAAGAAGCTGATCCTCGGGAATCTTCCTTATGATCTCCCCATGTTTGATAAGAAGTCCCTCTCCGTCTCCGCCTGCAATTCCTATATCCGCTTCCTTGGCTTCACCCGGGCCGTTTACTGCGCAGCCCATAACCGCAACCTTGATGTTAAGGTCGTAGTTCTGAACAAGAGTCTCAACCTTATTGGCAAGTCCGATCAGATCAATACGGGTTCTGCCACAGGTAGGACAAGCGATAACCTCGATTCCGCCCTTACGGATATCAAGGGTTCTGAGAATCATCTTGGCTGTCTTGATCTCCTCAACAGGATCTCCCGACAGGGATACTCTGATGGTATCACCGATACCTTCATTCAGAATAATTCCAAGTCCTACTGAAGACTTAATGTTTCCTCCGTAGACAGTGCCTGCCTCAGTGATTCCGACATGAAGCGGATAGCTGCACTGCTTGGCAAGAAGCTCGTGGGCCTTGACGCAGAGCATAACATTAGAGGACTTGATACTTACCACCATGTTGTCATAGCCAAGATCCTCTATGATTCCAATCTTATCAATAGCACTCTCCACCAGTCCCTCAGCGGTTACTCCGTGATATTTCTCTACAAGGTCCTTTTCCAGAGATCCGCTGTTAACCCCGACTCTGATGGGGATATTTCTTTCTTTTGCACAGGATACAACGGCAGCTATGCGCTCTTTTGAACCGATGTTTCCGGGGTTGATCCTGATTTTGTCGGCGCCGTTCTCCATTGCCGCAATAGCCATCTTGTAGTCAAAATGAATATCTGCAACAAGGGGAATGCTTATCTTCTTCCTGATCTCTCCGATAGCCCGGGCAGCCTCTTCTGTGGGGCAGGTGCATCTGATAATATCGCAGCCTGCTGCCTCAAGGCGGTGGATCTGCTCCACAGTTGCCTTCACATCCTCTGTTCTTGTATTGGTCATGGACTGGATAAGGATCGGATTACCTCCGCCTATTACCCTGTCTCCTATATGTACAACCTTAGTGTTATCTCTGTATGCCATATCGGCCTCCTTTTCACAACACAAGGTAGAACGGGATTTCTTCGCTGTTTCGCAGCTCTCGCAATCCCTACCTAGTGAACTTTGTAATATCATTGAATAATATGAACACCATTAATCCCAAGAGTGCCACCACTCCGATCATGTGTACAAAACCCTCTTTCTCAGGAGGAACGGGCTTGCCGAAGATCACTTCGATAAACTGGAATACAAGTCGTCCGCCGTCCAGCGCCGGTATAGGTAACAGATTCATCACTCCCAGATTCACAGACAAAAGAACTGTAAGTGACAGCATAGTAAGAATTACAGCTGACAGGCCATAGGGCTTGACCTCTTCATAGGTATCATCCACCATTTTGACCATTCCCACAGGACCTGATACATCGTCCTTGGAGAGCTTGCCCTTTACCAAAAGAGCAAGGCTTCTGTAGGTTGTCTTGAAATAATAGCGAACCTGATACCAGGCATATTTAAGAGCAGCAGGGCCCTTGACCCTCTCGTATTCGCCAAGATAGATTCCCATATAATATCTCTTGTCCTGATCGCTGTACTTGGGAAGAAGCGTTGTTGTATGCCTCTCTCCGTCTCTCTCATAGACAATCTCCATGGGGCTTCCCTCTGCGAACTGGGAAATAAGAGTAACCTCTCCGGCCATATAGACCTTCTCTCCATCCACAGATATGAACTTATCTCCAACCTGCATTCCGGCCTCAGCTGCCGCAGAATCTTCGGTCATCTTGTTGATGACAGGAAAATCCCAGGTAGAAAAACTCACAAGAAATACTGCCAGTATATATGCAATCAAAAAGTTGGCAAAGGGTCCTGCAAAAAGTGTGGCTATTCTTCTCCACACAGGTGCATTCCTGAAGGCATGCTCATCCAGTCCCTCTTTTTCCTCCTCCACAGGGTCCATACCGTCAAAGACGCAGGCGCCACCGATGGGAAGGAGCTTCAAGCTGTATAATGTATCGCCCTTTTGTTTCTTGAAAATTGTGGGGCCCATTCCGATAAAAAACTCTTTTACTCTTATGCCTCCGGACTTGGCCACAATGAAATGGCCGAATTCATGGGAAGCCACCAGTACTCCGAATATGATCAAAAATATAATTACACTGACTATCATTTAAGCCTGTATCTCCTTATCTGCCCAAATACTCGTAAGTCTCTGCCTCTGCGGCAAGAATCTGCTCAACCGTAGGATTATCCACAAGGCTGTGATGCTCCATGGCTCTCTCAATCATGTCATAGATCTCAAGATATCTGATGTCGCCCTTAAGGAAGCTCTTGACCGCCATCTCATTGGCAGCATTGAATACAGTGGGCATACTGCCGCCCTGCATTGCAGCATCGAAGGCAAGCTTAAGTCCTCTGAAGGTATCGGTATCGGGCTTTTCAAAGGTAAGCTGGTGAAGCTCAAACAGATCAAGCCTCTTCTCGTTCATAGGTCTTCTGTCCGGGTAAAAAAGCGCATACTGAATAGGCAGCTTCATATCCGGAACGCCCAGCTGAGCTATAACAGCCCCGTCCACGAACTGAACCGCACTGTGCACTATACTCTGGGGATGAACCACAACCTGAATATTATCAAGGCTTACATCAAAGAGCCATCTGGCCTCCATAACCTCAAGTCCCTTATTGACAAGGGATGAAGAATCTATGGTAACCTTGGGTCCCATATCCCAGTTGGGGTGCTTCAGGGCATCAGCTGCAGTCATATTCTCAAGATCTGCAATCTTCTTACCTCTGAAGGGACCACCGCTGGCTGTGAGAAGAATCTTCTCAACCTTATCACGAGGTTCTCCGTTAAGGGACTGGAAGATGGCACTGTGCTCACTGTCAACGGGAAGTATGGAAACTCCCTTCTCTCTTGCAAGCGACATTATAATATGTCCCGCGCATACAAGAGTCTCCTTGTTGGCAAGTGCAATGTCCTTACCTGCCTCGATAGCTCTGATCGTAGGTCTGATACCTATCATTCCAACCACCGCTGTAAGAACTGTATCAGCTTCAGGAAGACTTACAAGTTCAAGAAGTCCCTCCATTCCGCTGTATATCTTAACATCAAGATCCTTAACCCTCTCCTTGAGATCGAGGGCAGCCTTTTCGTCGAACATGCAGGCATGGGAAACATGAAATTCCCTTATCTGCTCTTCAACCATTTTCGCATTTGTATTAGCCGCAAGACCCACTACCGTAAGCTCCGAAGGGTTGTTTCTAACCACATCCAGAGTCTGGGTTCCTATGGAGCCTGTGGAACCAAGTAGAACTATTTTTCTCATTTATTTCTCCCGAATAATTATATGGTCATAATAAATCCATCATAAATTTACACTAGACATAATACCATAATCCACATGAAAAATAAAAAGGAGAATCCTATCAGAATTCTCCTTGAAATATCAGATATTTAGTCCTTATACCGCCATGGGCACCAGTACTGCCGCAAGGAAGTATATACAGGGTATAACAAAAATCACGCTGTCAAATCTGTCCATAATACCGCCGTGGCCCGGAATCAGTTTGCCGTAATCCTTGATATTGTGGTCCCTCTTGATACCTGAAGCCAACAGGTCTCCCAGCTGGGAAATTATGCTGCCCACAAAGGTAATTATGAGAAGAACATAAAATACATTAGGATTGTGTATCTCCCTGTAAAGAAGATATCCAAATATCAGTCCCACTGCCATGCTGCCCAGCACTCCGCCAATGGCACCCTCCACCGTCTTCCTGGGTGAAAGTACCGGCACCAGCTTGTGCCTGCCAAAAGCCTTGCCTGCAAAGAAGGCACAGGTATCGCACACCCAGGCAATAAAAGGAATCCATGCCAGATAGGCCCCATAGGGACGTATTCTCAAAAGATATACGAAGGACATGTTAACCGGCGCATATAAAAAGCAGAAAAACGTGGACATGGCCTGAACCGATGTGTATCTGGGAAAACTTATCACGTAACACACCATGATCAGGAAAAATGCAAACATCACGGAAAAGATATAGTATCTGTAATCCTTCACCAGCATCATCTGAATGTAGTGAACAAGGATAGAAATGTATCCGCACACTTCAATGGAATTGCATTTCTTGCCTTGCTGATGCACTCCTGTCGCCCTTGTCAGCTCGAAGAAACTGATACAGGACACCGCCAGAAGAGTTGCCGATAATATATACCCTCCGGGAATCAGCACCGCAGCCAGCACGATTGCTATTATAACACCACTGATAACTCTAGTTTTCAATTTGTTATACCAGCCTTATTTTAGGTTTTAAGTCCGCCAAACTTCCTGTTTCTGCCGGAATAGGACTCAATAGCCTTAACCAGCTCAGCCTTGTTGAAATCAGGCCATGCCACAGGAGTGTAGTAAAACTCAGTATAAGCGCACTGCCATAAAAGATAATTGGAAATTCGCTGTTCATTGCAGGTTCTGATAAGAAGATCCGGATCCGGCATAAAGCTGGTATCCAGGTTCTGTGCGATCATCTCCTCAGTAATTGCATCAGCGGATATCTCACCGCCCTGAACCTTGGCAGCCACCTTCCTTACTGCTCTTGTAATCTCATCCCTGCCTCCATAGTTGATGGCAATGGTGAAGGTAAGTCCGGTGTTACCTGCGGTAGCTTCCTCAAGCTCTGCAATAGCTGCCTGAATATCCTCGGAAAGAGCCGATCTCTCGCCGATGACACGACAGCGAACATTATTCTTCATGGACTTCTTGATACTGGTCTTTAAGTAATTGCGAAGTATCGTCATAAGAGCTGAAACCTCAGCCTCAGGTCTGGACCAGTTCTCAGTTGAAAAAGCATAGACCGTGAGATACTTGATACCAAGATCCCTGGCATCTACCAGGATGTCCTCAACGGCTTTAGCTCCCTGCATGTGACCATAGTTACGAGGCATGCCCTTTTCCTTGGCCCACCTTCCGTTACCGTCCAATATGATTGCCACATGCTGGGGGATATTTAAATTTTCTTCCATACTAAAGTCCTTAAAAATCTCAAGATCAGACTGTCATGATCTCTTTATTCTTCTCCTCAACGGTTGCATCAATATCCTTGATGAACTTGTCAGTGATCTTCTGAAGTTCATCGTTAAGATCGTTGATCTCGTCCTCAGAAACATCGGAGCCTTTGAGCTTCTTGAAAGCATCATTGCCGTCACGTCTTACGTTTCTGACTGCAACCTTGGCATCCTCACCCTTCTTGCGGATGTCCTTGGTGAGCTGTTTTCTGCGCTCCTCAGTGAGCTCAGGGAAAACAAGTCTGATAACAGTGCCGTCGTTGCTGGGGGTGATACCAAGATCGGAAGCCATGATAGCCTTCTCAATGTCCTTGATAAGAGTCTTATCCCAAGGTGCGATCTGAATAATACGTGCCTCAGGGATGGAAACGTTACCTACCTGCTGAATTGGTGTAGGTGTTCCGTAATAATCAACCTTTATCTTATCAAGTACGTGAGGATTAGCTCTTCCTGCGCGGATAGATGCAAGCTCCTCCTTGAGGAAATCAAATGACTTCTGCATTTTGTCATTATAAGCTTTTACTCTCTCGTTCATACATTTATCCTCCTAATTATCAGTCACAGGTTACGGTGGTTCCGTCGAAATCACCTGCTGCTGCCTTTACAATGCTGCCTTCTTCCTGGAGTGCGAATACTCTCATGGGAACCTTATTATCTCTTGCCAGTATTGAAGCTGTCATATCAACAACCTGAAGGTTATTGGCTATAACCTCGTCAATTGATATCTTGTCATATCTCTTGGCATCAGGATTCTTGGCCGGATCTGAATCATAGACTCCGTCAATTGCCTTTGCAAGAAGAATGTAATCAGCCTCTACCTCAATGGCCCTAAGGACAACTCCGGTATCTGTTGAGAAGTAAGGATGTCCTGTGCCGCCTGCAAAGAATACAACCATGTTGTGAGCAAAATACTTGTTTGCTCTGTCCTTGGAAAAAAGTTTGGTAAATGAGCCACATTCGAATGGAGTAAGTATGTTGGTCATCATACCTTCACTTCTGAAGATCTCTGAAACATAGATGCAGTTCATTACAGTTGCAAGCATTCCGATCTGATCAGCCTTAGTTCTGTCGATGTTCTCGCTGGTGCGACCGCGCCAGAAGTTGCCACCGCCGATAACGATGCCTACCTCAGTGCCGCCATCCACAAGCTGTTTAACCTGAAGTGCAACCTTTCTGACAGTTTCCTCGTCGAAGCCTGTCTTTTTGGGGCCTGCCAGGGCCTCACCGCTAAGCTTTAATAAAATTCTCATCATTCACTCCAATATTGATATTGTTATTATCTGTTCTTAAGAGTCTCAAAGAACTCAGAAGGATTAACATCGGCATAAGCCTGAGAGCACATACCCTCGATAACGGCACCGTTGTTGATCTGAACTGACTGAGACTTGATATTACCCATAACGATGGCTGTTGTATCAAGAACTACAGGTCCGTGAACGTCGATATCGCCCTTAACAGCGCCTGCAATAACAGCTGATGAGCCATAAATATTACCAACGATAACAGTGCTCTGTCCAACCTTGACACTGCCTCTTGATCTTACTTCACCTGTGATTCTTGCTGACTCTGCATAGATCTCTGCTGCATCTGAATCGCCGATGATCTCACCTGTTACATTGAGCTTGCCAAGGCACTTAAGATTGCCTGACACCTTTCCAACAAGATCAAGTGATCCTGTTGTCTGTAAATCTCCTGTGATTACCATTCCTTCGGTAATGACAGCTGTCTCATCTGTAGGTGTCTGCTGTTCAAATTCCATAGCTACATTTCCCCCATAATTATATGTATTTTCCACAACAGGAGCTGCTGCCTGGCTTGCGTAGGTATCAACATTCCCACTGCTGATAGCTTCCAGGGCGCTCATAGGAGTTGTCTCCTTAGGCTGTGCTGCGGTCTGTTCTTCAACTACAGGCTCAAAGGTATTGGCCTTGGGCTCGTCAAATACAGGATCGTTGAATACTGTCTCCTGCTCAGGTTCCTTAACCTCAGAAATTGCTGGTTCAGGTGCTGCAACAGATTCCTCCCCTTTGATGTCCTCCAGCTTGATGTCATCAAGTCTGTTAAGCATTGTGTCAAGATCAACCTTCTCGGATTTCTCTTCCTTTTTCTCCTCGCTCTTAGCTTCTTCGGGAGCGACTGTTTCTTCGGAAGTGTCCTCAGGCATAAGTGTGTTTACAGCCTGTGAAAGATCACTCTTGAGTTCTGAAAAAAATCCCATTTTCATATCCTCCATTCATTACTGATTTCTTAAAATTTGATATGTTGAACCGGTAACGTATCGTCCGTTATCGGAACTATCACTGTGTCATCCATGGCCTGTATGGCCTCTATGATCCCGGGCAGAGCCTCAACGGTACTCTTCTTGTCCGCAGAATCGTGCATCAGCACGATGCAGTGCTTGAACCTCGGGATATTATTAACTATATTGCTGTAGATTGTATCCTTGTTGGCACCGGATCTGTCATCTCCGGCAGAGACGTTCCAGTCATAAAAAGTGACTTCCTGCCCCTTGAGATATTCAGCCAGTTCGGACATATCTGCCTTGCTGACGGAATTAGAACTTCCTCCCGGGAATCTGTAATATTTGGACCAGACTCCTGTTGTCTCATAGAGAAAAACTCTGAGTTTCTCCAGATCGGCTCTGAAGGCCTCCGGAGAATCATATATAACGCTGTACTTGTGGCTATAGGAATGCATTCCAAGAGTGTGTCCCTCATCCACAATGCGCTTGTAGGCATCGGTATATCTGGCATCGGGCTTGCCGCAGACAAAGAAAGTAGCCTTGACGTCATATTCCGCAAGAATATCAAGAATCTCATCGGTGGAGGAACTTGGTCCGTCATCAAAGGTAAGATACACATATCTTGTTCCCTCAATATCCTCGGGATTCTGAGCTCCGCTCATCTCAACCACCGCATAATCCGTATCATATTCTTCCGTGTCCGGTGCAGGTCCCTCAGTCACATCCTGCGGGTCACCCTCCGGCTCCTTGGCCAGTGCCACACCATTAAAGGATCCCTCATCAGAAGCGCCGGATTCCGAAAGTATATCCATCTCGCTTCCGTAGCGTTCTCTGTACCAATCAAGATCGGCCTTGGTCTGTTCATAGTCAGTTCTCAGTCTGTCAAATCGAACTGCCAGCACCAGACATATACTGGTCGGTATAAGACAGGACAGCACCACTGCGGCCACAATCAGCCTGCGCAGTTTCTTGACCCTGCCGCTGTATTCTTTCTTTTTCTTACCCCCGCTGCTTAGAGCCATCTGGAAAACAAACTCTCCCCCAATAATTATATGTAACCAAATGATAGTATAGCATAGATTCGTCAACACCAAAAGGGATTTTAAAAAGAAACCTCGGAGGGTTTGTGCACCTTCCGAGGTTAATATCAGAAATTGCCTGCCAGAAGATTTCCGGCCGAGGTATAGGTCATTATATATTCGTCATATTCTCCGGCATTAACTCCCATTGCCTGGGAATTGGTGCTACCTCCGTGGAAGGTATAGCCGGTATCGGCGATGTTTACGACGTCAAAGGCAACAGGCTTGCCATTTTTCAAAAATACCGTTCTTACTCCTACTCCCTGAATATCCTTCTCGGAGTAATTTGTTGCAGATACTTCAAGACAATTGCCGTTCTTGGAAGCATCCAGATTAACCGAGGAATAAGTGCAGTTACCGGTCTCTTTGACACTAAACTCGTATTTGCAGCTCTTAAGTCCCGGGTTCTTGCTGTTCACAAACTGCCCGTACAGTATGAACCTCTGCCCCTTTTTGACCGCTTCGGAATAGTCATTAACCTTGTTCAAAGCCTTACCGGCCTTGTCGTAGGAGGTAAAATCGGCGCTTACAGATATATCCTTACCGGTGTTGTTGGTGGCAATAAGCACATAGTAGGTGCACCACCCCATGTCATCCGGAATCATGTATTCACTTTCAATGGTGATATTCTTAACGGAAGGATCCGCTGCCCTGGCAACAGATGCATTGAGAGTAAAAAAAAGAGCTATCCCCATAGCCGCCAAAATCGAAAAAATCCTTTTCTTCATACGCACCTCCGACATAATTTTTTATATATCTATTATGTCGGATTTCAGAAGAGAAAAATAGCTCTCAAGCCCAGATTTTATGCACATTTTAGCATTATAACCAACTTATAAATTTTATAAAATTTTATTAAATTTTTCACTCCGAAAGGGGTCTGTAGACAACCGAGTATCCACCCATATTTTCGGTCACATAACCCTCGCCTTTCTCAAAAAGACTGAGCTCTGAACTTGCCACCACGAAAACAGTGCTTGAATACTGATCATCAAGGACATCCTCGGGAAGGTCCGCAAAGGTAAAATTGCCAAAGGAGCTGGCTGTGCGGAATTCAGCGTATGGATCCTTGTAAACCACGGTTTCTGCGAACTTTCTCGGGTCATATTCGTTGTAATACAGCGCTATCATGTAAGGTGAAGACAGTCCCTCATAGGTAGACCAGACAGGGCGCTCATCTCCCGCAACCTCATAGGCTCTCCCAATGGCATCACCGTAGGTTGGCATGAACACACTGATGGTATTGCTGTTGTACAGGCTAAAATAGTCCCTTGTGAAGGCAGCAGTGGCCAAAAACACAAGCACTATAAGCACAGCCACCAGCTTTTTGGACTGTTCTGCCGCAAAAGCAGCGCCTTTGACAAAATAAAATATAAGCGGCAGGAAGATCATGACCATTCTGCTGATATCAGCGGTTATGAGAAGCGATAGAACAATGCAGGCTGTCAGCGTTGAATTCCAGATAACATTGATAGTCTTGTTCTCATCCTCACTGGTCTGTCCAAGGTTCATGGTTCTTTCGTAGCTGTTATTTTTTCTCGGAACAAGAGCAAAGCCCTCAATTGCCTCCTTGTATGACACAGCAATGCCAAGGAAAGTGATGGGGAATGTAAATTCCAGCAGTGTCGAATATCCCGGAATAAAATGACAGAGCATATCAGAATCATCCCCGAAGGTTACAATCCTTATAAGCGTCACCAGATTATTCCAGAGCTGCGCAGGAAGAGTCTTGTCCAGCTTAAGAAAAACTTCTTCGCTTCTTGATGAAGTAAATCTGTTGATGGTAAAAAGGCCGGTGTGGATCTCCGGAAGCCCCAGATAATTAACCCCATAGAAAACAAGGAGCGGCAGGAAGATCAAAAGAAAAACTACTCCCGAAGCCACTAGCTGCCCTATGGTAATAGCTCTTTTTCTCACGCAGTAAATAAGGGCCAAAAGAAGAGTGATCGGAACAACTATCGTTGCTGATCCATAGGTATACATACAAATGGCATATACCGCTGCACTAAGGACGTACAGCAGGCTGCTGCGCTTTCTTACAGCCAACATGAACAGATATGTGGCAAGCGCAAGAACAAAGGGCATGATATTGCTGTCAAGACTCCATCTTGAGAGGATAACATGCCAGGGACAAACCGCAAGGAAAAAAGCCCCGAACAGGGCGATGCCGTTCCTGTTGCCCTCATATTTACCGTAGCCAAAAGCTTCCCTGAGAATAAAAAAGAACAAAAGAACCGTAAGAATACCGCAGATTGCAGGAATAAGCCTAAGCTTCAGCACTCCCGTTCCAAACAATCTGACCGAAAACATATTAAGATAGATAAGAAGCGGACTTCCACCGCCGCAGCCCCAGGTTATGGGATAAACCGGGTACGAATAGCCGTTTCTGTCTATTCCGTAGCGGGCAAGCGCATAGGCTTCATAACCAATGGAAGCCTCATCCTGCTGAAGTCCCGCAGGTATAGCGGTAAGCTTGTAGAGTCTTAAAAAAGCTGCTATAAGGATTATTCCGGCAAGAAGCAGGTAGGTAAGACCATTTTCCCAAGTAAATCTCTCTTTTTTCTTACCCCTTGCGTTGTATCCCCGTGCATAAATAACAACGGCCGCCGCACATATCAATATGCACGCAGCCGTCGCTATATAATTGTAATAATCGATAATCCTCATCCCAACATCCCCGCTATCTGGCGTTCATGGCTGCTGCCCAGTCTCCTATCCCCATGTAGGCTGCCGCCCGCTGTATATATTCTCCGGCGTTAGCGCCGTTCATCTGCTGATAATATTCAAAGGCCAGCTTCCTTGAACCGTCCTGTCTTGTAAGCCCCACGGGAAGTCCCTGGGAAACCTCAGTTTCAATGTCAGTCTGACGATTAAATACTATCATATTTATATATCTATTGGTAGCGGCTCTTTGATAAGCATAAACAATTGCCGCAGCCTGAGCTTCCTCACCCTGATTGGAGGAATACCCAACCTCCGTAAGAAGTATCGGGCGCACTGCTCCCTTGGTGTTAAGCATGGCAGGCTGACACATGTAATCTGTCAGCTGTTCAATATTTTCCATGGAAATATAAGGCGAATTGATATTGTGCTGTATCATTGACGCTGCCTTGGCATCCTTTGGTGTCCAAAAGCTGGTCCAGGTCATCGGATAATTGTAGGGATGCTGAGCAAGAGCCCAGTCAATATTGCCCTCAGCACAGATACAGGCATTCATTGCCTCCAAAAAGCTCCTCGCTGAAAAATATGAAGCATTATGTGTGTGTGTCCAGTTCTGATCCACACTGCAGCATACATAAGCATTGGCGTTCCTGCTCTTAATAGCCGTATAGCATACCCTTAGCTCATTTGCATAGAGCCGGGCATAGGTCATAAGATCGGATACATCGGTGTGATTCCAGGCATTCTTGGCATTGACCTCATTGGCAATAACCCAGTTGTCCACCTGGCCAAAGCCGTTCTGACCATTATATCTGTAAGCCAGGTAAGATACCACTGCCTCCAGATTCTCAAGCCCCTGATCCTCAGAGGTATTCATCATGTAGTACTCTGCTTTTCCAAGACCAGCCCTGGAATAAGGAGAGATCATGAACTCCTCCCCCTGTCTCCAGGGATTGAGAAGCACCATTGTAACCCCCATGCCCTGCTGAGTACAGGTCCTTGCGCAGTGGTCGTACTGACTAAGGTAAGAAGAGTCATAATAGTAAGTCTTACCGTTGTATTCATAGACAACCTGGCCGTTACCGCCTATTACATCCTCAAGATTGATATTGTAGGCTGCCTGCTGAACTCCGAGAGTCGGAGCCTCGTTATTGCCGTTGCCGATCTTGGCCCCGTCCAGGATCAGTCCTTTTTTACCGTCATTCTTCCTTGGGATGGACCAGCCGCAGACAGCCTCCGGATTGGTGATATAACGGCTGCCGGTGACGGGAACAAACGCACCGCCCTGAAGAACCGCTACCTGAAACTTGTCATAGAGATGACAGGATACCGTTTTCCTCTCCAGAGGAAAATTAAATGATACATTTGGGGCTATCGGCGCCTGCGCTACAGGTGCTCCCGCCGGACCTGTCTGATAAACCTTCTCGGCAAAAAGATAGTATTTACCATCATCGCTGGCAGGATTGTCAGAAGTAACTGCTGTGACGATCACGTTTTCGCCGGAAATAGTTGCAGAGCCTATGGAGACTGCGCCGTTTCCTTCCGCCTGCACCTCTATGCCGCCCCAGCAGACTCCTGCTGCAATTGCCAAAGCAGCTGCCATCGCTGCCAGTAATCCAGATATAGCCTTATTTGTCATATACACCCCTCATTGTTTATGAAAATATCCGATATCAATAATCAACCTTCATCATGCACAGTCCCTCAGGTCTTGCAGTAGGGCCCGATCTCTGCCTGTCACAGGCTTCCAGAATGTCCTTCATATCATCAGCCTTGATATTACCGTAGCCCACTTCCAGGAGCGTTCCGGTCAGTATTCTTACCATATTCTGCAGGAATCCGTTTCCATGGAAGTAGAATCTGATATAATTACCGCTCTCTTCGATCTTGATATTGTCAACGCATCTGACCGTGGACTTCTTCATCTTGGTATTGCCGCAAAAGCTCTTGAAATCATGGGTTCCGATCAGATACTCAGAGGCCTTTTGCATCTCATCCACATCAGGCTTCTTCTCAAGAACGGTCACATATTTTCTGTCAAAAACAGGCTTGGATGCCCCGTACCAGCAGGTATACCTATAGGTCTTGCCGATGGCGTTGTACCTGGCATGAAATCTGTCAGCGCAGATTCTGACCTCATTGACGCTGATATCGTCCGGGAGATACCTGTTCATATATTCCTGTATCTCACTTTCAGTCATATTCGTATCAAGTACGCAGTTGGCAGTCATTGCCCTTGCATGAACCCCAGCGTCAGTCCTTCCGGCTCCAATCAGATTAATGTCCGTGGTGCCTGTCATTTTCTTAAGCACTTCCTCGAGCTTGCCCTGAATGGTCATATCCTTGCCGGGCTGCCTCTCCCATCCGTAAAACCTTGTTCCGTCGTAGCTTATAATAAACTTATAGTTTCGCATACCGTCGCATCTTCCCTGTTCTTCTGTAATTTCCGTAAAAAAATGATATAGATACCGCGAATGTGTATCTATATCATTATAACTTATTTCAGCTCTTAAATCATGCAATTATCCTACAAGTCTGTAATGTATCTTGTCTGCAAAGGCCATAAGACCTGCTATTTTGAGCACATCCTTATCCTCAATCGCAGCCCCAAACTTGCTTTCAAGAACCGGTACAAGCATTTTCTCATCAAAAGTAAGAAGCAGCTCCATAGCCATATCATAATAGGGCTCCTTGATATCGTTCAGACAATCAAAAAGAAAATCTATTCCCACGATATTCCTTGGCTGTCCCATCATCTTAAGAAGTCTTATGCAGTTGCATACGTAGAAGGGATCCGTATATGCCTCAATATCAAAAATGCATCGTATATCCCTGATCTCCAGCTTGTTGATCCCGAAAATGATGGTTCCAAGAGTTGCATCATCCAGCACCATGCTGTTAAGGGCAGTAAGGATATTGTCTCCGTTTTGAAGATTCTTGATCTCGTTCCGCAGCTGTTTTCTGGGATCGTAGCCTCTAAACTCCGTCTTAAGCATCGCAGACTCCCAGTCATAACGAAGCTGCCTCCAGTCTGCGCTCAGAAGCTTTTTCATATCTTTTTTGTACTTATTGTAAACTTTCTGCCATTCACAATAGGCATTAGTACTCTGCATGTAATCATATTCAAGATTAAAGAGTATGTCCTTGTATTTCTCGGAAAAGGGCGATTCGAAGCCCAGAGTTTCAAAGGCCTCAACGCATTCGTGGTCATACTGCCAGACGGAGGGTTCCCCCGTCCTGTAATTCTTGTCCACATAGAAAAAGGTGTGCTTGCCCTCTCTGTAGGCATGGGGACCATATAGCTCCTTCAAACACCTGCACCCCAATAAGCCTGCTTCTCCATAGTGAACCTTGATTCTTCTGCCATCTATATACACCACCGCATCAGCCGGTTCCGAAAAATATGCTATCAGATCCAGCGGATAATAGCGATCTGCTATACACAACCATTTCCCGCTGTCGCTTATCAGTATCTCGTTGCTGCGCTCCCCTTTTTCTGTCACATATACACTGAATTCTTCATCCTCAAGAAGTCTTGATATCTCGGAAGCGCTGAAATAATCTCCCAGGTAGGGAATCTGCTTTTTAAAAAGATTAAATATTGACCATGTTTTTTTCATGCTAGTATTATACAAAGAGGATATGAAAAATCAATATGACTTTTTAGCCAAATAAGGGGAGAAAAAATGCAAAACAAAAAAGTTCTGTTTATGACTCAGGCTGCAGTAATAGCGGCTCTTTACATCGTTCTGACACTGATTGCCAACGCCCTTGGGCTTGCAAATTATGCCATTCAGTTAAGATTCTCGGAAGCTCTGACTATCCTTCCCTATTACACCGCAGCTGCGGTTCCGGGACTGTATGTGGGATGTCTTCTTGCGAATATCCTTACAGGCTGCGCTCCCTGGGATATAGTCTTTGGTTCCCTGGCAACACTCATCGGCGCTGTGGGCACATATCTCATAGGCCGCACCAAAAAGCGTTTTCCCGCGGCAAGATGGCTCTGCCCCATTCCTCCGATCGTTGCAAATATGATAATCGTCCCCCAGGTACTCATGAGGGTATATGGATTCGAAGGAACCCTTGGTTATTTCACCGCAACCGTAGGTGCCGGAGAGGTTCTCTCCTGCTACGTTCTTGGCATAATCCTTCTTCATGCCCTGGAAAAAAGAAAAGGCATCCTTCCGGATGCCGATTCCATGCAGTGATCACTGCGCATTTGATATTGAATAGATGTAATCATCCATATTCTCAAAGCTGTAGATATATGCGCTGTCGGTGCCATACACCAGGTGGTCCGACAGTTTGAATATATCTGCTGAATAAGGATTGCCAAGATCGTAATCTCTTGCACTTACAAGCACGAAGAACCTGCCCTCGGGAAGGGATCTTGTGTGCTCTGCATTCTGAAGCCACTGATATTCATTATCAAGGCTGTCGAGATGATCAATTTCTTTTACCGTATGCATGTCTATGCGTCCATCAGTCAGTGCCATTACCACGTTGCTGGACCAGAACATCGCAAAACCGTCGGTATAATCTGTTTCCTTCAGCCATTCAATGGCGTCTGTAATAGCATAGTCCTGATAGATATCCTCGGGATTAGGGTCAGCATACACCGAAATACTTGCGGTGCATATGCATACTCCCACGAACAGACCAATCACCGGCGCATAGTGTCTGAAATATCCCGCCTCCTCATATTTGAACTCAATTCCCATAACAAGAAGGAAATAAGGAATAACCGGAAGCCAGTAATATGAGTAATACTTGTTGCTGCAGGATAAAACCACAGTAGTTATAAGTGTAAGGGTTCCCACAAAGAGAAGGAACAGCTGTGTCATCTCATTGTATCTGAAGAGCCTCTTGTAGGTCCTCACAATACTTCCCACCAAAAGAAGGATCAGCAGGAAATTCAGGCAGTTGATGATTCCCTGCCAACTCACAAAGTGAACGTTTGCATGCCATCCAAACAGTGTCAGAGCATCAGTCAGGCAATTACCGATAGAGTCAAAGGAAAAATTTGTCCAGGTCTCTCTGAACTGATCCTGGAAGTTATATTTCTCACAAAGTATCTTTCTGTTTATGAATAGACCTATGCAGGAAAAAACAAAGGGGACCAGCGCAGAGATAAATACTCTGTTGGCCGCTGCTGCTATCTTACCGGACTTGGTCTTATTCTTAAACATATAATAATGAGCATACAGAAGTCCAAGAAGGCTCGTTGCAAATAATGGCGCATAGCAGATCATAAGAAGTCTTACGCCGCCAAGTCCCGCTACCAGAGAAACCGCTGCAAGAACTGCCAGAAGGATTGCCAGCACCGCTCTGTTTTCTTTCCTGTCCTCATCATCCGAAATCTTCCTGACCACAGGGCTCACCGCTCTGAAGAACAGTCCCATGGAAAAGAATGCGATGATAAAATAGGTCACATAGGATTGGCCGAAGGTTACGATCCTGACATACCACTGTCCGAAGGGCCAGGTAAGTATGCTGGCTGCAAACAGGCCCTCCCTGTAGAGTCCGGCTCCCTTAGCCATGTAGATAAAGGAAGCGACTATAAGGACCAGAAATACCACAGCAGCTGCAAGTCTTACCATGAGCCAGTTGTCAGGCCAGATATAGAACAGAAGCTTGTACAGAAGCTGCGTATGAACAACATGCAGCTCCGTGGAATAGAACCAGTTGCTACTAAGGATGCCGCCCTCGGCGCTAAGGAGCTTGCCAAGGATCATATCGGAGGCGATATCACTGTTTTCCATATAGAAATCTTTTTTGTAGATCAGGAATAATGTAAACAGGCCGCCTATTGCCATGAAGATCCACAGTAACGTATCCTGAACTTTTTCATTTTTCAATTTCTTAAGCATTGTTCTCTCCCGCCTTTTTACCTTTTTCAGCTCTCATAAGACCTATCAGAAGCGCCAGGCCCAGTATACTAAGTATGAAACCTGCAAGAAGTCCCGGTGTGTGATATTTGAGAGTTATTTCATGACTTCCCGCAGGAAGCTTTAATGCCATAAACATTGTATTGGCCTTGGTAAGCTCAGTCTTTTTGCCGTCCACGTAGGCTGTCCAGCCCTTGGAGTAAGGAATCGTAAGGCACATGATACCATTGTCCTGCATGTTGATGGTTCCGGTAACCTTGTTTGTGGCATAGGAAATCGGATTCTTGTACAGCTCTACATTTTCCAGCATATCCTGGCTTAAGATTCTGATCTGATTCTCATAATTGACCAGAGGCTGACAGATGATCTTGAGATCATCAAAGGTGTAGGTTCCATCCTCAGTGAAGGTGATGACCATCTCATCCTTGGGTCGCTCGGCGTAGCACATGTTCAGAAGATAATCGTGCCAGTCACTGTAGAACTGGTTCTTCTCAGTTTTGTAATAAATCTGCTTGGTGGTAACTACATTTTCACCGGAAACAGCCTGAATGTTCATAAGCGGATAGTCGCTTGGAGAATCCACATACAGCTCATCAAGCCATAAATAGGTCTCGCAGTTCTGAAGGCCCTTGAAGGTGATGTGAATGGATGAGCCCGCCTTGGCGGTCCACTTACCATCCTCAATGGTAACATCCCCTTCTGCGCTGATCTCAAAAGGCACTGACTGAGAACTGTAGGAGATCTCAGCCTCCGGATAGGTCTTGTCATCTTCATCAAGAACAATGCCGTACAAAAGAGCTTCCTGCCTCTCTGCGGCTGTCATGGCTTCATAATCGCTCTTTGGTATCACGTTGTAATAAGCGTAGCCAAGAGACAGCGGGTTCATGTTCTCAAAAATAGCAAAGTTGTATCTGTCATGAAGATGTATGAATCTGTAAGGTACAAAACGGATCTCTTCATCCGTATTGAAACGAAGTGAGTAATAACGAACACCCGCCAGGGTATTGAGTATTGCTCTGTCATCAAGGGCATAGTAGGCAAAATTCTGCTGATCGTTGTTGCCCATTTCCTTGAAATAATCGGATACGACGCCGTTTGCAAGACTCCAGTAGAACTGAGTTGAGGATACGCCCTCAATCAGCGAGGAGTTCCATACAAGGTCACGTCCTGAATATCTGTAGAAGCCGTTGGGATCACGGCCGTTTACCTCTACTGCCTCTTTTACCGCCTGAACCTCGGTGCTCTCCAAAAGGATATGCATGCTGTCCGGTGTAACCTCGTTAAAATACTCCTGGATCATATTGCCCTGCTCCGGAGAATAGCCGTAATAGCCGTTAATTACAATTCCCGTAAGCGAAAGTGCCAGGATAAGAACCTGCGCTGTCCCCCTTGATATCTTGAGCATAAGATGTTCTCTGTCTCTTACAAGGCAGTTGATAAGCCCCATGACAAGAACTACGGCAAGTCCAACATACATAAGTCGCAGCTCCGCCATGGCATTCTCATAGCCTCTGTTGTGAGTAAATCTCACCAGCAGGTAAAAGGCCAGGGCAAGAACCGCCATAGATGCCATCTGCAGCCACTTGATATTAAAGAGGTCGTCCCAGACATCAACTATCATAAATGCTGCGCACAGCGCAAAGGCAAAGGTCCATCTGTTGATAACATAGGCAAAAGCCGTAAGTGCATAGCCCGCTGCCGGGAGACACACAAACAGGATAAGAAGCAAAAAGCATACAAAGAGCTGAAGCGGTGCGTTTTCTTCAGTGTTCTCCTTGCCGGATGCTTTTTTGACCAAAAGAGTTATAACCCTGATAACAAGCATGAACACCGCCAGAAGAATGATGCCATGGAAGCCTATCTGCGTATCATAGAAGCCGTGATATACAAAGGAATACAGGTTTCTTACCAGCTGCTCATAATATTCCTTGTTGTAAAAAAGCGAAAAAGTAATTCCGCTGTTACTTCTTGGATTGGCCGGAAAAGCACATATTACCGGAAGAAGTATCACCATTGCCATAAGGCTTCCGATGATACCTGCTCCGAAGAACTTAAGGATCAGCTCTCCCCACTTCTTAAGCTGTCCTCCATATGTAAAGGCAACTCTTACGATGACATACACCACTGTAAGGAGCACGATCATATAGAAGAAGAAAAAGTTATTGCTGCCTGCGAGGAAGATCGCAAAGGCGAAGAATCCGGACTTATTTTCCCTGATTATCTTCTCTGCTCCAAGAATTACAAGGGGCAGATAAATAAGCGGATTGGCAAAATAGGGATGCCAGATACCAAGGAACAGGAAAAAGGTGCAGAAGCTGTAGGTGAACATTCCTGTCATCACACCGATCTTGGAAGCTCTCGGTCTTAAGTAGAAGCAAAGAGCCGAGAAGGTAATGCCCGCGATGAAGGGTCTCAGCATCATAACAACCTGAAAATATACATATATATATTCATTGGGAACAAAGACTGCCGGAAGATTCAGGATATCTCCGATAGCGTAATACTGAAGCGTCGGGTAGATATCTGTTCCGTAGCCCATTCCGAAGGAGAAGGTCTGTATCGACAGACTGTGTTCCTTCACCAGATGATACAGGACGCCGCGCATCCACTTGGCATAATAGGCCAGAGCCTTGATATGCTGCCTGAAGGCATCGGCGGAATTGATAAAACTAACATTGTTTGCAAAAAAGTAATAGAACACCCCGTAGATCATTCCCGCAAACAATATCGAATACACACCATAAAAAACAGCCGCTTTGTACGGCCTGTCAAAAACCTTTTTCTTCTCCACTAAATAAATCTCCCAAAGTTATTATTCTTAAAAAAGCGCATAAAATCGCACATTGATAGTATAGCACAAACTGTAAAAAAAATTTTTTGAAAAAAATTTTAATTCCTTGCAACATTTTCTTTTTCCCGTCTGTATACAAGATAGAACGGCAAAAAACAAAAAACACATAAGCCGTATTTTGGAGGGAAAAATATTATGAAAAGGTATATTAAAGGATTATCACTTCTGACAACAATCACCATCATGGCAGCATCACTTACAGGCTGCGGCGGAGCAAATCGTGCAGCGCAGGAAGCAAGCCCCATGCCCACATCAGACACTCAGGCAACAGAGGCTCCCGCAGCAGAAGCTCCCATAGCCAAAAGCGAACAGGCATCTCCTTCGCCTTCACATGAAGCTGCAACCGAGGAGTGCGAATCATACGAAGCCGCTCCTATGGCCCCTGCTGCCGGCTATGAATCAGCAAACAAAGCAGTTACAGAGAGCTACGGAGACTACGATGAGCGTTACAACAATATAAATCCCGGAGAATCCTATGAAAAGCCTGAGGAGGCAGGTTTCTTCCTGACTCAGACACAGCCTCTTTCAACCTTCGCAGCAGATGTTGATACAGCATCCTACGCAAATGTCCGCAGAATGATCGAGGACGGATATGACCTGTATGACATAAACGGCGACGCAGTCCGCGAAGAGGAGTTCCTTAATTATTTCGATTACAATCTGGTTAGCCCCAAAGCCGGCAACAAATTCGGTGTAACAGCTGAGATCTCAACCTGCCCCTGGAACTCAGAGCATGAGCTGTTATTCGTAGGTGTTAAGGCTGAGGAAAGTTTTTCCGAAGAGATGCCTGACAGTAACCTTGTTTTCCTGATTGACGTATCCGGTTCCATGAGCTCATCTGACAAGTTAGAGCTCCTTAAGACTTCAATGCTGGACCTCGTTGACAATCTTCCCGGGAACAGCACCATCTCAATTGTAACCTATGCAAGCAGAGAGGAACTTCTTCTTGACGGCGTTGGAATTAAGGATAAAAAGAAAATAGAGAAAGTCATCCGCTCTCTTTCAGCAGGCGGCGCAACAGCAGGCCAGCGCGGAATGGAGATGGCCTATGAAGTAGCAAAAGAGAACTTCATCGAAGGCGGAAACAACAGAATCATCATGGCAACAGACGGCGACCTGAATGTAGGCATCTCAGATCCCGACGAGCTTGAGAGATTTATCGAAGAGAAAAAGAATGATGGAATCTTCTTGTCAGTTCTTGGCTTTGGCACAGGAAATCTTAAGGATGCCAGCCTTGAAAGACTTGCTGACTGCGGTAACGGCAACTACTCCTACATCGATTCCAAGCTTGAGGGCCACAAGGTTCTTGTGGATGAAATGAGTTCAACTCTTGTAACCGTTGCCAAGGATGTTAAGTTCCAGATGGAGTTTAATCCCGCCAAGGTCAACGCTTACAGACTTATCGGTTACCAGAACAGAACAATGGATGCAATGGATTTTGCAGATGACACCAAGGACGGCGGCGAACTTGGATCCGGCCACACAGTTGTTGCACTGTATGAGATCGTTCCCACTGGTTCCAAATCAGCCATCAACCTCAAATATCAGAATAATGACACCGATGCAAATGTTTCTACCGACTATGGAACACTGGCATTAAGATACAAAGAGCCCGACGGAAACAAGTCCAAGCTCGAAGAATACATCATCGGCAGCAAGCTCTACACAGATACCCCCAGCGACAGCTTCAAGTTCGCAGGCTGTGCAGTTGAATTTGCCATGATCCTTGAAAACAGCGAACACGTTGGAGATGCAACCCTGGACGATATCCTTGACACCCTTAAGACCATCGATGAAACCGATGAATATAAGGATGAATTCAGATATCTCGTAAGAAGAATGGCCAAGGATGCCTGAAGCAGGATGACAGAGGGACGGTTCTGAGTCAAAAGGGGACGGTTCTTGCTGACTCACGAAGCGAGTCAGCAAGAACCGTCCCCTTTGACTCATAACCGTCCCCACTGGTATAAAAACCGTCCCTGCTGTCATCCTTATATAAAAAGATTTACTCTCCGGAATTCTCCGATGAAGAACTGTCATCATTGGAGGATGGCTCAGGTTTAACTGCATCCAGAACTTCCTGGTTGTTATCCTGGGAAGCGGGTTCCTGGGGTGCAGGTTCGGGCTCGGGTTCGGAAATTATCATGCTTGGCGGTGTGTAGTCTTCTGCCGGGGCAGATTCCGGTGCAGGTGCTGCCTCAGGTGCTGGCTGAGGTTCAGCGGCTGGCTGTTCTGCTGTTTCCTCAGGGGCAGGGGCTGCTTCTGGAGCAGGTTCCGGCTCGGGCTCTTCTATAGATTCATTCTCAGGTTGTTCTTGCTCAACAGGGAACTCGGCAGTTTCTTCGGAATCATCCTCGATAGCTTCTTCAGCTGATGAGCTGTCGCTTTCTGCATCTTCTGAGTCATCCGAAGCTTTCTCTGAAGGCTTTGATGATTTCTTGTTATCATCTGCAGAAGATGAATCCCTGTTATCTGAGCTATCGGAAGTATTATCTATGGCGTTTCCTTCAGAGGCATTATCCTGATTCTCCGGAGTACTGTCAGTAGGAACACTTACTTTATCCAAGGCTTTTTTCTCCTCTGACTGTTCTGAAGAATCCGTATCGGTATTTTCTGAAGAGTTTTCGTCTGATGTATCAACAATCGTTCCTGTGTCTTTTTTTCCACCGGATTTTTGTGCTTCTTCAGAATTCACATTTGACTTACTCTCCTGAGCATTATCAAGTACATAGACCTCTGTCTTAACTTTACTTATGCCTTTAAGCTGATATGTATCCAAATCATCAAAATCCAAAAGTACGGATCCGTTAACGTTTTTGCCATTCGTTGTATTATCGCTGTTTGAAGCAAAATAGCTTAACAGGGTGGCGCAAAAATCCGCTGATTTGCCTCCGTCACTATCCTCTCCGCTTGATGCTATGAACTTACTTGCAAACTCATCGGTATTACTGTAGCAATTGCCGCCTGCGCCATCAGAAGGTGATATTTCACCAATTATATTATCCAGAGTTTTTCCGTTATGGAGTTCTTCCAAAATATGATTCATTCCGCTACGGATGACCTTGGAATCAATAGTAATCTCACCTTTTTTCTCCGAAATGGCATCCTTTTTATCGTATGCTATAGCTGCCAAGTAGGCCAGATATACATTGGCAAGATATCCGCTTGCATAAGCGCTCTTTGTTACATCAGATGTACTATTGCTATCTGCATACTCAAGCCTCATGGTACTATCAGCACTGTATTTCTCCTTAAGAAGCTCCGCATCATAGGTTTTGGTCTCTGAATCAAAACCATAGCCATCGGATTTGTCACTCTCACCTGTGAAATACGCATTTAAGTACTGATACGGATTATCCACAGACATTCCCATACCTTCGATGAACCATGTCGGGAACTTGTTTTCTGCAGAATTCACATATTTACCGCTTGCTTCATCATACTTCTTTCCGGTCATTCCGGTTCTGGTATAGTCAAGCATATGGGCATGCATGATTTCATGTAGCAAGGTATTATCGAGAAGATCATATGCTTCATCGTTGAACACAGTCTTACCCGACTCTTTATCCACTGTGTAGAAATAGGAAACATTTATTCCAAGGGAATATGTCAGTTCACCCTGTTCGCTATAATCCCATTTAAGTTCAGCAATAGTGCCATTTCCAACTTCACCGCCTGTATTGTCAGTTTCATCAGTCTCATCGCCCACTTCGGAATTTCCGGAATTCTGAGACCCTTCAGCAGCCTTGTAATATACATATAATCCCAGTTTCTCTCCAAGCTCTGCCTCATCTTTCTTCTTTTCAGCCGCATCACCATAGGCAGGGAACTTCTGCTCAAGCAGCTGCACTGCCTCCGGTTCAACAACATTTTTTACAAAAGATATAAACCAAGCGAGGTCATTTTTATCAAGATTTTTAAGCTCCTCAATAGCATCCTTGGAACTATCGTCACTTTGAACATGTAGATCGATTATCGCCTTCTCTTCATCTTCACTTAGCTTTGGATCATACTTCTTATACCCGCTTCTATTTCCGGATCTTCCACCACCGCCGCTACCGCCGTTGCCATTCCCACTATCGGAAGTATCTGCCTGGGGCACATAAGGCTTTTCTTCAACGCCTGAAGACGCACTCTCTGTCTCCTCTTCATCATAAAGAGAATACTGAGTTGTTCTATTGGCTTCCACTTTGTTTTTTCCGGGAAGAAGAGGTGTGATATAGGTTACTCCGTTTGAGGGATTAGAGAGGGTTGCGACACCGGACTTAGCCATAAGATCTGTCACGAAATCAGGCATACTGATGTCATAAGTCACATTTTTACCTGTTGCCATTGCATAACCTTCAGGCAGGTAAAATGCCAGAATCGGATAGCAGGCCACTACTCCGTCTATATCCAGAGCAATCTTTAGCATATTTCCGTTCTGATCAACCCAGATAACCGGAACTTCCCAGGAAAGACCACTGTCTGCTGTTACGGTTGCAGATGTATCAAGAAGCTGACCATGGGAAGGAGGAGTTAAATTAGTTACTTTGAAGCCTTTGACATAGATAATCCTTCCATTGGCAAGAGTCTTGAAATAATCCTTTCCCTGTTTCCTGGCCTGCTGCTCTGCCGTGCTGGTGATCGCGCTGGCGATCTTGGCTGCATTGGCCCCGTCAAGATTAGCCGCCCTTGCGGAAATAGCGTGCATATTTGCGGAAAGCAACAGCACGCTCATTATAAGACTCATTATCTTCAGCCATCTCTTCATATGGAAACCCCTCTTTTCAATTTGAATGTCAGAAATAAAATTTTACTTTTTCCATAAAAAAACGATTCTACGCCGTTTGGTATATCGTCATTTTTTGCAGAAAAATTAACCCTTTTACGGAAATAAAATGAAATAAAAAAACGGAACGTTTCTAAAAAAACATTAGAAACGTTCCGCATAGTATTCATGCAAATATTTAATTTATCTTATTATCCTGGAGCCCTTCTTCATGATGTACATCTGCTCATCGGCGATGGCTATGACATCCTCAAGATTAAGCTCATCCGAAAGCACGGTGGAATAGGTTCCATAGCTGGCGGTTATGGGATACCCAAGGCGCTTGCTGTCCGTTGCCAGATGCTCCTTGACTCTGTAGATGATAGAATCCACGTTGTTCTCACCGGGAACAAGGGCGATCATCTCATCTCCTCCGAATCGAACAAGAAGAGTCTCTGACGGGCACTCAGCTCTCAGGGCATTGGCCACAGTAGCAATGGCTCTGTCACCGGCTGCATGTCCCATGGTATCGTTAATGATCTTAAGACCGTTAAGGTCAGCCATGATAATGTTGAGCTGTTTACCCTTATTCTGGGGCTTACTCCTGAACTCCTCATATTTGGCCAGGAACGCAACTCTGTTGTAGAGTCCTGTCAGGGCATCGTTCTGATACATCTGCTGGATCTTGTCCTTGAGGTATCTCTGATAACGGATCATTATAAATCCGCCAAGGCCCATACTAAGGCAGTTGGTCACGCTGGGAGTCTTGGAATAATCTATAAGGTCATATCTGTCAAAAGAATAGCAGACAAAACCTATAGCTCTGCCCATGTATTCAAGAGCATTGAATATGAGCGGATATCCCGCATCCATAGCCTCCATGAGACTTGGAATAACACACTCGGGATCAAAGGGAGTAATCTGATTACATTTGCAATAACTGTTATAAATAATACTCTTGGTAGTATTAGTAACATGGTCAAGGAAATAGTTCCTCTCAAGATCAAAGCAGGCATCCTCAACAACGACGCACATATTGTCGGAAAGGTTCTCCCTGATATGACCGGTGCAATCACCTATGCTCTCACTTGCCATGATGGTGGAGGCCAATACATGCATGATGTGGATATCATCCTGATGATGGTAAAACCTGTTATTAAGTCCATGTACAACGGAATTGACTTCGAAAAGACTGCGGGGACATCCGCAGGATTCATTGGGAACAAAGGTAGGTGTGATCCACCTCTCGATGTCTCTGGTACCGCCAAGAACTGCCTGTGTCACCTCACTGATGGTATCTGCCAGGACCTTACTCTCACATATAGCGGTAGTCATTCCGGGCTTGGCAAGAAAGGCCTCATCTATTCCGTCAAAGCCTGAGACCACAACATCTCCCGGGACCTTGATTCCGGCTGCCGTAAATATGTCGCAGACATTGATAGCCATGATATCATTGGCGCAGATAATAGCGTCGGGAAGTACTTCTCTTTTAAGAAGCTCATGGGCAACTTTCCTGGCCGGAATGGACCAGAAGTCGCCATAGCTTAACATACTGTCATCAAAAGTATAACCGTTCTCAGCGATTACTTTTTTGAACACTTCTATTCTCTCGTTGGAGAATTCACTGTCCATCTTGCCGGCCATGAAGTGGGGGCACTTGGGCTTGTGCTGTTCGATAATGTGTCTGACTACTGCTTCAAAGCCCTTACCGTAGTCAAATTTCACCTTGGCAACATTGTCATAATCGCCGTCCACAACAATGCAAGGTACATTGTACCCCGTTGCGGAATCGATAATATGCTGAACAACCTCTCTCTTCTTGATCTTCTCTGCCATAATAATGACAGCGTCAGTCTTATCAAAAGGTATCAGATCATAAACAGAAGCTTCAGCCTCATAATCTCCGCTGTTACCGATCTCGGAGTTCATGGTGTAAATAAACAACCTGCAATCCTGAGCCTTCAGAAGCTCATTGAGCTCTGTCACGCAGTCAAAAAATTGCGGATCATATATCCTGTATGCACATAGTGCTACAATCTTTTTCCCATCAATCATCGTAAATCTCCCCAAATGTTACGACATCAACAAAATCATTCCAAAATATTGTAACACACAAAGGCCTCTTTTTCTTCTCAGTAATTGCCTTTTTATTATGCTTTATAGTCTTGCCTTTATGCTCTCATATGCCTTCTGCATCTTCTTGAAGGTCTCCTCATCTCCGCTGGCTCCGTCGGGATGGAAGGTCTTGCACAGATTCTTATATCTTGCGTTCAAGGTAGCAAGATCATTGCAGCCATGGAAGAACATGGACTCAAATTCAGATATTGATGCATTAGGCGCGCTGTCTCCATAGCCGCTTGCCTGACCATCTGCCTGTGGATTGCCGTTCTTGACGAAAAGAAATGCGTTTCGCAGGTCCTCTTCGGTATTGATGGCAGACCATTCAACAGTGGCCGATTCATCCGTAAGATAAGGCTCTCCGTTCTCTCCAAGATTAACCACGTTGTAGGCAGAGCTCCATCTGCCGGTATAGGCATATATTACCTGGCTGTGCACATGATTGGTTCTGTACAGGATAGGAACCGAACCGTTGATCATACCAAAGAAATAGGAATACGGTCGCTGTCCCTTATCATCCTTATTACTTTCCCTCTCTGCAATCTTCCTGTCTCTCTCCTCCATGGGTTCATTGAGAACGGGTTCCATGGCCTTGAGGATCATCTGAGCATATTTGTCATCATAATCCGGAAAACCATCATCATAACCGGGAGCCATCATTTTCTGCAAAAAGACTCCAAAATCATCAGTGAAGGTCTTCTCAATTGAAACGTTGTTGGTAACTCTCCAGCAGCCAAGCTTAAGCTCATCAAGAGGATCGATCGGAATATTCCAGTTGACTGTTCCGTTACCTGCAAGGCTCACAAAATTGAAAAAGAAGGGTTCAAAATCCAGTTTGTCACGAAGATAGTGCTGAAGGGCAGCTACATGTTCATTGTTCTGCAACAGCGGATTATAGACCTTAGCCTTTTCTCCGTCATAGGATTCAAAATCCCAGTATTCCTCGGCAAGGCCGTTCATACTGTACATGCCGCTTCTGTTCTTGGCTTCTATCACGTATATCATGGATCCGAATACGACAATTGCATCTATTTCCTGAAAAGATCCGTTTTCCTCAGGTATCAGCACGTTAAAAAAGATATAGGTTCTGTAGCTCTTAAAGCTTGCTCTGGCCTTCTGATATCCCACTTCTACGAGATATTTTCCGGTCTTTTCCTTATCAACCGCAACTTCCTCAAAGGGATAGCCGGTCTGCTGATAATAAAGGGATCCATAGTAATTGTAAATAAGCTTCTCAGGGGTAAGTGGGGTGTTATGATTTCCCACAGAAGAGAACTTCTTGGCAAGGTTCCCAAGCAGGTTCTGGGGACGAAGATATTCACGAATAACGGTTGTTCCACAGGCTGAACAAACTCCTCTGCCCTCCTGCTGTGCAAGATCGCTGTCTATATAACATCCGCAATTAAAGCAAAAGTAACCGGGTTCCTCCGCAATTTTCTCGGCAGACTGCCTGGTAAGCATTTGAATATGATTAACTGCCTTTTGTTTGGAAAAATAGATCTCTCGGCCTGATGTACTTGGTGAGGTGGGTTTGCCGCATTTCAAGCAGAAATTAGATGTGTCGCTTATTTGGGCACCACAGTGAATACAATACATTTCTCTCACTCCTCCACATTACTTTCCCCTCAAATTCTCTCTCAAAAAATCTTCTGTTATATTACAATATTCGCCCTATGTACGCAAGTTAAGATTCTGTGTCTTTAGATATGACGGCGAGATTGAGGTAGAGGATGGCGTTCTGGTGGGTGTTGTCTATGGCGAGGACTTGGCGGAAGAGTTCTGCGGCGGTGGCGGGGTTATGAAGGCCAAGGTTGGCAAGACCCATGAGGTAGTAGCAATGGGCGCGGTTCTTCAAGGTCATGTCGGCATCGAAGACGGACATGTCGGGCATTGAGACTGCGAAGTAGTCCATCTTGAAGGTGTCGCGAAGGTGCTGCTCGCCGTAGTCGAGAAGGCGATAATAGCGGGCATTGGCTTCGCTCCTTCTGCCGAGTTTTTCAAGGGCAAGGGCCTGATAGAGGATCATGTCGGCGGGCTGGTCGTAGTAGTACATGACGCCGGCTACTTCCTGAGCTCCCAGGGTTGCCTTCAGGTAGGCTTCCCTGGCCTTCTCAGGTTGCCCCATTAGTTCGAAGGTAGTTCCAAGGTAATAATATAGATTGTTGTCTTTGGTGCCTTCAAGGCGCCCTTCCCCCAGATTTTCAGGATATGAGAGAGCTTCCTGGAGAAGCCTTTTTATCTGTATGCACATCTCAGCATCCGGCTCTTCCTTCGGCTCAGCTTCCTTCTGAACATTATCAAGAAGCTTCTTGGCCTGCTGCAGGAGGCTTACCTTGAACTGGGTTGTAATCTTGCCCTCTGCTCCTTCCCAGGTTCCGAAGCTGTGGGAGGATATAAGGTCATGAGCTTCTTCGTACCTGCCCATGTCATTCAAAAGAGTTACATATTCGGTGTAGAGATCATCTCTTTTCTGAATAAGTTCTATATGTTTATGGAAATTTGCAAGCCTATCCTCAAAGGATATCCCGAGCTTTTGATATAGCTGGTCTAACTCCATAAACACTCTTGCATCTGAGGTATCCAGCTCAAATGCCCGCTCCAGGCACTTCTTTGCCTTATCTTTGTCACCGCGCTTGTTGTAATAGGCGATGGAGAGATTGCGAAGAAGAGTTGGGAACGTGTCATCCTTGGCTGCAGCCTTCTCCCAGAGTTCGATTGCGAGATCATATTGGAGCTTGTCATAGTAGAGGCATCCAAGATAATACATGGCCCTCGGTGCATCAATGTCCAGCACTGCGATGTCCTCAAATTTATTTGGGAAACAGCAATAAGGATCTGCCTTCTCTGCAAGATCACGCTCCGCCTGTGCCTCATTATCACAACCAAGCTTACTGAGATAATATGCCCTATAGTAATGAATCATCGGATGATCGGAGCCACTGTAATCCAGCACCTTCAGCGCATCGTCGTAGAGCCCGGCTTCCGCCAGATCCCTGGCCATCTGCAGATATGTTTCATGGAAATCCCTTGAGAGCTTATGAAGATAAGCTTCATCACACATCCCCGCAAGCACACCTGCATAGATTGATACATAATCAAAGGCGTCGATCTTGAGATTCTCTTTTATCCAATTGTTAGCTTCTTCCATCCTTCCGAGCCTCACAAGCAGCATGGCTTTCAGCGCCCTTGCCTTAATGCTGTGGGTGTTTCTCACAAGTGCTTTTTCAATGAAATCAAGCGCCTCCTCGTACTCTCCTCTTCTGCAGGCTATTGCAGACAGATAGTAGAATCCTTCCTCCTGGAGCTCCTTTACCCAGATTGCCTTATAGAAGGTATCGAAGGCCTCATCATATTTTCCCCGGTAAAAAAGGCTAAGCCCCAGGTTATAGTATGCTTCGCTGTGGAATGGGCTGGGATGCATAAGTGTCAGTCTATCGATAGCCGCCCGGAAATACTTCTCGGAAAGGGCAAAACGCCCTCTTCTCAGCAAAAGAAGTCCGTAGGCATTGTTTATCCTGGTATCACCGGAGTCACGCTTAAGTCCCTCCAGATAATAATCGTCTGCAGACCAGGTAGCGTGGCGGTACTGCTCGATGTGCTGCCCTGTAAGGTACAGCTCTTCATTGGTGAGTATCTCTGACGGTTCCTTTGCTGCCTTTGCAGGCTCTGCGAGCTTGGGAATTCCCTGATCTTTGGGCTGATAGGATATCAGTTCCTTTCCCTCTGCCATTATGCTGACTTTGAGACGGTACTCATCCTCAATGTTAACCGGAAGCTCTTTTTCATATATGTCATTGGGCGAAAGCTTAGTTTTCTCCCTGAATATAACTTCTCCCTTGTAGGTTGCGTTAATCTCTGCTTCTTCATAGAGCTGAGTTGCATATGCGCAGATATAGAGGGAAGTTCCGCCGTCACGTAGTTCCATATTGAGAGCACCGTGAATGCCGGCGTTCTTGACCTGTCCCACTGCCTTGTAGGGCATGAAGTACTGCTTGAACACCTTCTCTTCATAGGGCTTAAGCCATGCAAAATCAGGCTGATTGTCGCAGAACATTCCTGTCATCAGCTCAATGTAGGGGCCGTCCTCATCGGTAAGATTCCTGTCCCAGGCTTTGCCAAAGTCGCCGCAGCCCCAGGTCCACTGCTTTTTGCCGGGCGAAATGTGGTGATCAGCAACATGCAAAAGACCGGCCTTTTTGCTGTAATCATAGCCTCCGACAAAATCATACTCTGACTTCTCAGCCATGTAGGAGGTGGGAACGGGAATATTCTTATATCTCGATATGTCCACGCCCTCGCTGTAATCATGCTTGTAATAGGTTCCTGTGGCTATTGGAAATCTGGAGACATCTCTTTTGCCATGGTCGTAGACACTGTGAACGTCAGGCGGAAAGATGGACTGGGTATAGTCATTTACGGAAACCGCAGGATTTGCCCACCACAGGAAGGTCTGAGGCAGCGGCGTTCTGTTGTAGAGCTGTCCAGTTACCTCGATATAGGCCTTGCCGGGATAAAGAGTGAAACCTGTAACACACTTGGTGCCGTACATCTGATCCACATCTCCGATCAGCAAGGTCTTACTGCCATCTGCATTCTCAGTGAGCTTGTAATCCACAGGACTGAAGGTTGTGGGTCTATGGTGCTGCGGCCAGTTAAACTCTATTCCGCCGGAGATCCATGGGCCTGTAAGTCCCACCAGGGCAGGCTTAATAACCCTGTTGTAATAAACAAAGTCATAGTCATTGGTCTTGTCGTAGGCTCTCTGAATCCTTCCGCCAAGCTCGGGGAGGATCATCACCTTAATGTATTCATTTTCGAGAAAAACAGCCTTCCACTGCTTATCTTTCTTGGTTCTGCTGATCTCATTTGTTGTGGGATAGGGGTAGATCTTGCCGCTGCTCCCCTGATATACCCTCTTTTCTAAGAACATAGGATTCCTGTCGGCGGGACCAACTTCGTAGGTAGGGATTGTGACTAACTCCTCGTATATCTTAACTTTGCTCATGTATGCCTCCTTGCGGCTATTTAGTATTCAACGAGGACGATTGTGAGTCAATGGGGACGGTTCTTTGTGACTCACGAAGCGAGTCACAAAGAACCGTCCCCATTGACTCGCAATCGTCCCATCGACTCCTCCACCACCTCGTATCTTGCAAAAAATTGCCATCATCATTACAATTATGATACCCGGTCATCTCCGAGATTTCATTAGATGTATTTGCTCACAGATATAAAAAAATTGCTGAGGTATCCCCATGTACTCAAAAGAAAAACTTGTATCCCCCGTTTCCGATTACTACATCCACACTCCCGCCGCAAATACCCGTGATCTGTTCCTCTATCCCACGATCACAGGATATTTCAAATATGAAGCAGGCTATCACCTCTACAGGGAGTCCTTCGACAGCTTTCTGTGCATGTATATCAAAAAGGGAAAATGTATTATAGAAATCAATGACAAGTCCTATACCGCCGCTCAGGGGCAGATAGTACTCATAGACTGCTACGGCCCCCACTCCTACGGCAGCAAGACCGGCTGGGAAGCGGTGTGGTTTCACTTTGACGGCAGCCTTGCCCGCAGATACTATGGGGAAATCACCAAAGAAAAAGGCAGCGTCATAACCCTCAGCTCTAACTACCGTTTCGAGAAGTACATAGATAAACTCTACACTTCCTTCAAAAACGGCGCATCGGTCAATGACGCTGTCCTCAATAATTGGATTGTAAATATTCTTACGCAGCTTCTAACCTCCGGTGTAAAACCGGAGAACATAAACGGCTCAGGCGATGCCATAGAGGATATCGTATCCTACATAAACGACAACCTGACCGGGGAGCTGTCTCTGGAAGATCTGGCCAAAAGAGCTAACATCAGCCCCTATCACTTCCTTCGAGTCTTCAAGAAAGAGACCGGCTATACGCCCCACGACTACATCGTAACCACCAAGATAAACCACGCCAAGTACCTGCTGTCCACCACAACCATGTCCAGCAAGGATATCTGCTATCATCTTGGTTTTGGCAGCGAAAGCGCCTTTTGCTCCACCTTCCGTAAAAAGGTAAATATGACTCCTCAGGAATACAGAGAGTCGGTCCTTTAATCAAATTTCAGAATAGTTGCCAGTATTCTTCTGGCGCACTGCTCGAAATCCGCGCGGTTTACTGCACCCATTTCCTGAGCCTTCTTAACACGCTCAGGGAAACCGCAGGCCATCTTAAGATCATTTCCTGCCTTGATCTCCTTGTAGTGCTCTCCCCTTGTCCACCAGTCTGTGGTAACAAATCCGGTAAAGCCCCACTCTTCCTTAAGGATTCCTGTAATGAGGTCATGACTCTCTGAAGCACGCTCTCCGTTGATAACGTTATAGGATGACATTATTGTATAAGGTGCAGACTCGTGAACTATCATCTCAAAAGCCTTGAGATAAATCTCTCTAAGAGCACGCTCAGACACTCTTGAGTCGCAGTGCTTTCTGTTGGTTTCTTTATTGTTGCAGGCAAAATGCTTGACGGAGGCACCAACATTGTTTCTCTGAATACCTCTTACCATGGCACCTGCAAGGCGTCCTGTAAGATAAGGATCCTCTGAATAATACTCAAAATTACGTCCGCACATAGGACTTCTGTGAATGTTGATGGCAGGAGTGAGCCATACGCAGAGGTTGTTCTCCTTGAGCTCCTCGCCGCCGGCAAATCCAACTTCCTCCACCAGGTCTTTGTTCCAGGTGCAGGCCAGGGATGTGGCACAAGGGAAAGCTGTTGTCTTAACGCCTGTCTCAGGTTGGATACGAACACCCGCAGGGCCGTCAGCAGTTACCGCATTGGGCACTCCGTACTCAGGAAGATTGCCAAAGCCAAATACGTTGCCAACGCCGGTGTTGGGCTGACCGCCGCAAAGGTGGATCAGATCCTCATCGGAGAGCTGAGCCATGAACTCATCAAGAGTTACTTTTCCTTCTGCAACTTCGGCAAAAGTCTTTGCCCCCTCCTTATAAGGATAAGTAAGGAAATAGCTGTCTCTTCCGCGAACTGCCGGTACAAGAGCCTCCTCAGTTCCGGGCTCCATCTTCTCAAAAATACATGCATTTATGTCCTTGTGCTCACCTACAGGGAGCTCCTCGAAGCTGCCATCTGCAAGCATTCTCTTCTTGAGTTCCACAGATGCAAGCTTGTGAGAAAGTTTCTGAATGACCTTGTCTTCCTCATTATTGAATTCAAAATCAGTCTTCGTAAGATTCCTTACATTTTCGCCGATATAGAAGCTGTAAACGCCCTTCTCAAGCACATAGGATGCATCTGAAACCTTGCCCAGATCGTCATAGGAACTAAGCTCATACTTACTTACAGAAAGAGTAAGGAGCTGAGCTTCTCCGGGTGCAAGAACCCTGGTCTTGGCAAAATCGCCAAGCTCCCTGGCGGGCTTTTTAAGAAGTCCCTGAGGAGCGCTGTAATAGAGCTGAACGACTTCTTTGCCGGCTACTTTTCCGGTGTTTGTAACCTTAACAGTGAAGCAGAATCCGTCATTTCCCTCGGTAAAATCTGCTGCGTTCACAGTCTTCTTAAGTCCCGAAACCTCTTTTACCGCTGCAGCATCTACAACCTCCATGTCAAAAGAGGTATAGGACAGTCCGTAGCCAAAGGGGTAAACCACCTTCTCTGCCGCTCCGGGAACAGTCTCAAAATATCTGTAACCAACGTATACATCTTCGCTGTAATCAACGTATTCATAGGACTCATGGAAGCCTTCTGTTGAAGGGTAATCCTCAAGAGTTCCTGCAAAGGTATCGGACAATCTTCCGGAAGGACATACCTTGCCAAGAAGCACGTCAGCTGTGGCAAGTCCGCCCTCCATACCGAGCTGTCCCATGTAGAGAGCTGCTCCGATCTTAGCATCCTCTTTTACCCATCTAAGATCAAGAGTTCCGCCAATATTAAGAACGGCAATTACTCTGTCAAAAGATGCTGTGACCTTGGATACCATCTCCTTCTCCTTGGCGGTAAGGACGAAGTCTCCATCAGGGAAAACCTCACCGGAAAGAGTAGGCATGCTGGTTGCTGCAGGCCAGGGGCTGAACTCACTTGGAGACTCAACCTTGCTGCGATCCCAGCCTTCTCCTGAGAATCTGTTGATGACAATGATGGCGGTGTCGGCAAAATTCCTGGCGCCCTTAACCATATCCTCTGAAAGGTCAGGCTCTGCGGTCATTCCGGGAGCCCTTCCCGCCTCATACTGCTTCTCTATCTCCTGTCTGTAATACTCGATCACAGGCTCATATACTCTGACGCCTCTCTCCTTAAGTCCATCGTAAAGGGATCGGATATATTTGCAGAAAACATCTCCGGATCCGCCGCCTCCCTTAATGTACTCATAGGATGCCTTGCCGAACATGGCAACTGGTGCATCACCTGAGAGAGGAAGAAGATCGTTCTCATTCTTAAGTAAAACCACTGCCTCATCAGCAGCTCTTTTGGATATATCTATATGTTCCTTACTTCCGGTAACTCTGGTATCGCCGTAGAGCGGCACACCGGGTTGATAAAGAAGTCTTGCCCATTTCTGCATAAAAAATACACCTCCGTGCTATATTACCAATAATTTCCTATACCATTGTAAATGGCGATTCTAAGAAATAAAAGTAAAATATTTCGAAAGTGTATTCTCAATTTTTGTCCTATAGTCAGTTTACAAAGCTGCCACAAGTATAAGCCTTACGATAAATGCCACTACCCAGGCCAGTGCACACTGCCATATAACGGTGAATACAGCCCATTTTGCTCCCATCTCTCTCTTGATGGTGGAAATGGCTGCAACGCAGGGAGTGTACAAAAGACTGAATACCAATAATGTCCCCGCTGAAACTGCGGTGAGAGCACCGGTTACACCGCCCTCTGAAGCAAAGAGAACTTCCAGAGTTGAAACCACGCTCTCTTTTGCCATGAAGCCTGAAATAAGGGCTGTCACTACTCTGTAATCTCCAAGTCCAAGAGGTGCAAATACGGGAGCCAGCCCTCCTGAAACAAGGGCCAGTATACTATTCTCCGGATCACTCACCAGGTCAAAGTGAATGTCAAAGCTCTGCAAAAACCATACTACAATGGTTGCTACAAAAATGACGGAAAAGGCCCTCTGAAGGAAATCTTTGGCCTTCTCCCACAGAAGAAGTCCCACGTTCCTTGCTCCGGGAAGCCTGTAATTGGGAAGTTCCATAACAAAGGGAACGGCTTCGCCCTTGAAATGAGTCTTTTTCATAAGAAAGGCCACCAGAACTCCCACAAGGATTCCAAGGAAATAGAGGCCTGTTATGATTAGTCCGCCTCTTCCCGGGAAAAAGGCATTAACGAAGAATGCATAGATCGGAAGCTTGGCCGTACAACTCATGAAAGGAGTAAGAAGAATCGTCATCTTCCTGTCCCTTTCGCTGGGAAGTGTCCTTGTGGCCATAACCGCAGGAACTGTGCATCCAAAGCCTATCAGCATGGGCACGATGCTTCTTCCTGACAGACCAATTCTCCTTAGCACCTTGTCCATGAAGAAGGCAACTCTTGCAATATATCCACTGTCCTCCATCAGCGACAGGAAGAAGAACAATGTGACGATGATGGGCAAAAAGCTAAGGACGCTGCCCACACCTGCAAATATTCCGTCGATAATAAGTCCGTAAATAACCTCGTTAACTCCATGAGCCAAGAGAAGGTCACTGACAACACCTGTCAGCTGATCAATTCCCGTCTCTAACAATCCCTGAAAAAAAGCTCCTATCACGTTGAAGGTGAGGTAGAAAACCAGTGCCATGATAATGATGAAGGAAGGTATTGCAGTATATTTACCCGTGAGGTACTTATCTATTTTTTCGCTTCTTGCGTGTTCCTTGCTCTCATGAGGCTTAACTACGGTCTTGCTGCAGACCTTTTCAATGAAGTCAAAGCGCATCTCGGCGATGGCTGCGCTTCTGTCAAGGCCGCGCTCTTTTTCCATCTGAGCGATGATGTTCTCAAGCATTACCTCTTCGCTCTCTTCCAGCTTAAGCTTATCCATAATGAGCTTGTCGCCCTCAACCACCTTGGTGGCCGCAAACCTCAGGGGAATCTCGGCCCTTTTGGCATGGTCTTCAATCAGGTGCTCAACAGCGTGGATACATCTGTGAACTGCGCCTCCGTAGGCATTCTCATCACAGAAATCGTAGATAAGCGGTTTCTCCTGATAGTGGGCAATATGGATTGCGTGGCTTACCAGCTCCTCGATGCCCTTGTCCTTAGCTGCGGAAATGGGAACCACGGGAACTCCAAGCATTTCCTCCATAAGGTTGATCTTGATGGTACCTCCGTTGCCGCTGACTTCATCCATCATATTCAGCGCAACTACCATGGGAATTCCCATCTCAAGAAGCTGCATGGTAAGGTACATGTTTCTCTCAATATTGGTGGCATCAACGATGTTGATGATGGCCCTTGGTCTGTCCTCCAATACAAAGTTTCTGGATACGATCTCCTCGCTGCTGTAGGGGGACATGGAATAAATTCCCGGAAGGTCCGTTATCAGCGTATTGGGATAGCCCTTGATCTCGCCGTCCTTCCTGTCAACTGTAACTCCCGGGAAATTGCCAACGTGCTGATTGGAGCCTGTGAGGCGGTTAAAAAGAGTGGTCTTACCGCTGTTCTGATTACCCACAAGGGCGTAGGTAAGGACCGTATCCTGGGGAAGCGGATTCTCATGCTTCTTGTCATGATACTTGCCGCCTTCACCAAAGCCGGGATGGGAGTATGTATTGCCCTCCACAGCCTTACGGACATTTTCATCTTCGCTCTCTTTGGCCTTCATAACCTGGATCTTCTCGGCATCAGCAAGGCGAAGTGTCAGCTCATAGCCGTGGATACGAAGTTCCATGGGATCTCCAAGGGGGGCATATTTCACGACCTTGACCTGGGCGCCCGGGATCACTCCCATATCAAGAAAATGTTGGCGAAGAGCTCCCTCCCCGCCAACTTCGGTTACTATTGCACTTTCATTTATCTTTACATCTCTTAAAGTCATGGCATATCTCCAACTTATTGAAAACTTTTATCATTAACATTATAGTCCCAACACTGAAAATATGCCACCCTTAATATTAGCCTATGTTAACAAGCCAATCACAGTCCTTGCATATATTTGTCCATGTCCTCTGCAATCCTTTTTGAGACGTCGACGGCGGCAACTACGGTTTTGGCGCCGGTTACTACGTCGCCGGAGGCGAAGACGCCGGGAAGGGAGGTCTCACCGGATTCATTGGTGTAAAGGTTTCCTTTCTCGTTGAGCTTAAGGTCCTTCTCGTGGGTTACGATGCGGTCCTGAGGAACCTGAGAGATAGCGATCATGATGCTGTCTGCCGGAACAAGCTCCTCGGCTCCCGTTTCTGCATTGAGAAATACCGGGCCTTCATCCAGGATGCGGACAATCTGCTTTTTGTATTCAAACTTTACGCCGTCAACCTTGGCGTACTCAAATTCGGACTTGGAGGCACTGACTTCTTCGCCTCTTACATAGACTACAACTTCCTTCGATCCGTGTCTGATGGCGGTTCTGGCCACGTCCATGGCAGCGTTGCCTGCTCCTATTATAGCTACCTTGTCACCAAGATCATAGACATCAGGGTTGTTGAGGTAGTTGATGGCATAGAATACATTTCCGAAAGTCTCTCCCGGAACGCCTAGCTTTCTTGGACGCCAGGCTCCTGTTCCTATGAACACGCTCTTATAGCCATCGTTTAACAGGTCCTGAATTCCGGTGGAACCTCCGATTGAGAAGTTGGGTCTGAACTTAATTCCGAGTTCTCTCATTTTTTTGTAATATCTGTCCAGAATGGACTTAGGAAGTCTGAACTCAGGAATACCGTAGCGAAGGATTCCTCCGATCTTGTCATGGGTCTCGAAGACAGTTATTGAATATCCCTTAAGAGCAAGGATGATGGCGATGGTGATACCTGCAGGTCCCGCACCTATAACCGCTGCCTTCATACCGTTTGAAGGAGCAGGCTTAAGCTCCAGCCTCTCGAAGCAGGAATCCGATATATAGTTCTCAATTGAAGAAATGTGCACAGGTTCGCCCTTTATACCCCTTACGCAGTTTCCCTCGCACTGATTCTCATGGTTGCAGACAAGAGAACATACCATGGACAGCGGATTGTTGGCAAAGAGCATCTCCGCAGCTTCCATCATCTTGTTTTCCTTGAAAAGCTGTATCATTTTCGGAATGTTTGTGTGAATTGGACACCCGTTTTCCCGACATCTGGGATTGGTGCACTGAAGGCAGCGATTTGCCTCATCGATTACATGTACTGACATAGAATAACCCCCTTTTTTCTTTCTTTTCTTGCGTTTGGATTATTCTATATGTAAAAGAAGTCAAGAAAAACCCGTTTTGATGGAGCTTTTCTTGACTTTCTTGAACTTGTCTATAGGGACGGTTTTTATACCAATGGGGACGGTTCTCTATGGTAAAGTTTTTTCTTTGCAAAAACTTTACCATAGAGAACCGTCCCCATTGGTATAAAAACCGTCCCCATTGACTCACAATCGTCCTCGTTAACTCATGTCATAGAATGCTAAGAAGCTTGTCGGCTATGAGGTTAGCCACAACCAGCTTGTATTCTGCTCTTGTTCCCTTGGACATCAGCTTATCTTTGGTAACAAAAACGTCACTTCCATAAGCTATAGCATAATAGATCTCACCCGGAGTGCTGTCGTTATTGGCAGGATCGATGTTTCCCATGGTCCCGGTAACACCGATTGCTATATCGGCGCCGTAGGCCGTTTTTGCTGCCTTGGCCATCTCCGTCGCGGTTTCGCAGGAATATACGCCATGCTCTGCTATTACTGTTTCCGGTACTCCCTGCATGATCTTGGCTTCATTACTGTAGGTCACGAAGGCTCCCTTCATTATGGCTGAGGAGCCTTCGGTATCTGTGATAAGAGAAGCGATGAGCCCGGAGGTACAGCTCTCCATGGTGGTAATATATTTCTTTTTTTCTATCAGCGTTTTAGTTATCTTTTGATACTTGCCTCTGACAAAATCCTCGAAATCGTCCACTTTTTTACATCTCCTTAAGCATCTTATCAACTGCTACAAGTCTTACACATACAGTGAAGATGTCCATTGCAAGCTTAAGGTCATTAAGTGAAGGGAAGGTAGGTGCGATACGGATATTGGAGTCATGAGGATCCTTGTGGTAAGGATAAGTTGCTCCGGCTCCAGTCATGGTAACACCGGCCTTCTTGGCTCTGTCAACAATTGCCTTGGCACAACCCTCGGGAGCATCGAAGCTGATGAAATAACCTCCCTTAGGTCTTGTCCACTCACCTACTCCGACAGGAGCAAGATCTCTGTCAAGGGCATCAAGTACTGCCTCGAACTTGGGACGGATGATGGCTGCATGCTTTCTCATATGAGCCTTCATGCCTTCGAAATCTCCGAAGTAGCGAACATGACGAAGCTGGTTAACCTTGTCATGACCGATTGTCTGATAGTTGAGCTGAGCCTTGATCTCCTCAAGGTTATTGAGGGATGTGGCGATAGCTGCAATTCCGCTTCCGGGGAAAGTGATCTTGGAAGTGGAGGAGAATTTATAAACCAGATCAGGGCTTCCTGCCTTCTTGCACTCCTCAAGGATCTCAATGAGGTAGTCCTGATCATCGTCATAGAGGTGGTGAATTCCGTATGCGTTATCCCAGAAGATTCTGAAATCTCTTGCTGCGGGACGAAGACGTGCAAAACGTCTTACGGTCTCGTCTGAATAGGAGTATCCCTGAGGATTGGAATACTTGGGCACGCACCAGATACCCTTGATGGATTCGTCGTTGGCAACGAGTCTCTCAACTTCGTCCATATCAGGGCCTGTAGGGGTCATCTGTACAGGGATCATCTCGATTCCGAAGTACTCGGTGATGGCGAAGTGCCTGTCATAACCGGGAACGGGACACAAGAATTTGACCTTATCAAGCTTGCACCAGGGTGTGTTGCCCATAACACCGTGGGTAAAAGCTCTTGAAACAGTATCATACATAACGTTAAGAGAAGAATTGCCATAGATAATGATATTATCGGGTTTGTTCTCCATCATGGCACCGATAAGCTCCTTGGCCTCCTCGATACCTGTAAGAACGCCGTAGTTACGGCAGTCAGTTCCGTCAGCACAGGACAGATCAGCCTCTGAATTGAGGGCATCCATCATTCCCATGGAAAGATCGAGCTGCTCTCTGCAGGGCTTACCTCTTGCCATGTTAAGGCTAAGCTCCATCTCCTGGTACTTCTTGTATTCAGCCTTGAGTTTGACAAGCTCCTGCTCGAGCTCTGCCTTGCTCATCTCGACGTATTTCTTCTGCTTTTCAACGCTTTTTTCACTATTTTTCTGGGCCATTTTCACCTACTCCTCATTAATTGTTTACGTGTATACAATTTTCGACTATTCTACCACAATCTTTACTACTTTACCACCTTAAATTTTGGGTTACCCGGTTGAGTTCACATCCGTTTTCCCACACGCGAAGTAAGTTCAGGGGCAGAGGTACATCCGGGGCAGGGCAGGAAGAGGCAGCAGAAGGGCAGAAATATTCGCCCCTCCTTCGCTTAGATTACATGGCATTTCATAAAGGTCCCAACAGGTCTGCAACTCCTAAACTCCGTCCGGATTATTATGCTATAGTTTCCCGGATGTTTTCTGCCCGACGTCAAACAACGGAGCTGCGAACAGACCCGTTGGGACCTTTCTGAAATGCTCATGAATCTATACGCTCCGTCAGAGGCGAATATTTCTGCCCTTCTGCTGCCTCTTCCAGCCCTGCCCTCCGGATGTCCCCCTCTGCCCCTGACGCTTACTTCGCTGTGCGTCGATACCTAAAATTCAATCCGGTAAACTAAGGGGGCTTCAATCATAAAAGAAAGCACTGCCTTCTCTGTTAGAAGGTCAGTGCTTGTGTTATCACGATGACAAAAGAACCATCCCCGTGTCACCTTTCATTACCACAGAAAAATGCACTGTACCTCCAGTTATGAAGTACAGCGCATCTTTAAATTAATCAAATTCTATTTTCTTATTTATTCTCCTGTCCCTGTACTGGTTTTCTTTTTGGGAACAAGATACCATCTCATGCTGCTCTCATAAGTATCCCAGGTCTTAGTTCCATAGAAGTCTCCGGGTACACAGGTAGCCTTGCTCCTGTCAAATCTAAGACTATAGTCCTTAACCTCTGATATATAAGTTCCAGAGTATTCCATAGTCGCTTTTCCGGTCATATTGAACTGGAGGTAATCTGACTTGGAAGGCGATATCTTAAATGAACCTGAATAAGTCAGATTTTCTTCATATGACAGCGGATTACGGAAACAATTCCATCCGTCAGGGAATTCATCCCCTTTTCTAAGGAATCCATCGACTTCATCCGATGAATAGCCATAGTTCTTAGCATACTCGGAAGTAAAAGTAAATGTACCGCTGCCGATGTAAGTGGATGTATTAAGGTAACCGCTTATGGAAACTCCATCCGCGTTATAGCTAAAGGTTCCATCCTCTTTTAGTTTCATATTTTCTATTCCTGAAATCTTCTTATTTAGAGTTTCTCCATCAGAGATATCAAGCCTTACATCCTGATTAAACGGAACCTTTTCTGCTTCAATATCTTCGTTTCCATCTTCATCCCAGATATGATCATCGAAGTATCCTATCATCCACAATATCGTTGTGCCTTCGTGCTCAGTCCAAAAGCTTTTAGCCAGAACGCCCTTATTAAGCCCTGAATACTTAGTGTTAATACCGGGTTTCAGAACGTTGGCCATCTCAACATATTCAAGGAATTCATCAAGGGCCTGCTGCCTATTCTCCGGATGGTTCCAAATCTGATTCCTTGCACAGCAGTCTACCCAGTGATTCATCATATCTCCATAATTGTATCCGCCCTCATCCCTTGCATATCTCTCAAGCGCCTCTTCATCAATATACATTGAAATATGAGAACGAATCTTTACCAGACGTTCCAATCTTGCGGTAAGATTATAGTCCTTTTCGGTTTCCTCTCTGAAGAACCGTCTTGTATTTTCGTCTGTAAGCTTTAAAGCTCCTAAATTATCATTCAGCATAGTCTGAATTATTACCTGTTCCTTGGCTTTGATCTGTGCAGCCACACCCTCCTGCTGCCTGCGCAGTTCAAAATAGTCAATCAGCTCCTTTTCAAGATATGCTTCAACCCTGCTTTTTTCTTCCACAGGAAGAGAATCGTAAGAACCATATTCTGCCCATTTGGAATCACGCTCCTTTAATTCTGCCCACATTTCCTCTCTTTTATCCATCTGATAGAAGCGGTTGATTCCTTTAGCCTTGGTAAAACCGCTGGAACAATTAAGGTAAGTAAGGAATGATTCCTCGTTAGCAGGTAGTACGAAATTTCCGAAGAAGTCTCTATCAAAACCGTTTTTGTATATATGATAAAGTTCTTCAACTTCATTGGCCTTCCAATAGGTAAACTCTACATTTAAACAGGTAGCAACAAATCTCGTTCCTTTGGTTCCGAGTTCAACAGCAGGATGAACGCCCATCATAACATTCCCCAGCTCCTTCATTGCATCTTCTGTTTCATTTTCATTAAGGTGCTTAAATACTTTATATAAGCCATAGGTGCCGCCTATCGCCTGGCTTGAGAAGCCTTCTGCTATTTCGGGATCAAAAACAGCTCCTGCCCGCTTTGAATATCCCAGCTCATCCCATGCCTTCTGTAATGCATCAACTGCCATAGCCTCAAATCCGTCCGAGGCAGCCAGCTCATCACCATCAGTCAGACTTCTTGCTATACCGGTCATAGCTTTAGTGACAGAGCTTGCCGCTGCACCTGTTTTACTGTAGCCGCCGTCAGCAAGTGCTTTACCGCCTTCACTTGCAATGATATTAATTGTAGCCTGAACCAGATCTTTGAAAGCCTCATCCCTGAGGTTAAGGGCTTTTGCCTTTGCCTTGATATAGGGCTCAAGTTCTGAAGCAGCCTGAGAGAATTTTCCCTCTTCAACAGCGCGCTTTGCACAGTAGCTGTTAAGGAATGCTTCTATCTCTTCTTCCTTGGTAAGCTTGGCACCAAACCAGGATGAGAAATGAGGCAGATTGATGGTCATTTCATTCTTTTCAAGGTCATAGCTGTCAGGATACAGATATCTTATGGACTTGGTATTCTCATCGTAATACGCAAATACATAAGCCTCCGGATCAGTGATGGTCTCACCGGGCTTGCCCATAGGAACTGTCAGAGCAACGTTAGTTCCGAAGTAGTCTCCCTCTGTATATCCTTCGCAGGAAATAGTTACAGGCGAAATGATCTCTTCAAACACACCTTCCCTATAGGCACCCATGGAAGTAAGTTTTTTGGTGCTGATGGGCGATGCAGATATATTGGCATCCTTCTCAAAGGTACCGGCTTCCACAGTAAGCTGGCATCCGTTACTTACGCTTCCAAGCACTGTATCTTCCGAAGCATCGGCAGGTACTGTGGACTTCGCTATACCCTCTGTGCTATCTACCGGAAGGTTCTTATTGTTCTTTTTTGATTTATTTACTGTAACCAAAACAGCGCATTCTATACCATCTTTTTCTGCAAAAATAGTAGCGTAGCCTCTGCCCACAGCCTTGATCTTACCCTTGTTGCTGACTGTAGCAACTGTTGGTGCAGAACTGCTCCAGTTAAAGGCGGAAGCTTTATACTTGGTATTTTTAAGGGTGACTGTAGCGGTCTTTTTGGGGTCAAGTGTAAAGGATTCCTTTTTGACTGTTACACCGGGAACCTCTATTTTACACTCATACTGATGATCGTCTATCTCGGCGTATACATATTGGGTACCGGGATAAAGCGCTGTAACGGTACAGGTAAGGTCCTTGGAATTAATATCTATACAGTCGTCACCATCTTTTGTACCCCAATAAACATAGGTACCCTTAGGAACATTTTTAACTATAAGCTTAAGCTTTGCTCCTGATAATACTTTTGCTTCGGTCTTGGAAAGAGCTGGAACATTGACCTTCACAGTTCCGGTAAGTTTATATTTACTGATATTGTAGGTACCACCGCCCCATATTACGGAAATCTTGGCGGAACCTTTTGCGACAGCAGTAATAACACCGGTCTCCGGATCAATGGTGCAGACATCCGGATTAGCGGATTCAAAGGATACCGGAGGACAGTCATAATCATTTTGAACATTGTAGTTATAGTCATAGGTCTGTCCCACATAGGTCAGGGTCTTTGTCTTATCAAACAGTGCAGCTTTATGGACTTTGGTGTCTATAAGCATGGCCTGCCTTGTCAGTTTGCCATGACTATTAAGCGTGGACCAGAAAATGCGGCACACACCCTTTTTATTTGCCTTTACCACACCTTTTGCACTCAGGGATATAACAGATCCATCTTCAAGGGTGAATTTAGCTCCTTTTTGATTAAGATCATATCCCAGTTCTGTAACCTTATTCTTCAGGTACTCACCAAGATCAACCTTCTGTCCGATAACAAGATGAACTATGTCATCATCATAAGCCTTCAGATTGCCGAGATCATCCCCTGTAACAACCATTTCTGCATCATTGTCGGAGATTGCATCGGTAACTTCTGCCTCCTCTTCCTCAACTATTACATCCGGAGCTTCTTCTACTTCACCGGATGTATCAGCATCCTCAGATTCAGATGCATCCTCCTCTGCCACATCCGCTTCCTGTTCAATCAGGAAATCATCGATGCCAACGGAAATCCCGTCATCAGAAATCACGTCGTCGGAAATCACGTCGTCGGAAATCACGTCGTCGGAAACATCTGTGTCATAGTCATACCCCCAGATGTCCGGATCTGTACTGCCTTCAGAATCTCCAAAATAATCATAGGAGGAGCCTCCCCCCGCTTCCTCAGCCTCCCACTGAGCTTCGTCATAGGCCAGGGAACACAGCGGCGTGTCAAATGCGATCAGAGTCGCCAGAGCTATTGCTGATATTTTTTTCAAAAGTCCTCTCATCTTCCATCCTCCTTATCTTAAATTCGAGTGAAAGCCGATAGCGACATGCATTACTGAAATAATCTTTCAATAATCCATAATTAATTGAATCTTTAACTCCATTATCACGGATGCCATGCCTAATGTCTAATTAACTTAGTCTAAAAAAGGTCTGCAGAAAAACTTATAATTTTTTCATAAAATATGGCCCTCTGCAGATATATCCGCAAAGGGCCGTTTTTCATATTTTATCTCTTATCTTTATCAATAAATTCAAGTAGCACTACTGCTACAACAATATATACAATAGTCCAGAACGCCAGCCATATCCAGCATTCAATGAGAAGCGATTTATCGAAAGTGTATTCCGGCTTCTGATTCTGCTGCGCGGACATCATAAGAAGTTCGTCGCGCCGGTTGTTTTCTTCAATATAACTGAGCACTTCCAATAAGGGTTTTTCTCCTTCCACCTCCACGTTTTTCAGCTTAACTGCACTGTTCCAGATGCTGACCATGGGCAGGGAATTGTAATCCCCTTGGATGCACAGAGCTGTCAGGCCCCATTTGGTGGCGGTCAGGTTGGTAAGGGGCATAGCCTGCTGGGGAAGGTTAAAAAATCCTCCCGAGAAAAGGAGCTGCACAATCAGCAAAAACGGCATAACCGTCATAGCTGCTGTGGTAGTTCTGGCAATTGAGGATACTAAAAGCGCCAACATATCAGCACAGTAGGTCACAAGAAACAGCGTAATTCCAATATCCACGACGGGCCACCTCGTTATCAGACTCTCACCCGGAATCGTCACCTTAAGGTTAATGCATACGAAAAGAGTTATTGCTGCCTGGGCAGCACAGAGAAAGGCCTGGTAGATCATATGGGCTGCCACATAGGAGCTGACATGAAGTCCTGATCTGTGTTCTCTTTTTACAATGGGTCTTTCACGGCATATCACCTGAATGGAGTTAAAAAATCCGTTCCAGATACATACGCAGGCCAGGGCAAAGGCACCGGTCATGGTTCCTTCCATGGTCTTATACAGGTTCCCGCCAACTACAAAGGCCACCAGGCCTGAGATAATCGCTGCCATGGGCAGTACCTTCCAGTCATTCTGGAACAGGAACATTCTAAATAGCTTGCCCAGATAGATAAAGGTCTGTGAAAAGCGGCCGGGATGCTTAACTATTTTGGTGCTTGCCATATTTTCAGTACTCATCTTATCACCCCACCCTTTCCTTCATGTAATCGGCAAACTTTTCGACAAATTCGTCGGCTCTGCCCTCTCCGCCTTCTTCCTTCTGATTAATTGAAAGAAGGATCTCCTCCATTGTAGACTTGCCAAAGAACTCATATGCCTCTTTTACCGGTCCGTACCAGGCAAGACGCCCTGTTCTCTTAGCATCCTTGGCAAGCACTATCACATCATCAAAAAGATCTATTACTCTGTCGGGGGTATGGGTAATAACTATTACAATCTTGCCTTCGTCAGCTATGGCTCTTAGCTTCTCAAAAAGCCCTCTTGCCACAACTCCGTCAAGGCCCGAATCCGGCTCATCAAGGATAAAAAGTGAGGGGTCGGAAATAAACTCCATGGCGATCGACAGTCTTTTCCTCTGTCCGCCGGATAGTTTCTCCACCAGATTATTTTTAACAGCGGTAAGACCGAACTGCTCGAGAACTTCATTCACACGTTTCATTCTGTCAAAAAGATGAACGCTGGAAGGAAGGCGCAGGGTAGCAGCATCGGATAAGGTAAGGGCAACGGTATCATTTCCGCGCATGAGATCCTGCTGGGGAACAAAGCCTATGTCGTAGAGCATTTTGGAATAGTCCTTGTAAACATCGTCGTTTCCAAGCTTGATGCTGGCGTTGGCCTTCTCATAGCCTGTGACAGCATTAAGATACGTGGTTTTGCCGGCTCCGGAGCCGCCAAGGAGAAGTACCATGTGGCCCTTGGGAATTGACATATGTATGTCCTTAAGAAGGACTTTTCTCTTGAAGAAATCTATAGCCGTTCTCTCATTAATATTGACGGTAAGGCCGTCATCGTCATGGCTCACGTCCTCGTCAAGAGTCTTGGCCTCGGTAAGACCGGCGTAGTCCGTAACCTTCCTCTTGGGCACAAATCGCTTAAGCATTCCCCAGGCAAAAATGGTGGGAGCTTCAAAAAATACGAAGAGAAGTATCCACTTTTTGGACCTGCCGAACATGGCGATAAGCCCCATGTATACTCTGAACTCATAGATCATGGTAGGTATGATAAATATCAGCAACAGGATCAGTAACGTCGCTGTCACTCTTATATCGTCTGTCTTAAACAGTCCTGAGAAGCCCCCTATGACATTTGTAATAACCGACAGAATTGCATATCTGCGCCCATCCTCTTCCCTGTCGGCGCAGAGCCCAAGATGATATTCTCTTGCAAAGGGAATGATTGCCCAGAATGGCTTAACCCCGCACTTTACAAATATCTTCCAGCAACCTATGACTGCCAATAGGTAGATAATAGTCTGTGACAAATAATTAGTATTTTCGCCGATATTATGAAGCATAGCCATCTCCTTATAGTATTCCTGTGATGGGTTTTAATCCCATATATTAATAATACTATATAACGTCTTCATTTGTCCCAAAATAAGTATAATCCATAACAAAAACGCATGAAAGCCCGGCCCAAGACCGATAATCTCTCATGCGTTCGCGATTCAAAAAATAATCTCTCAATTCTCTATAAACTCAGGCGCCACAAATGTGACTCCTTTTTCAAGGCACTTATCCAAAATGTGTCTGTAATATTCAGGCACCAGCTCTTCTGTCTCATCGTGAGCATGGATGAGCAGAATATGATTACCGCCCGGTGCAAACAATACCGCACCTGAAGCGGGATTTTGGTCTGTCATCCTGCCATAGACGTTATCAATCGTAAAGCCGCTCCCCTGCCTGATGTTATACTCAGCAAAATCGAAGGTCCACAGCGTATCTATATCCTTATCAAGGCCGCTTTCCTTCCACCAGGGGTAGGTGATATCCCTGTCGTCGACTTTATGAAATCCGTGTTCCGCCAGATATTTCTGATACAGCTCCTTGTTAGCGCCGCCCTTATTTCCGTAGGGGAAACGGAAAGGCCTGTACAGACGCTCTACTCCTGCCTCTTTGTACAGATCATCAAGAACCTTCTCGCACTTCTCGATCTCTTTTACCCCTTCTTCAAAAGAAATCTCAGAGAAATTCGGGTGGGTATAGCTGTGATTACCTAGAATGATTCCGTTCTTAAGGACATAAAGAGCCTCCTCTTGATACCTCTCAATATTCTCTCCCCAGGCGAACATGAGGATCGGGATCTTCTTCTCCTTAAGATAATCAACAATTGCCGATGTATTTCTGCTGGAAATATCATCCATGGTAAGTAGTGCTCTTATCATTTTTTCATTACTCCTCCCTGCTCAGTTTACAGCATTTTAAAGTGCTTCAGTGCGGTATTTACTGCCATGTCCTTATCGCTGCTGCCGGTGCCTTTTTTACTTCTAACATTGGAAATATCTGCTGCCGTCACGGTTATTTCAAACACTTCATTAACCCATGCGATTATGTCCGCATCTGTGGCCTTGCCCTTCTCAGGAACCTTTGGAGGTGGCGCAACCTTTGGAGCTGCAGGCGTCTTCGCCCCGGCCTGTCCCCCGGAAGATGCAGACTTTCCGGAATCTTTCACGATCTTCTTGGTACCGCCGTTAGCCTTCTTTGCGCTCTTTTCTTCCTCTGTATCCTTGGTAAGAAGAACCACAGTCTCAATAGATCTGGTAAAAGGGAACATGTCCACAGGAACCGCCTTTTGTGCTTTATAACCGCTCTTTTTTAGGAGCTCCAGATCTCTTGCCAGAGAATCGGGACTGCAGGAAATATAAACAACCTTCTTAGGGCCCAGGACCTTCAAAGAAGTGATGAACTCCGGTGTTGAACCGGCTCTTGGAGGATCCATGAACACCAGGTCAACCTTATCTCCTGAAGCCGCCATCTGCTGCATGAACTTGGTGGCGTCATTCTCATAGAAGGTGATGTTATTCACATCGTTGATCTTGGCATTGATCTTGGCATCCTTGACAGCGTCCGCGTTAAGCTCCACGGAAATAACCTCTTTAACATGAGGACTTGCGATGATTCCGATGGTGCCAACACCGCTGTAGCAGTCGAGGGCTGTCTCATTTCCGGTTAGTTCTGCCATCTCGATTGCAGTGTTATACAGAACCTCCTGCTGAACAGGGTTAACCTGATAGAAGGATTTGGGGCTTATCTTGAACTTCATACCGCAGCAGGTGTCATAGATAAATCCGGGGCCGTAGAGAGGCTTCTCCTTGTCGCCAAGTACCATGCTGGTCTGCTTGTCGTTGACGTTAAGGACAATGGTGGTGATCTCAGGATGCTCTTTGCGAAGGGCCTTCACAAAGTTATTCTTGGAAGGGAAAATCGGTGATACTGTAACAAGAACCACCATGATCTCCCCGGTATTTTTTCCGATTCTGATAAGAACGTGGCGAAGAAGTCCATAGCCATTGTCCTCGTCATAGGTCTTGATCTTGAAGGACTTAAGCATCCCTCTGATGGAAGCGATGATGGCATCGGCCTTCTGATCCTCCAAAAGGCAATTGTCCACAGGCACCACATCATGGCTTCCCTCGCTGTATATACCGGATACGGGATTACCTTTTCTGTCATGGGTAAAAACAGCGTGAACCTTACATCTGTAGTGCTCCGGCTTGTCCATTCCAACGAAGGAGGCAACCTTACAATAGGGCTCGAGTAGCTCTGCTACATGGGCATGCTTTTGCCTAAGCTGCTTGTCATAAGGAGTATTTATCATCTGACAGGCGCCGCACTTCTTAAATACGGGGCAGCGACTTGAAGCCTTGAAGTCAGATCCGTTTGCCGGCTTTCTGTCCCTTTTTTCAAAGGCTCTTTTATCCGTATCGTTTTTTCTGTTTTTTGCTGTACTCTGTTTCTTCTTATCTTCCATCTCTTCTCCAATACTAATGCTAAAAAAAGTAGGGGAGCCATCTGCATCCCCTACCATATCGATTCTCGATCAATCTTCGTCTGAATTGTTTCTCTTCAGATCATTCTCAAACTTAAGCTCATCAGGCACATCAAGACCGGTATCCGCTTCCTTGACAGCCTCGCTTCTTCTGCGAATGCGGTCATCCTTGATGATTCCGTAATCCTTGAACTTGATTCCCTCGATGCCCTGAGCCAGCTCTCTGGCACGAAGTATCTCCCCTTTGTTGATCCTGAAGGTGCAGACAATCTTGTTGCCCTTCCTATCAAAGATCCTCTGAAGAATTGACTTGTCCTGCCACTCGATAAAATATGAAATGCGGTGGGCAAGGAATCTCTCCTCAAGCTGTTTCTTGCTCTCAAGGCTGTAAACCCTGCAGAAAGGGACTTCGTTATTAAAAACCTGATTGTTCTGGATAATTGTAGACATAGGAACCTCACATAACTTTATTCACTAGCAATAAATTATAGCACAGAACTTCCAACATGTTCAACTCATTAAAAATAAGTTCCCTTTGCAAGATTACCTATGAAATGAGAGAATTATAAAAAAAGAAAAATCAAAAAGGTGGCATACTATGTTCTCATTTAATCGTTGCAGACCGGAAGAAGTGGGGGTTCCCTCACAGGCTATTTTAAATACATTAAAAAGACTAGATAAAAAGGATGTTCCGATGCATTCTTTTCTTGTCATGCGAAAGGACAGGCTTATCTTCGAAGGGTATTATGCTCCCTACAGAGCAGATACTCTTCACAGAATGTTCTCCATAAGTAAGAGTTTCACCGCTCTATCCATCTTTCTTCTTATTGATGAAGGAAAAGTCTCTTTGTCAGACTCAATAGTAAAGTTCTTCCCCGAGTATACAAATGAAAAAACTCATCCCTGGATAAAACAGACCACCATCGAAAATATGCTGATGATGCGAACCTGCCACGCATCCACCACCTATAAGGTGGATATGAAGTCTGACTGGGTCGAGAGCTTTTTTACCGTACCTCCCACCCACAAACCGGGAACAGTGTTCCATTATGATACCTCAGCAGCCCATGTACTCTGCGCTCTCGTCGAGAAGCTAACAGGAACTGACCTGCTGTCCTTTCTCAAGGAGAAGATGCTGAAATTCGTGGACTTCAGCGACAATTCTTACATGGTAAAAGATCCCTTCGGTGTTTCCATCGGCGGAAGCGGCCTTATGGCAACTCCCATGGATGTTCTGAAGGTTCTCTATATACTTGATAAAAAAGGGACCATAACCTGCTCCGATGGCAAGGTCAGAACTCTGATATCTCCCGCTCTTATTGAAAAAGCCACCTCCAACCTGTCAGATACTCTCATGACCGGTCCGCTTCCCAGCGAATCCATGGGGTACGGAATGCAGATATGGCAGAATGAAAAAGGCGGCTTCGTGCTCTACGGAATGGGCGGCCAGCTAGGAATCTCAATCCCCGATAAGAATCTTCTAATAATGACCACTGCAGATACCCAGGGAATGCAGGGAGGCAATCAGCTAATCTATGACGCCATCTATGAAGAGCTCCTTCCAAATATTCAGGATACTCCCATAGAATCAGGAGCATGCCCGGAACTGGAAGAATATAAAAAGAATCTTGCAATAGGTCTCCCCAGGCTTCCCATTAGCAACACAGCCGTTACAGGCAGGGAATACTATGGTCAAAGAAAGTATGAACTTCTTGGTGAGGGCAGCATTTTTGCAGAGCTTTTGCTTGATATTAAGGAGACGGGAGAATCCCGCATGACGCTAACAGAAAAGGACTCCGATACAAAGCACATAATCAGCTTTGGCCTTGACAGAATGTGCACGGGAACCTTCTCCCGTTACAACACAGACTATACAGCCGGCGCCCTTTTTACAAGGGATAACGTGCTCTGCATAAGAGTCCATTTGATAGGTGAATGTGTAGGAAGTCTTCGCTTCCAGTTATATTTTGAAGATGGAGAGATAACCGTTTTCATGCGTAAGATCGAAGAAACCTACTTTGGCGAATTTAACGGTCATCTCTACGGTAAACTTATCTAATACTGATCAGATTACGGATTATCCGATATCCGGCTCATCCTTGAGTTCTATGGTGTCTCTGGCTTTGCCGTCGGTCTCAAAGATGATGATCTCGTTTTCTCCGTCCTTAAGAAGAGGTGCAGGAATATAGAGCCTCTTCTGAGGGCCGATCTCCCAGAATCTTCCAAGGTTAAAGCCATTGATAAAGGCTACTCCCTTGCCCCAGCCCTCGAAGTCAAGGAAGGTATCTCCCTTCTTCGTAACATCAAAGGTAAAGCGGTAAAAGGCAGGAGTTCCCTCAGCATAATCCTTTGCAAAGTCCACCTTGTCCACATTGTCCAAAGGAAGTGTATAGATATCCCAATCGTTGTGGATATGGCCGTTGATCTGAACGCAGCGACCGATGCCCTTTCTCTGGGTCTCCATGCGGGGACCGAAGTTAACTCTTCCCATATTTTCTACAAGAATATCGAACTTCTCGTTAAGGCCCTGTAATGTGCCTGTGGAAAGACCGGCTTCTCCAATTGCTGCAGCTGCAGTCTCGGGAGTAAGGCCATGTTCCATCATGAACTTGCCGGCCAACATCTGAGCGGGCTGACTGCAGGCAAGGAACTTTTCCATAGGTATGTCATGCTCATTATCAAGCTCGTGGTCATAGAGGGTGATAAGGGGCTTTTCTTCAACAAAGACATTGGCTCTGTCTGCTGTCTCCCAGAGTTTAAGCTTGGCAATTCCTGCCTCTGAATGAAGTCTTGATCTGTACAGGATATAGCCGTAGCACTGATCCAGCTCCTCCATGTTTACTGTGTAAGGAAGATGAACCGGTGTGCTAAGATCGTCCACCACAGAAAAGAGACTTACTTTATCCTTGCAGGTAAGGGTTCCATAGCACTTTCTCTGAATATTATTCTCAAGCTCTACTTCGGGAATATCTACATATTTGGAGATGACTTCCTTGTACTTTCTGTACTTCTCGGTGATCTGTCCGTCCTCAGTAAGGATTCCGTCGTAGTCATAGCTGGTGACATCGGGAGTAAGTTCATTGTAGTAGTTGGAGCCGTTCATGAAGCCAAAGTTGGTTCCGCCCTGGAACATATAGATGCTGACATTTCCAAGCTCCAGCATCTTATCAAGATCCTCTGTGCTCTGAACGAGGTTACCTCTCATATGACCGCCGTTGCCCCAATGATCGAACCAGCCGACCCAGAACTCGGCGCACATAAGTGGTCCGCCGTTTGTATACTCTTTTATCACGTCAAAACGCTCTTCTGTCTTGGAGCCAAAGTTCCCTGTGGGATGAGCGCCCTCAGCATAACCACCTCTGTAGCTCTCATGATATGGTCCGTCGGAAGTGATAAGAGGAACTGTAACGCCGTACTTGACCATCAGATCATGCATGAACTTCATGTACTCATGGTCATTGGCATAGTATCCGTACTCATTCTCGATCTGCATCAGGATAATATTTCCGCCGTTGTCGATCTGATATTTGGTGATCCTGGGCATAAGAACCTTGTAATAGTCCTCCACAGCGTCAAGGAAAGGCTTGTAGCTGACACGAAGGCGCATATTTCTGTCCTTTAAAAGCCACGCAGGAAGTCCGCCGAACTCCCACTCTGCGCAGATGTAGGGCGAAGGTCTGATGATGATATACAAGCCCAGCTCAGTGGCGGTCTGTATGAATTTCTCAATATCGCAGAAGCCCTCGAAGTTAAACTCACCCTTTTTAGGCTCTGTCAGATTCCAGGGAATATAGGTCTCAACTGTGTTGCAGCCAAGAGCTTTAAGCTTTAATAGTCTGTCCTTCCAATATTCAGGTACAGTCCTGAAATAATGGAATGAACCGGATATTACCTTAAATGGCTCTCCGTTTAGATAAAACGTATCCTTGATCTCAAATTTTCCCATAATTCCTCCTATAATACTTTTTCATAATCGCTTTTTACACATATATAAGTGCTCTCATCCAAAAAACATTTATATACATATAAAAACCATTATAACAAAATCAGTTTCCTTCTGTTTTAAGAAAAGGGAATACTGCCAAAGATAACACAGTATTCCCTTTTAATGGTTTAATGTTAACTCGCTAAGTGAGTATTACTTATAAAGCTCGTCGAACTGTCTCTGAAGCTCTGCTGTTACATCTGCGATTCCGGCTTTCTCAAGAGCTGCCTGGTACTCAGCAACGATATCCTCAGCTGATCCCTGGTATTTACCGAAGGAGATCTGCTTCATGTATGTTGTATGAATGTCGTTGATGTTCTCAATCTTGGACTGGATATCATCTACGTTAGGAACGAACTGTCCGTAAGGATAGTCGATCTTGATCTTGTCATACTCAGCATAGAGCTTGTTGATTGCATCCCAGTTAAGAGTTGAATCCTTGAGTTCAAGGTCATCGTTACGTCCCCACCAGAAGTTGGTTGTGATGCCGTCTGTGTTTCCGTCATAGCCTTCAGGGTTCTTTCTCATGCCGTTCTCATCGATCTCGTAAGAAACACCTTCTACACCGTAGTTGATAAGTCTGTAGCACTCAGGATCGTTTCTGAGGAGGTCATAAACCATAAGTGCTCTCTCAGGGTTCTTGGAAGCAGCTGAAACTGCCATTGCACCGTGAGTGATTGAAAGAGCTACGATGTTGCCTGTCTCTTCACCGAAGTAGAAGAAGCCTGTCTCTGCGTTAGGATCGTCATAGATTGTGTATCCGTCCTTGTGTGAGCAAAGGTCTGTCCAAGTCTGTGTGTGGTGCTGCTCAGCTGCTACACGGCCGATCTTGTAATCTTCTCTGTTATCAGAAGCTGTGTTGTTGAGAACGTCTGTCTTCCAAACGCCGATCTCATCCCACTCCTTCATCATCTTAGCATACTCTACAAGAGAGTCTGTATCTGTCATGAAAGGTGAATATACTGTGTAAAGGTCATCCTTCTTGCCGCCCCACATAGCGCCTGAATTGATACCGTCGATCGGTACATAGTTAGAATGTGATACGATCCAACCGCTTACCATCTGGCCATACTGTGTGCCGTCTGAATCCCAAGGAATAACATCAGGATATGTCTCTTTTACATACTTGAAGTATGTTGTAAGGTCTTCCCAGCTCTTTACGCCGTCAGCGAGTCCTGCTTCCTTAGCCCAATCAAGACGATATGCGTAGCCGTGGTTGGTCCACTGTGCATAATTGTCCTCAGGCATAAGATAGATATTGCCATCATATTTGCAGAGATCCCAGTGCTCAGGTGATACGCTCTCCCAAGTCTTAGGAGCGTAGGTCTTGAGCATATCCTCAGAGAGCTCAAGGAAAGCACCGTTCTTGGCATTAGGCCATGCATCCAGCCAGTCAGAAGCTGTACCAACAAGGTCTACTGTGCCATCCATACGTGCAAGTGTCAGGTTGTAGTTGGAAAGATAATCTGTCCAGTCGATGTAGTAGATCTCAAGCTCAGCATTAACCTTTTCTGTAAGGATGGCATTGAGCTGGCTGAGCATCTCATCTGTCATGTTTCCTTCTGGAGCACCACCGGTTGTCATATATGTGATAACTACGTGCTCAGAAGTGTCAATTGCTGATGCTGTTTCCTGTGATCCTGCATCTGCAGTTGTTGTGTCTGTTGTTGTCTGTGTCTGTGTCTGTGTTTCTGTGTTAGCAGTGTCAGTGCTTGCAGGTGTAGTTGCACCGCCGTCTGATGAACCGCAAGCTGCAATACCCATTACCATGCTGGCGCTAAGTAATGTTGCTAATAACTTTTTCTTCATTTGAATCCTCCTTTTTATAAGAAAAATATCTGAACTCCGCTCCGGAGTTGCATTTACAATTAGTTACTCACCCCATCAGCCCTTTACCGCACCTACGGTGATACCGCCAATGAAGTACTTCTGAACGAAAGGATACAGGAATACGATAGGACCTGTAGCCATAACTGCGGTTGCCATCTTAAGGGACTCTGTAGGCACATCAGTAAGTGTGATGTACTGTCCCGCGATTGAATTCTTAAGGGACTGAACCTCGTTAACTACCTTGTACAGCTGGAACTGAAGAGGCTTAACTGCGATCCTGGAGCTAAGGAACAGTGATGACTGATACCACTCATTCCAATATCCCAGTGCAAGGAAAAGTCCGATCGTAGCAAGTGCCGGCTTAAGCATCGGAAGAATGAGTCTTGTGAAGATAACCATATCTCCTGCTCCGTCAATCTTACCGGATTCGGTGATCTCATGAGGGATAGCCTTAACAAAGTTCTTCATCAGGATGATAAGCCAGGGCGACATCAGCAGAGGGAAAAATACTGCCAGGTAGCTGTCGTTGAGCTTATAGGTCTGCGTCATCAGCAGGTAGTAAGGAGCAAGTCCGGCTGAAAACAGTGATGTAAAGTAGATGTAGAAGGAGATCACATTTCTTAATGGGAAATCCTTTCTCTGAAGGGCGTAACCTGTCATGGCGATGACAAGAAGTCCGACTATTGTTCCGCAAAGAGTAAGGGTAATGGTAAGACCGTAGCTCTTCCAGATCATTCCGCCCCTCATAACCATTTCATAGGACTTGGTGGTGAATTCCTTGGGAATAAGCTGTACACCCTCAGCTCTTATTATTGTTTCACTTGTAAAAGATGTACCGATAATGATCAAAAAAGGAAATATACATGCAAGTGCATAAAAGGTGATCAGTATATATCCAAAAGCTCTGATGATAATATCCGAAACGCCAAGCTTAACTTTTACGCCTGTCATTTCAATCGGCTGATTGTTCTTAGACATTTTTCCGACCTCCCTTCTTTAGAATAATGAATAGTCAGGATCAATCTTCTTAACAATGAAGTTGACCAGCATAACCATTACAAATCCGATAATTGACTGATACAGACCAACGGCCGAAGCAGTTGAGAAATTGAAGTCCGTTATAGTCGCACGGTATACATAAGTCTCAATGATATCCGTTGTAGGATACAGAAGAGAGTTGGTACCGATGATGTTGTAGAACAGACCGAAGTTACCTTTTACGATTCCGCCGAGAGCGAAAAGAAGAAGGATAACTATTGTAGGCTTAAGTCCGGGAAGAATGATGTATCTGATCTTCTGGAAAGCATTGGCACCGTCAACCTTGGCTGCCTCTATGATCTCAGCATCGATTCCGCAGATGGCTGCGAAGTATACAACTGAGTTGTAACCTGTCTGCTGCCAGAGATGAACGATTACCAGGATAACCGGCCAGGCCGATGGATCCGAATAGGGCCCCCACTTCTCTCTTCCCATTGATGCAAGGATCTCGTTAACAAAACCGTAGTCATAGTTTAAAAGGTTGTAAACAAGAATACCTACAAGAACCTGAGAAATGAAGTAAGGCAGGAACATCATTGTCTGGGAAACCTTCTTGAACATCTTGCTCTGCATCTCATTAAGAAGAATAGCAACAAGGATTGCCAAGAAATTACCCAGGATGATAAATGCTATGTTGTACAGGATTGTGTTCTTGGTAAGATCAAAAAGCTTACCTGATTCAGCCAGGAACTCGAAATTCTTAAGTCCCACAAATTTACTTCCAAATATTCCGTCTCTGTAGTTGTACTTAACGAATGCAACCCAGATACCGGGCATCGGCATGTAGCTGAACATAAAGAAAAAGATTACTGCAGGAAGGCACATCAGCTCCAGCACTCTGTATCTCCACAAAGTCTCCAGCACTCCGCGCTTTTTTATTCCTGTAGTAGAAGATGAATTAGTCTTTTTACCCATTAGAGCCTCCCACTTACTGACGATTGCAGAAATCTCACACAGTCCCCGTTATTGTGCAACTTTACTATTTGCAACCGATTTCATATTTTAATTTAATCATTAATCACAACAATACGTCAACCTCATTTTTGAAACCGATTGCAATTTTGTACATTTACAACAAAAAAGAGGAAACATATCTGTCTGTTTCCTCTCATTTTTGTTTATATTGCTGTATATTGTATACAAAGATACGATTCAAAGTTTGAAATCCGTTTCAGAAACTTTTGTTTTCGTAGAAATCATTTCTTGCAGGAACCGGTGCTATCCCTGAGGACAAGACTTGGTGTAACCATCTGCATATCATCCACCTTCTCCCCCTTGGAGACCGCAATCGCTGTATTTATCAGCTTCTCGCCGTAGTCCTCATAATTGTAATCAATGCTGGTAAGCTTGGGTACCGTAAGATCGGTGATGTAGGTGTTGTCGAAGCTTATTACCGAAATATCCTTGGGAACATGAAGATGATGTTCTCTTATGCTCCTAAGAGCTCCACTGGCTGCAAAGTCATTGATGGCTATGATAGCAGTGGGCTTGTCCTGCATATCCAGGATCCTGTTGGTGGCCATATAGCCCGCATCCGGGTCGTAGCTGCCGTTTACAACGTATTCGCCACGTACTTCTATACCGTACTTTTTGAGATTCTCCTGATAGCGCTGATACTTATAATAGGTTGATGCAACCTTCATCTCACCGCCCACCAGCGCAATCTTCTCATGCCCCAGATTGATGAGATGCTGCATTACCAGGTTCATTCCCTCTGCCTCATCAATAGTTACGCAGTGAACAGGCGCCTTATCAAGCTTGCCGGTAACTATGACAGGTGTAGTCTTGCAGACATTCCTGACCTTCTCGGCATAAGCGTCATCGGTAATAAGGTCGTCTACTCTTCCGCCCATAAGAATGATGGCATCCATCTTCTGCTGAAGATAGAAGTCAAGCATTTTGATCTCTTTTTCTTTTTCATTAAGGGAATTAGCCAGAGCCACGTTATAGCCTGCCTTCTCAGCCGCCAGTTCGCAGGCCACGAATAGCGCCGAATAATAAGGGTTTCTGACATCCGCTGCGATGATACCAATGGTATTGGTGGCAGTATCGGAAAGCCCCTTGGCAAGTGCATTGGGCTTGAAATTATACTTATCGATAATCTCCTGTATCCTCTGCTTCTTCTCCTGGCGCACCGAAGCACTGCCAGTAAGGACACGGGAAACTGTAGAAGCCGAGACTCCGGCCTCCTTGGCTATATCATAGATTGTAATTGTCTTACCGGTGTTCAGTCTAACTTTTTCCATAAATACTCCGAGTCTTGGGGACTGTCTGAAACCGATTTCAATTCAATCATATGTGATATTTACGGCTATGTCAACAGGATTTTATCAGAATCCCATATATACACCCGGCAGATCTTCTTCATGGATATGAATGTCATTGGTCCCGTCTTCATTTTCTGCTGTTTCCATCTTAACAACGTTTACATATCCGTCATTTATCATATCCACCATGTATTTAACTATATCCGGGTCAAACTGAGTTCCGGAGCCCTGCTGTATCTCTTCAATTATCTCATCTTTGTTAAGATGCCTTCTGTATACTCTGTTGCTTGACATGGCGTCATAGGAATCCGCAACTCCGACAATCCTTGCATATATCGGGATCTTATCTCCCTTAAGTCCCTCAGGATAGCCTTTTCCGTCATATCTCTCATGATGGTACAGAGCGATCTCACGAATCCCCTTTATGGAGGAGAGCTGCTTGAGCATCTTGCCACCTGCCACCGTGTGACTCTGTATAGTCTTTCTCTCCTCGTCTGTAAGCTTGCCGGGTTTATTGAGCACAGCATCGGGAATACTTATTTTGCCGGCATCATGAAGAAGTCCACCGTAATAGATATTCTGAACCTCATCCTCAGACAATTCCATTCGCTTGGCGATCTCCGCTGCGTACATGGCTACTCTCCTGGAATGGCCTCGGGTATAGGGGTCTTTGGCATCAATAAAGCTTATGAAAGTATTCATAGACTGGAGAATGATCCTTACGTCGTTCTTCTGCCTCTCACGATAGTTTCGGAGATTGAACCTTGTAACAAGGTAGCCTACGAAGGCCACAAGCCACACCAGTATCATAAACAGGATTAAATTCTTGATGATATTATTTCTCCCGGCGGCTTTATAACCTATTATATGAAGTACTGAGGGATCGATCGTTTTTTTTGATCTCACCACTGCTCCGAATTCCAGATTATCTCCGGGCTTAATAGTAATATTTGCATTCTGGGGAATAAACAGCAAAAGATTGTTCCTGCTGTCCTTGGACAATTCTATGTTCCAGCTGCTGTCTATGGTTGTATCCTCAGGAACCTCAAGATACAATCTCCAATTGGTAATAGCCTCACTTCCCAGGTTCTTTATCACGAATTCGAACTGGCTGCTGGTACTTCCGAATCTTCTCCATTCACCGGTTTTGCGCACACTTCCATAGAGCTCATCGGAGAGTCTTGCGCCGGTAAGGCTTATCTCATCCTCCACCGTGGAATCCACTCTGTTCTCCGAAGATACTTTTTCAGCAAAATATGCAGTTATAAGGATAATGATCACTACACAATACAGAAAAAATGTATCGAGAGCTTTGCTAATCTTCATTCCGTCACCAATTGCCAATTCTGTGCATATTACCGCATAATACTACAAGTACATTATACTATCCGGCTTCTAAAATTATCATGTTTGCAATTATTATATTTTGATAAACCAAACACAGCTGCATAAAAAAAAGACCATACTCCTCGGTTAAAGAAGTATGGTCTCATTATAAATTCGAAAAACTCAATAAGCGATTATCGCTGAATACGACCTGATCCGTCGCCGCCTGCAAGCTTGTTAACCTCATCAACGGTTACAAGGTTGAAGTCGCCTTCGATTGAGTGCTTAAGAGCAGATGCTGCTACAGCAAACTCGATTGTAGCCTGAGGATCGAAGCAGTTTACGCAGCTGTAGATAAGTCCACCGCCGAAGGAATCACCGCCGCCTACACGGTCAACGATGTGAAGTGCATACTTCTTTGAGAAGTAAGCCTGACCATCTGTGTAGAGCATTGCGCTCCAGTTGTTGTCATTAGCTGAGATAGACTCACGAAGTGTGATAGCAACCTTCTTGAAACCAAATCTCTCTGTAAGCTTCTGAGCTACCTCGATGTAGCCCTCTCTGTTAAGCTTACCTGTTGTAACGTCTGTTGAAGAAGCTGCGATACCGAATACATCATTAGCATCCTCCTCGTTAGCGATACATACATCAACATACTGGCAAAGCTCAGCCATAACCTTGCCTGCCTTCTCCTTGCTCCAGAGCTTTCCTCTGTAGTTAAGGTCGCAGGATACTGTAAGACCGTGCTCCTTAGCCTTCTTACAAGCCTCAAGAGTGATAGCTGCGAGAGAATCACTTACAGCGGGAGTGATGCCTGTGAAGTGGAACCACTCTGCACCCTGGAAGATATCATCCCAGTCGAAATCTGAAGGAACAGCCTCAGCGATTGCTGAATGTGCTCTGTCATAGATGCACTTTGAGCCTCTCTGTGAAGCACCCTTCTCGTTGTAGTAGATACCTACTCTGTCGCCGCCTCTTGTGATCTTGGAGGTGTCAACGCCGTACTTTCTAAGAGAGTTAACAGCTGCCTGTCCGATCTCGTGCTTAGGAAGCTTTGTAACGTATACTGAATCAAGGCCATAGTTAGCAAGTGAAACTGAAACGTTAGCCTCACCGCCGCCGAATGTAGCCTCAAGATGATCAACCTGAACGAATCTTAAATAGTTATCAGGCTGAAGACGAAGCATGATCTCACCAAATGTAACAACTTTCTTTGACATGATTTATATCCTCTTTTCTTTTAAAAAAATCAGTTTAACTTAGTTTTTTACAAGATGTACTGCGAATCCGCCGAAGTCATCTGCAAGGTAAGCAACCTTAAGGTGGCCCTCTGCATCATATGCAAATGAGCTCTCATCGAACTTAACGCCCTGCTTGCCAAGGTGGTAAACAGCTCTGTCTACGTTGTTGGTTCCGATTGCGATGTGTCCGCATGTTCCACGTCCCTGAGACTTCATAACCTCAACTACTGAACCTGCGAATACTGAAGAGTTACCAACCTTCTTGGTAAAGCCAAAGAGATTGTCGAACTTCTCAGCTGTAGCAACTGCAGAAGCCTCATCAGGCTGGTTGATTCCAACGTGCTTCATTGTGAAGCCAAGCATTGCATTAACTGCATCTCTTGTCATAGCCTCGATCTCATCGAACTTACCTGCAGCGATAAGATCCTTCTTAACCATCCAGCTACCACCGCAGCAGAATACCTTATTGAATGAAAGGTAATCATTGAGGTTGTTCTTGTTGATACCGCCTGTAGGCATGAAGTGCATCTTTGTGTAAGGTGCTGCCATAGCCTTGATCTTGGCGATACCGCCGTTCTGCTCAGCAGGGAAGAACTTAACACAGTCAAGACCAAGCTCGATAGCCTGCTCTACTTCACCGGGAGTTGCTGTTCCGGGAACAACCGGTACTCCGATTGACTGAATGTACTCAACGTTTGATCTGTTGAAACCGGGGCTAACGATGAACTTAGCACCTGCAGCCTTAGCTCTGTCTGCCTGCTCAGCATTGAGAACTGTACCTGCACCAACGATCATCTCAGGGAACTTCTCAGAGATAAGTCTGATTGCCTCCTCAGCAGCTGCTGTACGGAAGGTAACCTCAGCAGCGGGAAGTCCTCCCTTTATAAGTGCCTCAGCAAGAGGTACTGCGTCCTTAGCATCGTCAATAGCGATTACGGGAACAATACCGATTTTGTATAACTCTTCGCAAATCTTATCCATTTTTATTGCCTTTCTTTATCTTAATTAATCTATTCATATTGATTAACACCGCGATTACTCCACTTCGTTCTCGTAATCGCTCCATCCATTCGGAAATCGACATACTCATATTCATTCGTATGTCTTTTTCCCTCATTGGTGGGCATATCTCAAATTCAAATGTGCAATTCTGTGCAAGCACAATTGCACATTGAACTTGAGACATTGTTAATCAAGATTACTGTGCGTCTTCCTCGTCTACGAACTCCATCTTAGCAGGATCAAGGTTAGAAGGATCCTGTCCGATGTAAGCTGAGATACCGCCATCGATGTAAACTACCTGACCGTTGATGAAATCAGATGCAGGTGATGCAAGGAATACAGCAAGTCCCATAAGGTCCTCTGTCTTGCCCCATCTCTGAGCGGGTGTCTTGGAACGGATGAATCTGTCAAAAGGATGCATTGATCCATCTTCCTGCCTCTTACGAAGAGGAGCTGTCTGAGGTGTTGCGATGTAGCCGGGTCCGATAGCGTTGCACTGGATGTTGTACTGACCATACTCAGAGCAGATGTTTCTTGTAAGCATCTTAAGTCCGCCCTTAGCAGCTGCGTAAGCAGATACTGTCTCACGTCCGAACTCAGACATCATTGAGCAGGCGTTGATGATCTTACCTGATCTCTTCTCCATCATGTCAGGAAGAACTGCCTTAGCGCATACGAAAGGACCTGTAAGGTCTACGTCGATAACCTGGTTCCACTCCTTAAGAGTCATCTCGTGCATAGGAATTCTCTTGATGATACCAGCGTTGTTAACGAGGATGTCGATTGAACCAACCTTCTCCTTAACGTCAGCAACGAACTTCTGAACCTGCTCCTCATTTGTTACGTCGCAAACCGCGCCGTAAACTTCGATGCCGCGCTTAGCGTACTCAGCAAGTCCCTTATCAACAAGGTCCTGATTGATATCGTTGAAAACGATCTTAGCTCCGCTCTCTGCGAAAGCTACTGCATAAGCAAGTCCAAGGCCGTAAGAAGCGCCTGTGATCCATGCTACTTTTCCTTCAAGTGAAAAATTCTTTAAAAAGTCTCCCATTGTAAATCCCTCCTAAATATATTTGATGTTATTAGTTTTACATTAAATCCTGCATTGCGCAGTCATCCATATCATCGAAGTCCTGGTTCTCTCCAACCATTCCCCAGATGAAGGTGTAGGCCTGTGTGCCGCAGCCTGAGTGAATTGACCAGCTGGGGCTTATTACAGCCTGCTCGTTTCTCATGATAATATGTCTTGTTTCCTGAGGTTCTCCCATGAAGTGCATTACCATTGCATCCTCGGGAATATCGAAGTAAAGATATACTTCCATTCTGCGGTCATGTGTGTGACAAGGCATTGTGTTCCATACGCTGCCGGGCTTAAGCTCTGTCATACCCATCTCCAGCTGGCAGGTCTCAACCTGACCGGGAAGTATGTACTTGTTGATAACTCTGTGATTTGCACCCTCAAGACTTCCAAGTTCCTTCTTGTTCTCATCCTTGATGATGACAACGTCCTCTGAAGGAGTTCCTTCTCTCTTAATGAGAACTGTAGGATAAGTCTTGTGTGCAGGTGCACTGTTGATATAGAATTTAGCAGGCTTGGACGCATCTGCGCTGGCAAAAGAAACATCCTTTGCCCCCATTCCGATGTACATTCCCTGCTTGTAGTCAACGTCATATTTCTTGCCGTCGATGGTGATTACACCGGCGCCGCCGATATTGATAACACCCATCTCACGTCTCTGCAGGAAGTACTCAGCACGAAGCTCATCTCCTGCTGTAAGCTTAAGCTCCTCTTTTACAGGCACAGCTGAACCTGTGATGATTCTGTCGATATGGCTGTAAACAAGCTTGATGGTATCAGGCTGAAAAAGATCATCGATAAGGAATTCCTCTCTCAGTCTCTTGGTGTCGTAATACTTCTCGTCCTTAGGTGAACATGCAGTTCTAAGTTCCATTTTTCCTCCACCTTCTCCGGCAAAACCGGTAAATAGTTTTATAAATATAGCCCTTTATCAGGCTCTTTTATCATTGACTCTTGTATCATATAGTATATTTTTTTCTTTGTCAGTTCATTTTTGCATCAAAATCTTGCAAATCTTGACACAATGTAAGTGCTTTCATATTTCTTACATTTTACCCACTCGCTCCGGTTTTGTCTACCCAAAAGAGCCACCAAAAAGATTGCGCAGCTTATATAGAAAAAGGCGGTCCTCTGCGGCTTATATATGTGACCAATCCGATTTGATTATTTTTCCCATCATCGGAGGATTGGGCGCATATATAAGCCGCAGAAGACCGCCTTTTTAAACTATATGAGCAGAACTGTAAGCCGGGTTATGTCGTGAATGATCATCTATCTAGGACTGCCGTCGCCGACAGCCTCAAGCGACCCACCTGAAAGCGAACCGGGCCGGCTCATAGCTTTCTGTTCGGTCTTGCTTCGGATGGGGTTTACATGGCTACTGATGTTACCACCAGCACGGTAGTCTCTTACACTGCCTTTCCACCCTTACGCACATGAGGTAGTACGGCGGTCACTCGGAATGCAAGCATTCCTCGTTACGCGGCATTCGCCGCATGCCCCTTCCAATCTGTGACATATTTCATGCAAGCATGAATATGTCCCATCTTGTCATGGTCGCCCGCCTCATTTAGTACGCGGTATATCTCTGTTGCACTATCCTGGGAGTCACCTCCACCAGACGTTATCTGGCATCCTGCCCTGCGAAGCCCGGACTTTCCTCTCCCATGCCCTTTCGTTTGCATGGCAGCGATCATCCATCCTGCTCATAAGTATTATATTCTGATACACTTAAAAGTCAACGAAAAAATCACTTACCGAGTATTTCAATAAGAAGCTCTGTCATAGCGCTGTCATCAAGGCCTTTTTCATGAAGAAGGCAGTAGTGCACTCCATCTTTTTCCCAGCCTGCGGCATTGAAGGCAGTTTCCGTACCCTGAAGGGTAACCTCCACTCCGTTTATGGTTCTTACGGTCTTGGTCGAATAATCAATAAAATCACCTGCGATATCGCCGTTTACATACTCGGAAGCAGCTTCCTCGGAGGCCACTCTGTAATATACATTTCCTCCGTCAATATAATAATTGATCTCCATCATACCGCTGTCATACAGAAGGTAATGATTCTCGGTTGACGCATTAAGAAGGCTGTCGATATCGGTTATTGTTCCACCTGCTTCAGCGGACAATTCCTTGGCGGATGCAAATTCCGTCACCATGCTCGGAACTTCCATTTCATCCTGCTCTGTTTCAACTGACTCATTTTTGGCAGTGTCTTTAGTCTTATCATTCTTGGACGGAGCAGCGGGAGCTGGCATAGCAGATGGTTCCATCATTGGCGCTGAATTCACAGCATCACCTCCCTGAGCTCCCATGATCGGAGCTGCCTCATCTGTAGCTGCTTCTTCATCCGCATAAGCTGCTTCTGTTGTCTCCTCAGCCATTTCATAGGTTGCAGCAGGTGCTTCGGACGTAGCTGATTCCATGGATTTCCTGCCGGACATGTTGCCAAATACTGCGTAAGCACCCACCAGTACCACTGCGAACATAGCGGCAACTGCGCCGTAGGTCCTTACAAAACTTATTATCTTGTTTTCCTTTTTTTCTTTTTTGGGAACCGATTCAAAAGTCTTAACGTCATCAAAGTTCGTATCCTCAATGTTTTGAAGGATGCGCTTTTTCATATCGTCAGTAACTTTGACTTTATCCATAACTTCATTATATTTACTCAAAGTCATACGCCTCCTTCAGAATTTCTTTTAATTTCTCTCTTCCCCTTCGAAGATCCGAGCGCACTGTTGACTCATTTTTGCCAAGAATCTCAGCTATCTCCTTAGTAGCATAGCCCTCCTGGTAAAAAAGATGAACAACTTCCCTGTAGTTCTCCGGGAGCTCTTTTACCGCATCCCATACGAAGGCAAGGTCGTCCTGTTCCTCTCCTGTCAGTTCCTCAGCCAGCTCGTCGGTTTCTCTAAGCTTGTTGTACTGGATCTTGTTCTTACTGAGATTGGCTGCCACACGAAGAAGCCATGCCTTCTCATGCTCGCTGCTATCGAAGGCCGGATCGTTCTTGATAAACTGGATCAAAGTATCCTGCAGAATATCCTCTGCGTCGCTCATATTATGCAGATAGGAATAAGCCATTCTGAGAATATTGTTGCCATATCTATCAATAAGTAATCCTGCTCTCTCCGCTGCCGTCGCCCCTGCCACAGGCCTGTCCACCTTAGCTGGCGCAGCAAATAAAGATAAAGCAAGCTTCCTTATTTTCCCTACAGCACTCCCAAGTAATCCGGGAAGTTCCCACAGAAGGCCGCCATATGGCATATATTCGCCATTTTTAGTCATAACCATGTTTACTGTCCTCAACTCTTTTTCCATATCCCGCGAACCTTAACCAATAAGTCCGCACTCCTTAGACAGTATAACATAAATTGCCTTCCTACTATATATACAAAGAGAAGAGCCAAAATGTTGCAGACTTTAGTAAAAAAAAGTGACAGGCACTTTAGCGGAACAAAGTGCCTGTCACTTTACTATAGTAAATTATCAGACTTTGAAGCAGCTTCCTCCGACGAACTCTCTGCAGATGGAGTTCTTGGGAAGCATGGAACTGTCTACACTGACGAAATAGTCAAGGAACTTAAGAAGTCTCTTGGCCTCATAATACTCCGGTTCATCCTTACCGATGTTGAACAAAAGAGGCTCTGCGAAGGGCTTGATAACTGCCAGCTCGTAGATCTGAGCTGAGTTGAACATCTCATCCGCGCCTTCCTGGAAGGGGAAGATATTGGCCTCCTCGCCGGCTCTTACTGAGCCCCACATGCTGATGGTCTTCTTGGCGGAAGCGCCTCTTGTTCTGGCATCCCTTACGATTCTTCTAAGGAGTCTGCCGTCTGTTGTAGGTATTCTGTTATGATCGTCAATACTCAAGGTTGTAAGAGCACTGATATAGATCTTAAACTTGGACTCACTTGGAAGTGAATAACTCATCTTTTCATTAAGTCCGTGAATTCCCTCGATCACCAGCACATCATTTTTGCCAAGCTGCATGAACTCTCCGTTCATCTCCCTTTTGCCGGTAACAAAGTTAAACTCGGGCATTTCAACTCTCTCGCCTTTAAGGAGCCTTGTCATATCCTGATTAAAACGCTCAACATCAAGAGCCTCAAGACATTCGAAATTATAACTGCCGTCTTCGCTTAGAGGTGTATCCTCTCTGTTTACAAAGTAGTTGTCAAGGCTTATGGGATGCGGCACCAGTCCGTAGGTACGAAGCTGAATTGACAATCTGTTGGCAAAACTTGTTTTGCCGGAGGAGCTGGGACCTGCAATCATAACGAATTTGACGTCAACTCTCTGGAATATCTTCCTGGCGATGTCCGCGATCTTGCTCTCCTGCAGCGCTTCCTGCACCAGCATCATCTCATTGATCCTGCCGGAGCAGACCATGTTGTTAAGATCGCCCACGTTTGATATTCCCATCATGCTGCCCCAGTCACTGGCCAGCATCATGGTATTAAAGAGCTTTTCTCTGGGCTCTGATACCACCAGCTCACCCGGATTCTTTTTTGTGGGGAGCGTCAGCATCAGGCCGTCGTGATACTTATCCACCCTGAACTTCTCGATATAAGAGGTTCTGGGCAGCATATAGCCAAAGAAATAATCATAGAGATCATCAATTCTGTAGACGTTGATTTCAGAACTTCTGCGGTATTTCAGAAGTGCTACCTTGTCATCCATGCCCTGATTTCTGAAGATCTCTATGGCATCATCAAGGGGATATACCTTCTTGGTGATCTGAATATCCGCGTCAACCAGCTCCTGATATCTCTCTGTGACCTTGGCGGCAAACTCATCGGTTACAGGCACGCCAACCACTGTGCAGTAATATCCGTTGCCGATAGTAAACTCCACCTTGATCTTAACATTGCTGCCGACGCCCGCCACATCACGAACCGCCTTGATCAGTATCATCACCGCAGTCCTTCTCATGGTCTCATAGCCGATGCTGTCCGCAAAGGTGACAAAAGAGAGCTCGCCGTCCTTTTTAACAGCCTTAAACAGCTCTCTTATCTTGCCGTTAAATATAACGGCCGCAATCTTGCAGGGAAAGTCCTTCTGATATTCCTTTGCAATAGTCTCAAAGGATGTTCCCTTGTCGTATTCTTTTGAAACCCCGTTTATTGTAACTATAGGCATATATTTGCCTCCTGATTCTTTAATTATTCAGATAAAAAAGAAGCCTTCCGTTCTCTTCGTTTTCTGAAGCCACCTGTTCATATCTCTCCGGATGTTCTTCCCTGGAAAGGCTCTTCAGAATAGATTCGTTTACAGTCGTTCCATGACTTACGAAATCTCTTAAAAGAGCGTCTTTGCGAAGAATATTGGACTCTCCGAAGCGGTCACAGAGGCTCTCGGCGCACTCTTTATCGCACCCTGTCTTCTCCATAAGCTCTGCCACACACTCTGCCGATCTGTCCTTGGAGCCATCGGTAAAATCAATCTCCATGGGAAAATAATATTTTCCATCCTCAAGGACAACCTGCTCCCGGACTATTGAATAGCCCTTGCCTCTGATATAGCGCCTGAATTCACAGAGCTCTGACTGGGGCTGCAAAACAGCCTTCTTAATGCCAAGCTTATTGATGTCACAGTCACTTAGGATTCTGACCATAAGGCCTCCTCCCATTCCTGCAATAACAAGAGCATCTGCTTCCCCTTCACCAAGCTCCTTAAGACCATCAGATAGTCTCGTGGTTATCCTGTCTTCATAACCATAGTCCTTAATATTTGAAAGAGCTCCTGACAAGGGGCCCTTTCTCACATCCATTGCAATGGCTTTATCTGCTATATTGTTCTGAACAAGATATATGGAAACATATCCGTGGTCACAGCCTACATCAGCTGCTGTGGCCACCGGGTGTTCCCCTCTTAACATCTCCGCAATGGTTATCAGCCTTTGCGACATTTTTCCTTCAATATTCATCAGTCAAGATAATCCTTAAGCTTGCGGCTGCGGCTGGGATGACGAAGCTTTCTGAGAGCCTTGGCCTCGATCTGACGGATACGCTCACGGGTTACGTTGAACTCTTTTCCTACCTCTTCAAGGGTTCTTGCTCTGCCGTCATCAAGACCAAAACGAAGACGGAGAACCTTCTGCTCACGCTCTGTCAAAGTTCCGAGAACCTCCACAAGCTGCTCCTTAAGAAGTGTGAATGCAGCTGCGTCGGCAGGTACAGGCACGTTGTCGTCCTGGATGAAATCACCAAGATGGCTGTCTTCCTCCTCACCGATAGGTGTCTCAAGGGATACAGGCTCCTGGGAAATCTTGAGGATCTCGCGTACACGCTCAACAGGCATGTTCATCTCCTTGGCAACTTCCTCGGGAAGCGGCTCACGGCCCAGTTCCTGAAGGAGCTGACGGCTGACTCTGATGAGCTTGTTGATGGTCTCAACCATGTGTACAGGAATACGGATGGTTCTGGCCTGGTCGGCGATGGCTCTTGTGATAGCCTGTCTGATCCACCATGTAGCATAGGTTGAGAACTTGAAGCCCTTACGGAAATCAAACTTCTCTACAGCCTTGATAAGACCAAGGTTACCCTCCTGGATAAGATCCAGGAACAGCATTCCACGGCCAACATATCTCTTTGCAATACTTACAACAAGACGAAGGTTAGCTTCTGCAAGACGCTTCTTGGCTTCGTTACCTTCATAGATGATAGCATCCAGCTCTTTTCTTCTGGCCTCTGTCATCTTGTTCTTGCCCTTATCTTCCTCGATCTCCTTCTCGGCATCGATTCCGGCTTCCATAGCCTTGGCAAGGTCAATTTCCTGCTCAGCTGTAAGAAGAGGAACCTTACCGATCTCCTTGAGGTACATTCTTACAGGATCCTCAATGCTGATTCCATCGGGAACAGAGAGGTCGATATTCTCCATATCAACTTCATCCTCATCGGAAATGAGCATATCGTCGTCATCGGGAATAACATCATCATCGTCACTCTCGGATACCTTGAGAACATCGATTCCGGAGTTCTCAAGAACCTCAAGTACGTTATCAAGCTGTTCTTCATTGAGATTAAGATCAGTGAAGAAATCATTTATCTCTGCGTACTCAAGTACGTTTTTCTTTTTCTTTGCAAGAAGAAGTATATCCTTGATTCTCTGGGTGAATACTTCTCTTGTGGCTTCGTCAAGCTCTCCGTCTGCTGATACCTTGGGAGCATCCTCAGACTCTGCCTTTGCTGCCTTCTTGGAGGTCTTTCTGGTCTTGGGCTCCTTAACCTCTTCCTCAGCCTCTGCTGCCTTCTTGGAGGCCTTCTTAGCCTTAGGCTCCTTAACCTCTTCCTCGGCCTCTGCTGCCTTCTTGGAGGTCTTCTTAGCCTTAGGCTCCTTAACCTCTTCCTCAGCCTCTGCTGCCTTCTTGGAGGTCTTCCTTGTCTTGGTCTCTTTAACCTCTTCCTCGGCTTCTGCTGCCTTCTTGGAGGTCTTCTTAGCCTTTGTATCTTCTTTTGTTGTTTTCGCTGCGGCAGACTTGGTAGTCTTGGCAGCTGACTTTATTGCTTTCTCGGTATCCTTGCTTACAGTTTCTTTCTTTGCCATTTTTTTATCTTTCCTTTTCTAATTGTTTTTGTGTAAATTAGTCGTCCGGTGATATTTCCGTATGTGAGAGTTTTTCCAGATCCTTTTTCCCCTGGATAGTCTTGATGAGATATTGGGGATCGTCAGGTTTTAACTCTTTTTTCTGCCTCTCGTATCCTGCCAGCTTGACGCCGTAGATGATATCGTGGAAAGCCTTCTTCCTCTGATCCCTGGTCTCGATGTCCACCAGGTTGGTATTAAACATCTCCGCCACCTGGGCGTGTTCCGTTTCATCCCGGAAATGATCCAGTATTGCCGCGGGGGAGAATCCACCGCTCTTTAGTCCTTCAAATAATTCCCCGGCTACTCTCCTGTACAGATCATCCGAAAAATCTTCGGGTGACACGTACTTTATCACCTTGGGGTAAAGACCCGGCTCATCCGTAAGCCACGTAAGAAGGAGTCTTTGGTTCTTCTTTGCACCGTCCTCGGGAGTCATCTTCTTCTGAATGCCTGTTTTGGGTCTCTCTGCAGGCCTTACTATTCCGCCACGGTTTGCAAATCCGGTAACCATGCGCCGCAGGTCATCCACCGGAATGTTGTACCTTGCGGCCACCGCCTGTATGTAATTTTCTCTCTCCAGAGCCTCTTCGAATTCGCATAGCTTCTTGGCTATTTCTTTGTAAAAAGAGGTCTTGGAATCCGGATCGGACATGTCATGCGCTCTCTCCAATATCCTTACTTCGAAGAAAAATGGATTCTCGGCATTCTTGATCCTCTCCTCGAAGGCTTCCCTGCCTTCGTTTTTGATGAATTCATCGGGATCCTTGTGGGGCTGCAGGTTAAGGACCTTGCCCTTGATTCCCACTTCCTTAAGGATTCCTATTCCCCTTAGCGCTGCCTTGGTACCGGCTTCATCGCTGTCGTAGGATAGGATGACTTCATCTGTATATCTTTTAAGCAGCATGGCCTGCCCCGTGGTAAAAGCTGTTCCAAGGGAAGCCACCGCCATGTTAAAGCCAGCCTGATGCATGGCTATAACATCCATGTAACCCTCACAGATTATCATGTAACCTGCTCTGGAGTTCTTGGCATAATTAAGGCCGAAGAGATTTCGGCTCTTGTCAAAGATCATCGTCTCCGGCGAATTCAGGTACTTGGGCTTGCCATCTCCCATTACTCTTCCGCCAAAGCCGATGACCTTGTTGGAAGCATCCTGAATCGGAAACATAACTCTGTTCCAAAATTTATCATGAGTCCCGAACTTATCGTCGTGGGACGCAAGACCTGCTTCTATTATCTGACTGTCCTTGTAGCCAAGGCCCCGCAAATGCTTCACCAGATCATCGCTGGTAACATTGGCGTAGCCCAGTCCAAAATGCTGAAGGGTCTCATCCGTCAGCTCTCTCTTTCTGAAATACTCAAGCCCCTTCTCACCGGTTCTGCCTCGGAGCTGATAATAGTAATACTTGGCAGCCTCCTTGTTGATATCAAGGAGTATCTGACGCTTGTCCCGCATAGCCTTGGCCGCGGGGGAGTCATCCTCCTCCGGAAGCTTGATGCCGGCTCTGTCCGCCAACTGCTTTACTGCTTCCTGAAAGGTCAGATTGTCATATTTCATCAAAAAAGAAATGACATTTCCGCCGGCTCCGCAGCCGAAGCAGTAATACATCTGCTTGTGGCCCGAAACAGAGAAAGAACCGGATTTTTCATTATGAAACGGACACAGTCCGAAATAATTTGCTCCCTTCTTTTGCAGATGGACATATTGACCTATGACATCCACAATATCATTCCGTGAGCGCACTTCTTCCAATATTTCCTCAGAATAACGCAACTGACTCTCCTCTTTTCATCCCCAAAAACTACTACAAAACGCCCCAGGAACGAGGCACATATATTTCTTCAAAAACCGCAACCGCATATCTGTCAGTCATGGAGCTGACATAATCACAGACAGCTCTCTCTTTGGCTTCCCCTTCATCCATCATCTTCTTGAGATACTCGGGAATCTTGTCTATATGGTCAAGATAGTAGCTGTACAAAGTCTTGATCATATCTTCAACCTTGCCTTCCTGACTCTTGGCAATCGGGTTGGTATATACTCTTTCAAACATAAACTTCCTGAGCTTATGAAATGCATCATAGATCTCATCCGACATCTGAATGTTGTCCTTGTCCATGCTGTTGGAAATTATGTCATGGATAAAGGTATCAAGCCATTCTCTCTTGGACTCACCTATTACCCTGCGAAGGTCCGCAGGCACGTCCTCTTCACTGAGGATCCCACCTCTTATGGCATCATCCATGTCGTGATGCATATATGCAATCTTATCGGATAGCCTTACCACCTTGCCCTCAAGGGTCCCCGGTGTTAAGTTCATCTCGTGATTAAGAATACCATCTCTTACTTCCCAGGTCAGATTAAGACCGATTCCGTAGTTCTCCAGCTTCTCCACAATGCGAAGACTCTGCTCGTTGTGCCTAAAGCCTCCCGGATTGACATCATTAAGCGCTCTCTCGCCTGCGTGTCCAAAAGGGGTATGTCCCAGGTCATGGCCCAGTGCAATTGCCTCAGCCAGGTCCTCATTGAGCATCAGAGCCTTGGCTATGGTTCTGGCATTCTGTGATACCTCAAGGGTATGGGTCATTCTGGTTCTGTAATGATCACCGTCAGGAGACAGGAAGACCTGGGTCTTGTCCTTGAGGCGTCTGAAGGACTTGGAATAAAGTATCCTGTCCCTGTCGCGCTGAAAACAAGGCCTGATGTCACAAGGCTTCTCTTCTCTTTCCCTACCTTTGGAATTCATGCTGAGAGTAGCATGTTTACTTAAGATTCTGGTCTCTCGTTCTTCAAGTTGTTCGCGAATTTTCAATTTTAGCTCATCCTTTTTTGTCCAATGTTAAAAAAAGAAATCCCACATCTTAATTATTCGACGTGGGATTTCAAAATCCTTTTTATTTTTCAAAAAATTTTAAACAATTTGTTCCGGATTGCTCCAAAGGGCGATCCTCTCTTCATATTGCTGATTGAACCAGGCCACTGCCTGTTCAAGTCCCTCCTGTGAAACCTCGAATTCCTCAGAGGTCATAAGAGCCTTATCTGTCTGTGCATAGGAATAGGGCTCCGGCCATACCGTCGCAAGAAGTGATGCCGGTCCTCTCTGGTCCACGGGAACGAATTTGACATTCTCAAGAGGCTCTCTTGCCAGTCTGTATCTCATTCCCTTGTAGCTGCCAAAGAAGGCTTCTCCGTATTCATAATGCATCAGATTAAAAAAAGTACTTAACTCAATTGCCATTAAAATCCAACCCTGCCTGTTTCGCTGTGGTTTACAACATAATAAGCCGCATTGTCCGAAGGCTTGATATAAACCTGAATCTCCTTAATATCCGTGATGTTGTGGCCACGGCTGACGAAATCCTTCTTAGCCTTCTCAATAATATCTGTGGTCCTAAGTTCATGACTGTTGTACTGAACAAAAACCTCTTCCTTGCATCTGTGCTTGGCAGCTCGAAGAGTGATATCCTGTCCTACTGCCTTGGCAACCTTAGTGGCCTTCTGTGATCTCTTCCTGACTACCTCCGCAGCGGGAGCCGCTGTCTCTTTAACCTTCTTGATCACAGGCTCAGCCTTGGTCTTAACTTCACCATAAACAGGCTCGGCCTTGGTCTTTAAGTCTCTGATAACCGGTTCTGCCGCCTCTGTTACTTCCTTAGCAAGTTCCTTAATCTTATCTTCTGCCTGCTTTCTGTCCATGTTGTCCCCCTTCCAAAGCATAAATGCTAAAATTATGATTTCTTTCTAATTCTAGTCTCTTTAAACACTTTAGTCAAAGTACCGGCAAGTACCACAAGCGCCATCAGCAAAATAATGTAAGAGGATGTCATATCTCTGTCTGAGGTCTCTCCTCTTCTTGCTCCCAGAACTTCCGGAAGATCAAGGTCATCTCTGTAGGCTCCGAGAACCTCAGGAAGATCAGGAATAACGCTGCTCTCAGATGTGGTTACAACCACGCCCTGTGTAGGCTCAGTCTCCGTAGTCGGTTCCGGTGCAGGTTCCGGATTTGGCTTGGGTGTAGGTGTGGGCTTAGGAGCGGGTGTAGGCTGTGGATCGGGCTTAGGATCCGGCTTGGGCTCAGGATCCGGTGTAGGATCGGGATCCGGTGTGGGATCAGGCCCGGGCTCCGTTTTCTTCTTGTTCGTAAAGTTGAATTCATGATAAACATTGTTCTTATCAACCACGATAATCTCAAGCTTATCATATTCTTCCTCAGTCAGGAATGCTCTTATCTGAGAATCTACCTTGTCAAACTTGGTTGCCTTGAAGACAAAATAATGCTTGGTGTAATCACCTATGTATCCCGTGGGAGCTTCAATTTCCTGATAATAGTACAGTGTATCAAAAATAAGTGAGTTGTATTTGCCGTCTACATCAAATACTACGCTATAGTCAATATCATCAGTGGTCTTCTCTACCACAAGGCTGCTCTCACCGGTCTTAAGATCAACTCTGTACAGGCCGATCTTACATCCATCAAGACCCTTGGAAGGTTCATCTGCATCGACCTTAACAACCTTGACGCTGCCCTTACTGCTGGTGATCTTAGCCTGAACATCTTTTACAGCGTACTGCTTATCGACCTTGGAGGAGTTCTCAATATCGCCGTAGAGTGTCGCTGTATTTGAAACCTCTACCTCAACCTTGGAATCACCAATATCAGTGCCGTAATCCGTATCTGCCTTAACAGCATATTTTACAAGAAGTGCGGTGCTGTCAGGAACAGTTATCTTGAAGGTCTTGCGGTCATAGGATACTCCAACGCCGTTCTCACCAAGATCAACCTCTGTCTCTGTTCCGTAGTAGTATACCTTAAGACTGTCTTCCACGAAGAAGCCGTTCTTAAGTGTATCTCCGAGAACAAGAGTATCACTGTCGGCCTTGAGATCAACAGCCTCTCTGTTAACCACGATCTCATATTCGATCTGCTGAGTATTCTCGTCAAATCCCGCAGTCTTCTTAAGGAACTTGAACTCCTCAACAGCGCTGGCATTGGTTCCACCGATGCTGCCACCTACGGTTGCAATAACATTATTATCAAAAGATACTGTGGCTGTACCATCGTCCTGAGCCATCTTCTTGATTTCGCTCAGATACTCATCCTTTACATAGGACTTGAACTCAAGTACATAGTAGTTATCTCCGGCCTTCTCCCAAGTGAAGTTCCACTTAAGAACATCACCAAGCTCGGCAGATTTCTCTGCTACAGGTTCAACACCAAATGTTGTTCCGTCGGCCTTGGTAATAACAGTAGATCCGGCAAGGTACCGGAGCTTGTCAGGAAGTATCTCGGTTACTGTGGCCTTGGCACCGCTCTCAATATCTCCATTGGTCTGTCCCAGCTCATTCTTGTTGATATAGACCTTCCATGGAATAATGTAACGACCATTCTCAGAATATCCCTTAAGAGCTTCCTTCATAAGAGGAAGTCCCTCTGTTGTGATGGGATAAGATGCATCATCCTGGACCTTTCTGCCATCGATGATAAGTTCTGTATGGTTGATAATATCAATTGTACTTCCCTGAGGGAATGAAAGGTCGCCCTCAGATCCGTAATAGTGCTGTGTCTTGTAGTACAATCTGTAGCTGCCGGGCACAAGCTTATCTACGGTAAGAGTAAAGGATGACTCACCATAGGTAACCTTAAATTTGGTGATGGGAGTTGTTGTATTGTCCTCATTCACCTTAACAAGCTCGATGCCCTCAAGCATCTTAACTCCGATCTTCTTACCCGCAAACTCAGCTACTGCAGGAGCAATATTGTCCTTAATGGTGATAGGATAATTAGCTCTTTCACCGTTTACGGTAAATTCTGAGATCCAGGTAACGATACCTGTCGCGTTATCTCTTTCAAGGACATTCTTCTCAATGCGGGAATCAAATTTACCCACATGATAATATCCATTCTTCTCAGTAGCTTCATCCAAAAGTGTGTCACCATCATACAGATATACACTGTTGCTATACACAATTGTGTCAGTAGGAAGATTAGTTATCTTAGTATAATATTTGAGTCTGTAACCATAAGCAGGTGCATCATCCGGGAATGTGTACTGAAGCTTCCAGTTATCACCGTCCTTGCTGATGTCTGTAGCATAGTCATAATGTCTCCAGATCTTACCATCAAGAGAGTATTCAACCTCAACGGACATTGATGAGAATTCCATTCTGCTATCAAGGATATCCACCAATTTTTTGCCGGCCATCTCCTGGCGGCTTCCGTTGTTAATATAGACGTACCAGCCTGCTACTCCGTCTGCGGAAATCGCACCGATACGATTCTTTCTTAACCAGTCGTGTTTGATTGAGCAGGTTGCATAACTGATAACTTCATGCTCACCGGTGCAGCCCTTCCACTGCCACGTAGCAGTATTTCCATAGCCTTTTTCAATAGCATCGGTTGCTACAGCGTCCTGAAGCTTGGTTGCCTTGACTCTATAGAAAAGAACATATTTGCCTTTTTTTATTTTTCCGACATTAACGTTAAGAGTGTGACTGTCAGCAAGACTGAAGGTAGCCGGAACTTTGCCGTAATTCGATGTTTTAAAGGTCCAGGAACCGGGTACAAACTCAAGGTTCTCTCCAAGAACATCAGTGATGGTGAAATCATCTGTATCTGCTGATACATCAAAAACAACCTCGAAGCTCGCTTCTCCTGAACTGATAACCACAGGAGCCTTGGTAGCTGTGATAACAGGTTTCTTCACTGTGATAACCTTAACCTGCTCACCCGGGAACTCAATTCTGATGGGTTCATCGCCGTGATTGCCGGCATCTGCTATCTTGCACTCAAGTTTTACACTGCCGTTTATTCCATTGGGCTTATTCTCAAGATACTTCTTATCGATTATAAAAGTAATGACATGAGGATCGGTAAACACTGCCTTACCAATCAGCACATCACCATCCCTTACCTCAATTTCCTTGCCAAGAATACCGGAAAAATCAAGTTCATCCGGAAGTGTATATGTAAATATACCATCAGGAATAGCCTCGGCATCGAATACATGGAAATCAAAGGAAAGTGTGATCTCCTCATTGATATCCCCGATTTCATCCGGAAGCTCAAAGTTATCAACTATTCCAAATTCAGGATTATTGAGATCGTTGGCTGCATGATATTCTTCTGAAGGCTTATTCTCAGAAGGTGTCTCCTCAGAAGAGGAAGATGAAGATGCGTCCTCTGATGATTCAGATGAAGCCTCATCTGCGGCATCTTCTGCAGAAGATGCTGCGGCAGAGGATTCCTCAGCGGCAGGTTCTATAGAAGTGCTCTCTGATGAAGCATTCCCCGGCTCTTCGGGAGCCTTGGGCGATACTTCTACAGAGCTCTCCGTTGATGCCTCTGAAGGGCTCTCTTCGGGACCCTCTGAGGAGCTCTCTGAGGAGCTCTCTGATGAAGCCTCTGCAGAACTTTCTGATGAAGATTCTGCGGATACCTGTGTATTGTTATCCTGTGAACTTTCGGCAGATGCGTCTTCAGACGCCTCAGGAGCCGAACCTTCAGATGCAGAGTCTGATTTCTCTGCAAAAGAAATGTCTTTTAATGAGCAGTCTGAGTCATCACTCTGATACTCGGCTGCAATAGCGGTTTCTCCGTCAACTGTAAACACTACAGCCGACTCAAAGGTGGAGAAAAAAGTGGTCAAAGCCAATGCTCCCACCAACAATCTTCTAACTACGTAATTCTTCATGTCTTGAGAACTCCTCCCACAAAACTTTATTTTTCTCCCCAAAAGAAAATGTAGATATATATAATTATCTAAACCTGTTCATAAAATTTGCCATGGGACCAATTGCATCCTGCAGGTCCTTGATTGCCTGATTGAGTCCTTCATAATCGACTTCAGTCATGGATTTGATGGCCGCTCCCAATGATTCCCCATTCTCATCGACGAGCTTGTTAAGGTTACTGCTGGCCTGTTCCATGCTCTTAGTCATATCGTTAATCTGTTCAATGGACTCCTGCGCCTTGGCAAGTGATTCCTCCGCCTTGGCGGCAACATTATTAATATGAGCAAGTGTTGTGCTGACTCTTGGCACCATAACAAGTACTGATATAATCAATACCGCGAGCATACCCCCTATGCATGCGGTGGATATATATTGAAGCCTAAGCTTCTTCCTGGTCAGATCCCTTAATTCAGTTAATACATCTGCATCTTCCTTTGTAGTAACATTATCCTTACTTGTAGCATCAAAATTTTCGTTCATAATTACCCCTCTTTTTCAAGAATAAAATTTCAGTACTTAGGATAAAAAAACGACCTACCGATAATACTAGTAAGCCACATATAATGTAACTGCGTAGAAATTCACACGTACTATAACACATTTGTGACCGTTATTCAATGATAATTCTTGCCTTATCTAATTTGCTCAAGTATAGACGGATCCTTAATTTTGCCATCTTCCGCCAAAAACAGGATTTTTGTTATTATCTCTGAAGTCTTTGGATCCTCATCGGCAAAAGGAAGGAACATTTTGCCCCTGTGCTGAGAATGTACCGGTAAAATATTTATCATACTACCACCCATTTTATGAACCACACCGCTTCCGAGATGCACCGAGTAGTTACCATATTTTCCCTGAATGTGAGCGTGATTTTTTTCAATGGTTACATTCGTAAGCTTAAACAGCGGAAGTGTAAACTCTACAAGTGCTGCTCTCATCTCAATTGTAGAATGGCTTGTTTCAGGATCAACGCCGCCTGCATGAGCAACACTGACTGCAAGATCCACATCTCTCATTACCTCAGAAAAGATAATGTCGGGGATATCCTTAATCCTTATGGGCTCCCAGGTCTTTCTGTCCATAAAAGAAACCCATTCAACAGTCGGCGCTTCTATATCCGCAGGGGAGAACCAGTCTGCCAGAGCATATATTGTGGCGATGATATTCTCTTTGTAATAAACCTTCTGAATGCCGAAGTCTATATCTGCCACCCAGCGGCGTCCCTTGAGGCAGGCAAGAGTCTTCTTAGGCTGGATCTGATTGCCTGAATACCTTCTGGTATCTTCCATCTCAAGTTCTTCTGAGGTCTTGATGTACAGCTCTCTGAAAATCTGCTTGAAGGGCTGAACTGTCTTATTATCAAACAGGAGCTTCTGATACTCACTCCAATGACCATCCTTATAAATATGATATGGATGAGCAACCTTAAGCTCTGCCTCTTCCTTAAGACTGATCTCTTTCCCCTCATGATCTGAGAGTTTACCGCCATTGATGAAGCCCAATCTGCCACTTCCTTCTTCAATAAAAAGAAGTGATTTTACGATAGGGGATACTATTGGATTGTCCTCTAAAAGAGTAAGTTCTTTAGCAGTGAAGGTTGTTCCCTCTTCCATAGCCTGCTCAAACATTAACCTGGTTCTGCGATACTGCTCTGTGAAACTCTTTTTAGTCTCCAACAGTGCCTTAACTTTGTCGTTCTTCTTTATCTTGGCGGGAATAGACTTAAGTGTTTTGCCATCCTTGTTTACAACAACCTCTGTCTTACCAAATTCATCAACGCTCAGTCTTAAGAGAACGCCCTCAACCTCTATATCCTCGAAGACCTCCCTGGAGTCTTCCATAACCTTCGTTTCCATCCTAAGGGTAAGTCTTGTAACATCACTGAAGCCTGCATTGTTTGCAAGATTCTGCATTGCCATGGCAACTGCCTTGCCCTCGCTGACAATCCTCTGGGCGCCAAAGTTCTTACTCTCCTTAAGGAACTGCTGAAGGTACTGATATCTTTCGCAGATGTCGTCCTCACTCTTAAGTGGAATAAGGGGATATGCCATCAGGAAGTCTTTGTTTCTCTTATCAGCTACTATCTCCTTAAGTTCATCAGGGGTATATCTTCCAAGAGCAGCATCAGCGTATTTGCGGGCTCGGGCATGTCTTGCTCCGTCGCAGATATACTTAGCGGCATCATAAACAAGGTTAAAATGCTCTTCTCCCAGCTCCTCGAAGGCACTTCTGAACCACTCAATATCGAAGGCTCCGTCGCTTAATTCCTCAGAGGTAAGAGGTGTATATCTTGCTATTATGGCATCCTTCTTAGGATCTGCGTCACGGCCATATTCATCACTTTTCATATGGGCCATGAAGTAATAGCAGGTAGAGATATAACCCTTCCACCCAAGGTATTCCTCTACTATTTCAAGCCACTCGGGAGAATAAACAGAGGCCTCAACAAGTCTCTTTTCAGTAATATCCGTACCCGCAAGCAGTACCTTAAGCCTGTCTGCATTATCATCGGGCCCGGGAACGCAGACTGCCAGCAGATGGGATAACGCTCCCTTCTTAGTCTCTGTGGAACAGAACTCATAACGCTCAAACTTATCTTTACCAAGAGCAGATAGAATTGCCACAAAATTCTCCGCACCGTATATTCTTGAAATATTGCTTACAGCTTTGGAATATTCTGTCATGGTGTCGCCGCGTCTTAGCTCCACAGGCAGTACTTTTCCCAAAACCTTATCGTAAGCTTCATCTATAAGCTGCAGATATCCCTCTTCACCATGCTGCTCCAGTATTTTACCAATGGTCTTCTTCCAGTAGTCCCTAGCCCTTGTGGAAACGAGCCTGTCCTTCTCCCGAATAATCGTAATGGCTGACGACAGGAACCTGAGGGCAGCACCCAGATCATCTTCAAAAAGAATTTTGTACATCTGCTGCCGCGTAATAATCCCTTTATACGCTGCATAAATTGCAAGCTTCGGTTCAATGACCATATACGAAGGATATTTTCCTCTGTTATTGAATCTGTTTCCCGAAGCTTTATCATCCAAAGACCTGATCTTTGGCTTAAACTCCCTGTGAATATAATACAACCTTGTAAAAAGCGGGAATGTCAGCTGCAAAGTCTTATCATCCATACGGTCGATTTTGGAAAGAAGTCGGTTAATCCTGACATCTGAAATACCCTCAGTGTAATGGCTGGCTGTAGTTATACTCCTGATAAACTGTGGATCTATGGAATTACCCTTAACAAAGAACCAGGCCAGCGCTATGGCAAGACTCTGAAGCTCCTCCGTGGTTACATATTCTTTAATGATTGCTTCGAGTATTCTCTTACTGTGCTCTGCATAGATACAAGCGGGCTTATTGGAAAAGCCTTGTCCGTACAGCTTGTCCACAGCCTCTGTGGAATAAAAATTGGTTATACTCCTGAAAAGATAATCCGCAGTCATTGCATACATTCTGAGAATGCGCCTCTTATCCGGTATATGCTCTGCAAAATACTGTTCCCAGAGTTCCATCAGTGGTACGACCAGATTGTAATCCTTATCAAGAATCCCAAAGATTCTGGAATCGCAGCCAATAATCTGCTTCTCTCCGGTTCTGTCGGTATATTCATCCTTTTCATGAAGCTTTATAAACTCGCCAAGATTCTCAAGGTCCTTACAGGCCTGCAGATATGTTGAACAGTCTTTTTTGCCTCGGACAACATCAACAATTTTACCGATAAGGCCTTTTTCTGCTGTTCCTCTTTTCAAAAAGCTCTCAAGTTCCGAGTCGGGAAAATAATCCATGAATACTTTCACATGCTCTTGAAAAAGATTTGCATCAAGTTCCTCCGGTTCATAGAAATCTTCTTCTGAGTAAAGAATCTCTTCCGCACTGTTTTCGTCATGTGTATCGGACATCTCCGGAATGAAGTTTGCCAGAAGGATCTTCTCTGATGAGGAAGGATCCTTTATATTTGATGCGTGCTTAAGGCATTTTTCATAGAGAACTTTTTTGGTTTCATCCTTGGAAAGGGTCATTACCATATCCAAAGCTGCTGTTCTCTTCTCTTCTTTTTTATCGGATAAAAGCCTTGCCACAGTGGCCTCTATATCTGCGTCGCCTCTGCCCATCAAAAGCTTTATCAGGTTTTCCCTTGCATCCGCAGCCTTATATCTGAGGAGAGACTCCATCTGAAGATAATGCGCCGGAGCTAGTTTCTGCGTATTTTCCGCAACTATTTTATAAGCTTGAAAACGTACAGAATCTGATTTATCAGCAAGAGCAGCCACAAGAGTATCAAACTGCATTGTTGTAGCAGGTTTGTTAAGTACATCTCTGATGACCCACAGTCTACAGTAGGGATCTGCCTCCTTAAGCATTCCGCAGATCTCATCGAGCATTTCATTGTTCCCGAGCTTCTTGGCGATATATGCCATCTTGATAGTAACATCGCCCTTTGCAAGTGAGTCCTTGTTCCATTCGAATATATAGGGATCGCAGGTTATTCCTTTTCCCGGAATAAGGTTATACAGCTCCCTCATGTATCCATAGAATCTTACAGCCTCATCTTCATCCTCAAAATAATCAGCGATACCGCCCTCATCCCATTTGCCGTAATAACTTGACCTGGACATGAAAAAAGGCTTAAAACATCCCACCATGATATCTATATCATCGTGATGCGCTTCCACCACGGGCTTACTTGCCATGTGGTAAAGTCTGCTGTTACCCAGAATCCCCATAGTGTAGGCTGCAGTCATTATCTGATGCTTGGAACCATTGGCAGAAATATCACGGATCCTGGCAATAAGATCCCGAACCTCATAGAATCCTATGGCCCACAGCGCGATATGCATCTTCATGGAGTCTTCTGAGGCAAGGTATTCTTCACGCTTTTTTTCATCCGAAATGCAGTCATAGACATAGTCCGCCATCTTATTACTGATGCGTTCCATCTTGGTATTGTCATAGTTCCAGAAGCAGAGCCATACAGCAAAGGCTCTTTTTACCGAAGAAAATCTGATGAAATTGTTATCAATGATGATCTTGTTAAGATATATAAAGGCTTCCGGCGTTCCCTCATCCATGGTCTCGCAGATTGCCTGGCGAAGACCTTCCTGGAGCCCTGCAGCCTTAAGGAGCTTGCCCAGCTCCTCATACAGTCCCTGATCATGGCTCCTTACAATTGCGTAGATGAAGCTTCTTTCAAATCGAATATCATTTTCGCCATTGATAGAATCCTTGATAAGACCTATAAGCTCATCGTTCCCGAAATCAATCTCCGCTGTCATGATATCCGTGACACAGCCTCTGGAAACGTAATTATCATAGCTTCTGTAATGCTTTTCAGCCTCCGGAAGGTCCTTTTTGATATACTCACAGATATCGCAGTCCACAAAATTGTCTGTGCCGAACTCCTTGAGTTTCTCAATGGAATTCTCAGCAATAATATACGGATCTCTGGTCCTAAGGGATCTTCTTCCCATGCCATGCTGATATATCCACTCATGCAGGTGGTCCAGAGTATAATAAACATGCTTTTCAAACTGTGGGTTTATAAACTCGCCGAAAAGGCCTGATGCGCTACTTTTGATAAACTCAGAAGGGGCTTTGCCCTGAGAAATATGGTCTACAAACTTAAAAAACAGAGGTGACTTTTCTTTGTTATAGTCACAGGAACAGACAAAGCCCCTGAGCTCCTCCTGTAAAACTTTTATTTTGTCATCTGACTTTTTTCGAAAATCCATTTTCTATAACCTTCCCTTTAACCTTTTTTCACCACATTCTGCCCGCAAGCATTACCAGGCGGATAAATGTGACCTCCGTTCCTTCTTCAATATTCACTTTGCTATCCTTATCCCCCGCATCTTCCTCTCCGATGAAGATACGAAAAAGACCGTCCTCGTAGGCAAGGAGTGCATCCTCTATTGCCTTATCCCTGTCTGCCTTTTTCTCCCCATAATTAATTCCAAAGGCAATCTTGCCGATCTCGCTCATATCGTCGATCTGCTGCTGTGACAATGGCTGCGGGTTATCTCCTTTTTCGAAGCGGTCATTATATTCTTTTACACAGGTACTGACACATTCCCTGATCAGGTCTGCTACAGTGTCCGGTTTATTTTCGATATGAAATTGCTGCTGATTGATCTTGCTTTTTCTTTTACCAAGCTGTTTGATGTTTACAAGAATTTCCATAGAGTATGCCCCTTGAAGTCGCTTTGATACTATGATTGTACCACATAGGTCACCAAAGGCAATCAGGAATTCACTGATAACTCCTAGCCTTTCACAATCAATCCCACCAGTTCTTCTATCGCTCTGTTCTGATGTTTATCCTTGTGGACAAAAACTTGAGAATAGATTGGAAAGTCATCGCCTGCCCAGTCAATCTTCTTAAGCTTCTTTTCATGTATTTCAACCTCTGCTGTCATGGCAGGCATAAAGGCGATTCCAAGACCGTTCATGGCAAAGGCCTTGAGGATTTCCTTGCTGCTGGTCTCAAGCTCGATCTTAGGTGTTACGCCATGCCTTGAGAAGTCATCAAGAAGCATACGTCTGAAGCTACAGGTATGGGATGTGATAAGAAGGGGAACGTTAGCAAGATCCTCCTCTTTTACCTTCTTCATTTTAGCAATTGGATGATCCGGTCTTGCAAAAAAGGCAAGGGACTCTTTCTTCTTGTGGATCAGTTTGAGCTCAGGATTCTCTATAAGCGGGTTTAAGGTGTATACCAGATCCAGCGCTCCATTCTTTAAAAGTCCGGGGAAAGTATCATGATCTATGAACTGGATCCGTATGTCCATTCCGGGATATTTTTTCTTGTATTCCATAAGGTTCTCCGGAAAATGCTTGTAGCATAGCGACTCCGAAACACCAATCTTAATAATGCCGGAAGGAATCTCCGCAGCTGATACCTCCAGCAGCATCTGCCTCTGAAGCTGCAACATCTGCTCCGCATAGGCTATGAGCTTCTCTCCCTCGGTAGTCAGAACAAGGGACTTACCAAGTCTCTCGAAAAGAAGGCATCCAAACTCATCTTCCAGGAGCTTGATCTGCGTCGTCACGGTTGACTGGGCATATCCCAGCATATTTGCGGTAGCTGTAAAGCTCCCGGTCTCAACAATTTTCAAAAAGGTCTCAAGCTGTGTGTTATTCATATCGCCCTCTTATATATATCAATATTTTTGATGGTTACAATCTGTTATTTCGATTTTACTGATATATCGTTTGATGCTATTGTACATTTAAGAACACATAAAAGCAAGTTATATATGCACTGTCACACTTGTGGCAAGGAGGAACAGGCTATGAGCATAGAGGTTAATAACCTGACAAAAATCTACAGACTAAAGCACGGGCAAAAAAAGCTCGCTGTGGACAATATCTCTTTTACCATTCCCGACGGAGAAATCATAGGCTTCATCGGCCCTAACGGGGCAGGCAAGTCCACCACCATAAAGATGATGACAGGAATTCTTGTGCCTGATAACGGCTCTGTTTCCATAGACGGATTGAATTTCAAAAAGAACCGGAAAGAGATCATGATGAAAACCGGTGTAGTCTTTGGGCAAAAAAGCGTTCTGTGCTGGGATATTCCGGTCATTGATTCCCTGAAACTCTTTAGGGACATGTACCGTGTTCCAAATGACGTTTATAAAGAAAACATGGCTGTTTTTACTGAGATTCTTGGGCTGGATGAGTTCATAAATCAGCCCCCAAGGCTCCTAAGCCTGGGCCAGCGCATGAAAGCTGACCTGACGGCATCGCTTATCTACAACCCTGATATTCTCTTTTTGGATGAGCCCACCATCGGAATCGATGTGCTGTCAAAAGAGCGAATAAGGCAGTTTATCAAAAAGACAAACGAAGAAAGGCACACCACCATCATTCTGACCACACATGATGTTTCAGATATCGAATCCCTGTGTGAGAAGATGATCATTATCGACAAGGGTTCTCTTATTTATGACGGTACTCTCCCAAAGCTAAAGAGTATTTACCGGACCACAGATCTGGAAGAGATTATCAAAAAAATCTATCTGGCAGGAGAAGAAGGAAATGCGAAAATATGCTGATCTGGCAATAATCGGAATAAAAGAACATACAGCGTATCTGAACTCTGTATGGGCGAATTTTCTCGCTAAGATTGTTTATCTGTATATGCAGTATGCTCTGTGGACCGGGCTTTTTTCCTCCAATACAGGCAAAAATATCCCTTTAAGCCAGGATGAAACCATAAGGTATATCATTGTGGCCACCGTAATATCCACATTTATGGAATGTGATGTTATAGCATGGATCAATAACCAGATTCAGTCCGGGGATGTGGCGAATCAGCTGATACGTCCGCTTGGCTATAGATCAATGATATTCGCCAAACATATCGGAACGAGCATTGCAAGAATTATGATCTATACTCTGCCGCTTGGGATATTGATTTCCATCTTTTACCATGGAGAGCTTATCTGCCGGGAGCAGCTGCTGTACGGATTTCTGTCCATAATTCTGGCCTATCTGATCCAGTTTTTATATTCCCTGATAATTGGTCAGATGGCCTTCTGGCTGATCGTCACCTGGCCGCTGAACATGCTACTGGCAGCGATTTACAAGCTCCTGTCCGGGTCCTGGATTCCTGCTGCAATGTTCCCGCGGGTTCTCACCGTGATAAACATGTTTCTTCCCTTCCGGGCAATATATGGAATACCGGTCACCCTCATTACCACCCCAATGTCTTATGAGAGTATCTGCGAAAATATATTCATTCAGCTTATTTGGCTTGCTGTTTTGTTTCTGGTATCGGAAGCTGTTTGGATAGTAGGAAAAAATAAACTTGTAATTCAGGGAGGCTGAATCATGTATCTGCTTAAAATGTACAGACATTTTGTGATCATATATATGAAAGGGAAGCTGGCTTATCACTTTTCTCTCGTTTTTGAACTAATCGCCAACACGATCCAGATAGGTGTGTACTTCGCGGGATTTATGGTCATATTCCATAATTTCGACAATATCGCTGGATGGACGCAGAATGAAGTCCTATTCATGTTTACCACCAGCTGGCTGACCTACAGCCTTAGCTGCTTCTTTTTCTGGAGCCCCATGAAGGATATGGGCCAGCTGATCCGCACCGGCAAATTTGACCTCTATCTCACAAGGCCCATAGGCCCCATGCTGTATATGGTGCTGCAGCAGTTCCAGTATACCTTCATACCCCGCCTGGTTTTGTCCGTGTTTTTCTGGATCTACAGTATGAGGTCGCTAGCCATTGAATGGGCTGTCTATGCTGTCTTGTACTATGCAATAAACATTCTCTCTTCCTTTGTGATATTTTCTGCCATCACAATTTTTACCGGCGCTGTCAGCTTTTGGGCAGTAAAAAGTGAGGAGATAGTATCTCTCCTCACCAATAACAATCATGGGTTAAAAAATTATACGGACTATCCTGTCACTATTTATGGCAAAGGAATCGGATTCCTTCTTACCTTCATCATCCCCTATGCCTTTACCGGCTATTACCCTGTGGCAAGCCTTCTAGGAAAAAGTTTGCCCCACCCGGAATATGCTTATCTATCACCACTAATTGCTGTGATTACCGGTATCGCGGCATATCTGCTCTGGAACTACGGCCTTAGGCATTATAACAGCGCAGGGGCTTAAATAGTTATAAGTTCATATTCCTTTACGCCAAAGCCCATCTTGGCAGCTGCATCAATGGTATGCTCGCCATTCCTTGTCTGTACTCTTTCAAGGAAATGGTCTTTTCCCGGATCCTCAGATTTATAGATCAGATCCATACATGCTCTGTCTATTGCAATGGGATCCGTGGATGCAAGAATGCCTACATCTGCCATGCAAGGATCTTCTGCAATAGCACAGCAATCACAATCGACAGACAGATTCTTCATAACATTGATGAATACCATGTTTCCATGGAAGTGGTCCACTACAGCCGATGCAGCTTCTGCCATTGATTCAAGAAAAGCATCCTGTGGAGGAAGATCTTCCCATACCACGCCCTGTTCTTCTGCCTTAACATATTTTCCTGCAGAATGTATATTGACCTTTCCCGCCGTGGAAGCGCATCCGATTGAGAGCTGTTTAAGAGCTCCGCCATATCCGCCCATAGGATGTCCCTTAAAATGTGAAAGGACAAGCATTGAATCATAGTTCATAAGGTTTTTCCCTACAAGATCACTCTTCAAATGATCAGCATGGGATATCGGCAGCTCAACGTCAGGCCCTTCTGCGTCCATCAGATCCACTACAAAATATTCATTCCAGCCATGCTTTTTAATGAGCTTAACATGCTTGTCAGTGCTGTTTCTCTCACCATCATAGGCTGTGTTGCACTCTACAACGGTTCCGCCTACATGCTCAACCATTGGCTTCCAAAACTCAGGCTTAAGATAGTTCTGATTGCCTTCTTCTCCGGAATGTACCTTCACCGCAATCTTGCCTTCAAGTTTTTTCCCAAGAATGTCATACATTTTTACCACCTGCTCCGGTGTGATGTTTCTTGTAAAATACACCTTAGAAACCGATCCCATGTTAACCCTCCTATTCATATGTTAATATCTTAAGTTCTTCCTTTTCGCTGATTCAATATATATGATGTAGGTGTCAAAAGTATCTTTTGACACCATTTGATATACGAATTGCTCCATGACTATCGTCATTCTCGCAATTCTACAAATATTCGGAAACCGCTAATTTACTGCGTAAATTGCTAATTCCTCATATTTGTTTGGGCCATAAAGTCAAAATGCTTAACATGCCAGCATGTA